>DAOPYE010000005.1:0-51708 GCA_035352715.1 Holophaga sp. | reverse complement strand
ACGATCTCGAGACGAAGATGTTCGGCGTGTTCGAGCATCGCCTCAATGTGCGTTTCGAGCCATTGGCCCGCGGGTTTGACGACGTGTTCTACGCCCCCCATTCCAGGCATACGGAGACGCGCCGCGAAGACATCCTGGCCGTGCCAGAACTGGTGCTGCTTTCCGAATCCGCCGAGGCCGGCGTCTACATCATCATGTCTGCGGACCGCCGCCACATCTTCGTCACCGGCCATTCCGAGTACGATCCCTTGACCCTGCAGTCGGAGTATCTGAGGGATCTGCACAAAGGTCTGCCCATCGCCATCCCCAGGAACTATTTCCCGGGCGATGATCCAGCGAAAGAGCCGGACGTCCGCTGGCGCGGCCACGCCAACCTGCTTTACTGCAACTGGCTGAACTACTACGTCTACCAGCAGACGCCCTTTGATCTGAGTCGCATTCCCGAAGGCGGCGTATTTCCGCCCGGTGCGTGATACTCCTGGAGTCCGATCATGGATGCGACGACGAGAACGATCCTTTGGTGCTGTGGTGCGGTCAACGCGCTGTTCGCCTTGTTCCATCTGCTGCTTTTCCTGGTGATCACACGCCTGCCGGGGCTGGAGCCCGGAGTGCGCGCCTTGCTGATGGCGTTCAATGTCGGCGGAACTCTGATGATCCTGTTCCTGGCGCTGGCTTTCCTGGCCTGCCCCCGCGAGCTATCGACGCGACTGGGGCGGCTTTCGGTGCTGTTGGGCATGCTCGTCTACCTGACGCGCGCGGTGGGCGAGGTCGTGTTCTTTCCCCACCCCTCACGGGCCATTCTGGTGGTCTGCGTCGTCACGGGATTGCTGCACCTCGTCGCTTTTCGTCGCGCGACCCCTCGGAACGCCTGATTCCTTCAGCCACCGAATCAAGCCAGATTAGAGGCTGCCAACCAGATCCCAGACCATCGCCTGCGGATGCGGGTGGTTGGTCTGAATTTCGACCAATTCTTCTTCGATCCATGCGGGGATGGAGTAGGCGGACGCATTCTGCGCATCGGGGTGCAGCAGGCCGTAATTCTTGGCCTGCAATCCAACCCACAGGTTTCGCCCGCTGCGCTTAGCGGCGTACAAGCACTGATCGGAGATGCCCACGGTTTCCTCCCATGACAGGGCATCGGAAAACCCTGGCTGCAGGGGGAAGGGGCAGAAGCCGACGGAGCAGGTGAGGGGAATGTGGTGACCTTCAAGGCTTTCGAATGCCTCGCGGGCGACGGAACTGCGGATGCGCTCGGCCACGACTTGGGCCTGACGCCGGTCGGCCTGCCTCGCGATGAGCAAGAACTCTTCGCCTCCCCAGCGGATCACGGAATCGGATCCTCGCGAAGCCTGGAGCAGGATTTTCGCCATGCGCTTGAGCACACGATCCCCGGTGGCGTGGCCGTACGTATCGTTCACCAGCTTGAAGTGATCGATATCCACCATGTAGAAGATCAGGTCCTGGTTGCTGGGAGGATCGGCCACCTGGTGGTTCCATAGGGCATAGCGGCGCTTGGTGAGTTCCACATCCTTGATGAACTCCCGGTCCAGGCTGCGGCGATTGCGGAGGCCCGTCAGGGGGTCAGAAAGGCCCTGTTGGCGGATCAGGCGGATATGGCGGCGAATCGCTGACGCGCTCAACACCAGAACCAGCGCCGCGGCTACGATTCGGAACCACCAGGTCTGCCACAGGTGCGGTTTGACGGTGAATTCGAGGGCGTCCAGCGCGCCCCAATCGCCGAAGGGATACCGTGACTGGACTTCGAAACGATAACGTCCGGGCTCCAATCCAGGGAATCGGGCTTCATGGGAACTGGTCAGATGCCAGGTCGTCTCGAGCCCAAGCAGGCGGACGCGGTGCTCGATCCCGCTGGAGTGGAATCCCAGGGCGGCGAACTGGACATTGAATGTGTTGGCGGGTGAGCGGGTGACCTTTGATTCGGGGATGCCATCCCACTGATCCCCCAGGCTGGTGCGGGTCTTGAAGCTGGAGGCCAGGATGCGCGTGGGGGGCGGCGATGGGTGCGTCTGTCGCCAGGCGTTCCGAAGATGGATCAAACCGCCACCAGTGCCGACCCAGACATCCCCAGAGGCATCCTCCATGAGCGCCAGGGCATTGCAGTCTTCGCTTGCAAGGCCCTGATCGTTGGTGAAGTCCAGGTGGGATGCGTAGTCTGGCGGGCGGTTGAACAGGGTGAGTCCCAGACCGGTGCCCACCCAGAGGCGCTTGGTGTGGTCCTCCAGCATGGAATAGACCTTGTTCGAGCGCAGGCCCGAAGCCTGGTCCAGTCGGCCCGTGACGCGCAGCCGCTCGCCATCCAATTGGAATCGTGTGATGCCAACGCCATCGAAATAGGCGATGAGGTATTCGCCGGATGCGCGCTGGAGGAGGTAGGCCACATGATTTCGCTCCAGTCCATCCGAGGTCCCAAAGCGCAGCCAGCGACCGTCGGGGGTCCGCAACCCCAATCCGAGGCTTCCCGTTGCCCAGAGGCGGTGGGATGAGTCGATATACAAATCGCTGAAGCGTTCGCTGGGGGTCCCGCTGGGAAGCGCTTCCCGCTCCCCGATCCAGCCTTCGGCGCCTTGCTGAAGGCTGATGAGGCCGCCGTTTTCCGTGGCCACCCAGAGTCGATGGTCCAGCCAGGCCAGATCGAAAATCCGACCCGTGCCGAGAAGCCCTGCTGGGAGCGATAGTGCAAAGGGTTTGCCATGGGCGGGCCAGGCGAAAATATCCGGCGAATGGCCTGCCAAATAGCGGGTGCCATCCGGATCCAGGCAGCTGGCGCGGATGGCTTTCCCCACAAACAGACTTGGCCTGATCCATTTACGGTTGTTCCAGACCGCCAGCCCCGTATCCGTGCCGATGAGGATCTCGCTGGAGGCTCCTTTCCATACGCCTCGCACGCAATCCTCTGGCAGTCCTTCCAGGCTGGTGATGGCTTCGACGGATCCTTCGCCCAGAAGCCGGTGCAACCCCGTGCCGCCGACCCAGATGTGGCCTTCCCGATCCGCCAAAAGGGCGTTCGAGAAGGCGATGGGCAGGCCGTTGGCGCGGGAAAAGGAACGCCATACCCCCTGTTCCATGAAGGCTGCGCCACCGGTGCATGGAAGCCACAGGCGCCCCGAGGGATCCCAGATCGGGGGACCCGTGGGACGGCCCAGGCGATCCCGGGTCAGCGGCTCGAACCCCGCCACGCGCCAGAGTCGTCCGGGTGGATTCCAGCCCCAGATGCCGCGCGGCCCAATCACCCAAGGCGACCCCTGGGGATCCACGCCGATGAAGCGGATCGCCCCCGAGGTGATTTCTCCCTGGGGGCTCCACATGGCGGTCCCATGGCCTTCCGTCCTTCGAAGGAGCGTCGTTCCCTGCGCCGACCAGAGGGTGCCATCGGGCGCGTTCGCAAGGGCCAGGGCAGGGCCGCCGGGCCAGGCTGGATCCAGCGTGAAGCCCTGGGGGCCATCATGCAGCAGTCCATTGTCGGTCGCGATCCATACGCGATGATGGCGATCCAGCGCGAGGCCTGTCACGCGCGCGGCCTCCTCTGACAAGGGGACGGGATGGAATTTCCGGCCGTCAAAACGCACGAGTCCGCGGTAGGTGCCCACCCAGAGTTGGCCTTGGGCATCCAGTCCCAAGGTCTCGATGAAGGCGGAGGGCAACCCGTCTTTCATGCCAAAGGCCTTGAATTGCATGCCGTCGAAACGGTAGAGGCCGTCTTCCGTTCCCACCCAGATGAAGCCGTCTGGATCCTGGATCAGGCGGCGCACAGCGAGGTTGCCCAGGCCCTGATGGCTTCCGTAGGACGCAAAGGTGAAGCGTCCAGTCAATAGATCCGCGCAGAAGCCGCTATGGCTTCCGATAAGCAGCGCAAGACTGAGGTGGATCAAGAATCGGAGCATTTTCCTGGGTTCATGGACTATCCCCCGGATCGACCCTGATGGGAAAATCTTGAATCCGACTTCGTGCTGAAAGGCCTTTCTGGAAGGGAAATATTGTGCGGATCCAGGTTTTCCAGCATGTTGCGTACGAAGGCGCGGGCACCCTTGCCGAATGGGCGGAACACCGAGGTCATTCCCTGGCGTTCACGCAGTGGCACCTGGGAGACCCCGCTCCAGCGTTCGATTCATTCGACTTCCTGGTCATCTTGGGCGGGCCGATGAATGTCGGCGAAGAGGCCGCCTACCCGTGGCTTCGGGCGGAAAAGGCGTTTCTCGACGCGATTCTGGCCGCCGATCGGCCGGTGCTTGGCATCTGCCTGGGGGCCCAATTGTTGGCGGAACGACTGGGTGGGGCTGTGGTCCGCAACGCCTGGCGTGAGATTGGCTGGCATGCGGTGGAGCGCCCGGCGTCAGCCCAGATGGACGAGGTGTTTTCCGCCCTGCCGCAGCGGTTCGAGGCGTTCCATTGGCACGGTGACACCTTCGCGATTCCGCCCGGCGCAAGACACGGGCTCTTCAGCGAGGCCTGCGCCGCCCAGGCCTTTCGCGTGAGACATTGCATCGGACTGCAATGCCACCTGGAATTTTCCAAGGCCTCGATCCAGGGCCTCATTGAGGCGTCGAAGGCGGAAGGCGAATCCTTCATGGATCGCTATGTCCAGCAGCCGGAAGCCTTCCTGGCCAGAACGGATCTGTTTGAGCAGCTTCGCGAGATCAATTTCGAGCTTCTGGATCGGATCAGCGCGTCGGCGGACTGATCCGATCATGGGCTGGGGATGCTGGCTGCTAGCCTTTGCCCTTCTTGAACTGGGCGATGATGTCTTCGACGGATTCCTTCTTCTCGTCTGGACTCAGATTGGTGTCGAAGATCTTCTCCTGAGTCGCCGCCTGGCGGTGCTCGAAGACGCTTGATCCGGCGGGTGTGTCTTCCGTCTCGATCTTGAAGATTGAGAGAAGGCGCGAGAGTCCGGCCTTGAACTGCTTGAGCAGCAGGACCACCTTTTCGACCTTCTGTCGCGTAATGTCCTGGAACTGCAGTGTGTTCAATATCTCGAAGGACTCGTCAGAGACGCGCTTGACCTGGATTTGAACATTGTCCAAGTCCATGGGTGGCAGGCGCGTGGTGGTCTGATGCTCGAACAGGAACTCAAGGATTTCCTGGGCCACGCGGGTGGGGTCTTCGCCTTGGCTGGCGCGCGCAAGGAAGGCGTCGATCTGGCTCTGGAAGCGCGTATGGCCTTCCTGAATCTCGGTAATCTGGGCTGCAGCCAGGGCTACCCCACGCCCGGCTTCATCAGCCGCCTGCATCAGCGCGTCGAGGCGGTTCATGACGCTCTGGGTGGCCTCTTCCGTATCCGCGGTGATGGCGTCGAGTTGCGCCGCCAGCTCTGGCACCTGGGTGCTCTGTTGTTTGACAGAAGAATCCAGTTGCTGCAGGTTCTGGAGGGTCTGATTGATGCTGCTGACCAGGGCGCCGAGTTCCCCCTTGGCCTGGATATCGATTTGCTGGTAGACGCGTCCGTTCGCCATATCCGCGGCGGCGGCGGCCAGCCGGGTCAAGCTCCGCTTGGATTCGTCCTGCAGTTCTCCCCGAATCTGATGGACCAATTCCAGCAGATTGTCCAAACGGGCGTCCATGGCTTCATTGCGATTACGGAATTCCTGGAGCAGGTCTCCGGAATCGTCCACCTGCGGCAGTGGCTCAGGGCTGTTGAATGGGTCCAGGTTTTCCATGATGGCTCTCGGGTGAATCTATGGAGCAGGGCGCAGACTGACAAGTATTCCTTCGGAAAGCCCCCACGCCTGCATGAGTTCCTTGGGGATCAGGACCGTCTGGTCTTCGACGTTCCCGTTGAATTGGATCGTCTCCACGGCAGGACCTTCTGGCCACATGATGCGCGCGTTGCGGATCTGGCTATTGCGGTACGGTCCCATGAGCTGCCAGACCGACTCCACGGTCTTGGAGGCCTCAATGTGATCGCCCTTCTTGAAAAGGCCGGTCTTCAGGGTGTGGACGGTCAGCGTGATGGAGGGCTCCAGCACCTGGAGCCGACCGGCTTCCTTGAGCAAGAGGCAGGTTTGCAGCACGCTCACTTCGCCCAATTCGGTCACATTGATGATCTCAAGGAAATCCCTGAATCCATCAAGGAAGGGCAGTACCTTGCGGTCTTCCTGGAAGATCTTGAGCCCCGAGGAAAGCTGGGGTTCCTTGGCGGTGGGCCATGGCACGGCGTGAAGGTTCGGGAAGATGCCCCTCAACCGCTTACGGGAATCGGATGTGCGGGCCGATTCCATCAACAGGTCGGTGACAGAGCGGCGGATGCTGGTGGGCACCTTGAATTTAGCGACCACGAACTCGAATTCACCTTTGTCCCATTCCAACACATCGAACGCGGCGCTTTCCCCCGCAGTCTGAGGCGTTTCCGCATGGATCACCTCGCCGTTTTCAACGTAGAGGGTGCCCGTGCGCTTGCCTTGGATGATGTGGAGCTTGCCGGTCTTGCGGTTGACGTGCAGAAGCTGGACAACGTCCGTCAGAGAAATGCTCTGCAGGTTTCCGCGCAGGGTCGACATCTAGATCGCCTCGTTGATGGCTGCAATCATCTCCTGGACGGCGCGCTCCATTCCAACCAGAATGGCGCGCCCCATGATTGCGTGGCCGATGTTCAGTTCTTCGATTTCCGGAATGGCCGCGATGGGGCCGACGTTGCGCAGGTTCAGGCCATGGCCTGCGAGCACACGCAATCCGACCCGAGCCCCGAGTCTGGATGCTTCGCGAAGGCGCTCCAGTTCGGCGGTTGGATCTGCACCATTGGGAAGGTCTGCGTAAATGCCCGTGTTGAACTCGATGGCATCCGCTTCCAGGCGGGAGGCCATCTTCACCTGTTCCATCTGGGGATCGATGAAAAGGCTCACGCGGATATCCGATGTGCGCAGTTCCCGAATGATCTGCTTCAGGTGGGACTGCAGGAAGACCACATCCAGACCGCCCTGCGTGGTCAGCTCTTCGCGCGTTTCCGGCACGAGGGTCACCCAGTTCGGCTTGATGGGAATGACGGTCGCCATGGCTTCGGGCGTGGCCGCGCATTCCACATTGAGGGGAACGAGCAGCACTTCCTTGAGCAGACGCACATCGCGTTCCTGCACATGGCGCCGATCCCCGCGCAGATGAACGGTGATGCTGTGCGCTCCCGCTCCGCACGCCAACAGGGCTGCCGCAACAGGTTCCGGCTCACGGCCCAGGCGCGCCTGACGAAGGGTCGCCACATGATCGATATTCACGCCGAGACGAGTGGACAACGAGATACTCCGCAAATGGACTAGATCTGGAACCACCCCAGACTAGCAGGGTTCAAGGTGAATTCGTCAAAGCCCTAAATCGGCGCGAGCCGCGGGTTCAAGTTGCTCAAGAACGGCAGCGACGGTGGCTTCCTCGCGCGCTTCCACCATGAGCCGCAGCTTGGGTTCGGTGCCCGACCATCGGATAACCATGCGGACCTCGCTTCCAAACTGAAGCGTCACCTGCTCCATGGCGTTTTGGAGCTGGGAGCAGGCCTCCAGCGGCACCCGCTGGGGAGCGACGATATTCACCAGCTTCAGGGGCCATGGGCGGAACTGCCAGACCCAGCGCTGCTGGGGGGTGCGGCGCAGCAGCGCCTTGAGGCAGGCGATGGCCGCGGAAAGTCCGTCTCCCGAGGGACCCAGATGCTTCTGGATCACATGTCCAGACGCTTCTGCGGCGAGATCCCATTTCCGCGCATTGAGTTCCCGCAGCATGAACTTGTCCCCGACCTGGGTCCGCGCAAAGGGGATCTCAAGGCTCGTCAGAGCCTCCTCCAGCCCGCCGTTGCTCATCAGGGTTCCCACGACGCCAGGAACCTCGACGCCGTGGCTTTGGAGATCCTGGGCCATGAGCCAAATGATCTGGTCGCCATCAACCACGGTGCCTTCGGAGTCCACCAACAGGCATCGATCTCCGTCGCCGTCGAAGGCGATACCGACCGCAGCGCCCAGGCGCAGGACCTCGCTTCGAAGGTTGTCGAGGTGCGTAGAGCCCACGCCCACATTGATCCGGGAGCCATCCGCAGGCGTTCCGACCCAGTGGATCTTGCCGCCGTGCAGCAGTCGCGGCGCCCAAGGCGCCGTCGCGCCATGAGCGCAGTCGATGACCACGGGGAAATCGTGGGGCAGGTCGATGCTCTCCTGGGAGGCCAGGTAGTCTTTCATCGGTTTGACATTTGGTGTCAAATCAATCGTTTTCCCGGAGCGTGGACGGGTGTCGTCAAAGGCGGCCTCGATGGCGGCTTCGTCCTCTTCCTCGATCTTTTCGCCAACGCTATTGAATCCCTTGATGCCGTTGTCTTCCGGGGGATTGTGACTGGCGCTGATCATGAGGCCCCAGGCGTTGGCCCGGTTCAGGGTGACCCACGCCACGGCGGGCGTCGGCACCATCCCCAGGATGCAGGTCTCCAGGTTGTCGCCAAGCCCCTGGAGGAAGGCCTGCGCGATGGCTTCGGAGCTATTTCTCGGATCCCATCCAACCACCAGTTCCCGTGCGCCGCGTTTCCGCGCAACGCGCCCCCAGGCTTGGCCCCACCGGCCGACATCCTCAAGGGTCAGTGGCGATTCCAGCGCCTTGCCGCGAATTCCATCGGTCCCAAAATATTTCAGCGCCATGAGATGTTTCCTTCCACGGAAAGAATTATGGCAGATCTATGACTGGCGGGAAGTTATGGAGAACATTGCCTCGGGATGGCTACGGGATCCACCGATATCGAAGCTCACGGAAGGCGATGCCTTGCTCCATCCGGGTCCGCTCCCGCCCATCCGTAATCCAACCCTTGCGCTCATAGAACCTGCGGGAGCGGTCGTTGCGCTCCATCACCCACAGAACGGCGTGCGCGTTCTTGCCAGATGCTGTCAATGCGTGCGTCATCAACCGGCTTCCGATCCCCTTCCCCCAAAGCGACGGCAGGACGTAGAGCGCCTGCAATTCGATCGCGCCATGATCGTCCACCTCTGCGCCGACACAGGCATCCGTGTTGGGATTGGAACAGGGGCGGGTCGCCGCGTAACCTGCGATGTGGCCTGCGCGCTCGAAGACCCATATGCTGCGATCCGAGTCGAGGCTCTCTTCGAGGTTCCGTTGGTGAACGGATTCAGCTTCCTGCATGGAAAGCCCCAGAAGGTAGGCCTCGGGCAGGATTCCGCTGTAGGCCGTCCGCCAGGCGGCGAGGTGTACGGAAGCGATGCCCGGTGCGTCGGCGGGTGTCGCCCGCCGGATCAGGGGGGGCGGCAGCGCGTGCGAGCGGAACACGCGATAGCCCAAGGCGGTGGCTTCCATGTGGGCCTGTCTTGTGAGTTCATCCCGCTCGGATGGGGGCAACTCTGGTTGTCCCGCGCGGAAGGCGAGGAAGCGTTTCCTGGAAATGGCGATGCAGAAGCGCTCCACGGGCCAATCCAGCATCGATGGAAGCTGTGGCAGGCAGTCCCACAACGCCGAATCCTCATCGAAGGTCGTGCCGAAGCCGAATCCTGGGTCGAGCAGGATGCGTTCGGGATTGATGCCCGCATGCAACAAGCGATCCCTGACTTCGCGCAGTTCCTGGATCGCCGCAGAAGCGTCGCGTGGTCCCCTGGCGCGATAGTCGGGCATGAAGAGGGCACCGTCCCGGTTTCGGCTGCGCATGGCGATGAGGCCGCAGCCGCTTCCGCTGGCGAGGTTCAGCAGGGCCGGATCTGAGAAACCGCTCACATCGTTGAGCACCGAGGCACCCAGCGCCAGCGCTCGAAGGGCTGGCTCGGCGTGGCGCGTATCCACGCTCAGAAGTGTTTTGGGCAACGCCTGTCGAATCCGTTCCATGGTGGGCTGGAGCCGTTGCCATTCCTCGTGCTCGGCCAGGGGCATGGCACCCGGTCGCGTGCTTTCCGCCCCGAGATCCAGCATCCCGGCGCCCTGGTCAACCAGCGTGCGCGCCTGCTCCAATGCCTGCGCAGGTGCGATGTAGGCGCCTCCGTCACTGAATGAATC
This sequence comes from Holophaga sp., assembly GCA_035352715.1. GTDB lineage: Bacteria > Acidobacteriota > Holophagae > Holophagales > Holophagaceae > DAOPYE01. Next base: position 41,736 of record DAOPYE010000005.1, on the reverse strand, counting down.
GGGAGTGACGTTGAGAATGCCCAAATAAAACGGCGTCCTGAGATCCAGGACGCCGGATTGCAGCAGCCAACGCGTCACGCGCCGCTCAGGCAGGATTGAGCGCAGGGTCCAGTCCTGGATCCTGGGGGGCGGTGGGAACGGCGGAATCAGGGGTGCTGGCCGTGGGCGCCTTGGGGGGCAGGGTGCCTCCGGACATCAGCACTGCCATATCGCTGGCATCCAGCGTTTCGCGCACCAGCAGGGCCTCAGCGATGGTGGTCAGGATCTCTCGCTTTTCCTGGATGATCATGCGCGTGCGTTCGTAATTCTGCATGATGATCGAGTGGACTTCGGCATCGATGACGCGCGCGGTCTCCTCGGAGAAATCCCGTCGCTGGCTGATGTCGCGGCCCAGGAAAATCTCATGCTCGCCCTGGCCGAAGCTCAAGGGACCGAGCTTCTCGCTCATGCCGTAGTCGCAGACCATGCGGCGCGCAATCTGGCTGGCGCGCTCGATGTCGTTGGATGCGCCCGTGGAAAGCCGGTTGAAGAATGTTTCTTCGGCCACGCGCCCACCCATCAGGATGGCAATCTCGCCTTCCATGCGCTCGCGGGTGGAGCTGTAGCGATCGCGCTCGGGCAGCTGCCAGGTCACGCCCAGCGCCCGTCCGCGCGGGATGATGGTCACCTTGTGCACGGGATCAGCGCCTGGGATAGAAGCCGCCACGACTGCGTGACCCGCTTCGTGGTAGGCCGTATCGCGCTTGTCCTCATCGGACATGACCATGGAGCGGCGCTCGCTGCCCATGTAGACCTTGTCCTTTGCATTCTCGAAGTCGATCATCTCAACCCACTTCTTGTTGCCCCGTGCGGCTGTAAGGGCCGCTTCGTTGCAGAGGTTCGCCAGATCCGCACCGGCGAAACCGGGTGTTCCCCGGGCGATGACTTCCAGATTCACGTCCGGCGCGAGGGGAATTTTTTCGGTGGTGTGAACCTTCAGGATCTCGGCGCGGCCCTTCACGTCAGGGCGATCCACCACCACCCGGCGGTCAAAACGGCCGGGGCGGAGAAGGGCGGGATCCAGCACATCGGGGCGATTGGTGGCGGCGATGAGAATCACACCCTCGTTGCCTTCAAATCCGTCCATTTCCACCAGGAGCTGGTTCAAGGTCTGTTCGCGTTCGTCGTGTCCGCCACCCAGGCCCGCGCCGCGGTGGCGTCCAACGGCGTCGATTTCATCGATGAAGATGATGCAGGGGGCGTTCTTCTTTCCCTGTTCAAACAGGTCGCGCACGCGGCTGGCGCCCACGCCCACGAACATTTCCACAAAGTCGGATCCGGAGATGGAGAAGAACTGCACCTTGGCTTCGCCCGAAATCGCGCGGGCCAGCAGGGTCTTACCGGTTCCCGGAGGGCCCATGAGCAGCAGGCCCTTGGGGATTTTGCCGCCCAGCTTCACGAACTTGGCGGGATCCTTCAGGAAGTCCACGACCTCCTTCAAATCTTCCTTGGCTTCATCGCAACCCGCCACATCGGCGAAGGTGATGCGCTTCGCGGTGGCAGACAGGCCGCGAGCCCTGGATTTGCCAAAGGAAAGAGCCTTGTTGCCGCCGGATTGCGCCTGCCGCATGAAGACGAACCACAGGACGACGAAGACCAGGAGAGGGCCCCAGAAGACCAGGATGGTCATGAAGTTGTTTTCGCTGGGTTTGGCGGCCTTGAATTCGTCGAGTTTGCCTTCCGTGCGCCAATCAAGGATGGCCTGCCCCAGGTTCTGCATGGGGGGGGCGATGGTCTTGAACTTTTCGATGCTTTCGCCTTTGGGTCCCTTCAAGGGCGTTTTGTAGGTGCCCTCCAGATCCAGTCCGGTCAGAGTGACGCTGCGAAACTTTCCGTCCACACCCTCGCTGTAGAACTGGGAGAACGGTATCTCCCTCGTTTTGTTGTTGTTGGGGATCAGGTTCAGGGCCAGCAGGACAAGGACGATGATGCCCACCCACACCAGAACGCTTTTCATCATTGAGTTCAAAAGAGACCTCCGGAGGGACGTTCCCGCCCCAGTCTACCGCAGTGAGATGCCGGAGCGCCTCCACATGCGCAGAAACGCTGGTTTCTCGGCCAGCGAAGGGTGGCCAGAAGAAATAGTTCGCAAGAAAAACAAATTGGTCTACGATGGCCGAGTGCTGTGCTCTGGCCAGCCAAATCAGAACAAGCTGGATGTGCTGCTGTCGCTCTTTGTCGTAGTCTTCATCTACTTCTCGTCCCTTGGTGTGGCGCGGTAGGAGGTTCGATTGCTTTCACTTGGTTTTGATATCGGAAGTTCCAGCGTCAAGGCGTCGCTGCTGGACTGTGCAACCGGTCAGGTGCTGGCCCAGGGCTTTTCGCCCTCGACTGAGCTGCCCATCTCCAGCCCCCAGCCTGGATGGGCGGAGCAGGATCCAGCGACTTGGTGGTCCCATTCGGTGATCCTCTCCCATCGGCTGCTGAAGGAGGCTGGGGTGGATGCGGCGTCGGTCGGCGCCATCGGCATTTCCTACCAGATGCACGGGCTTGTGCTGGTGGACGAGCAGCACGAAGTGCTGAGGCCGGCCATCATCTGGTGCGATAGCCGCGCTGTCGAGACTGGCCGCAAGGCTTTCGAATCCATTGGTTCCGAGTTCTGCCTTTCCCATCTGCTGAATTCCCCCGGCAACTTTACGGCCTCCAAGCTGGCCTGGGTGCGTGAGAACGAGCCCGAGGTCTACAGCCGTGCATGGAAGGCCCTGCTGCCGGGCGACTACCTTGCATTGCGCATGACGGGCGAAGCCTCCACGACGGTCTCTGGGCTTTCCGAGGGCATCTGGTGGGACTTCAATCGCTCCGCGGTCAGCAAGGAACTGCTGGAATACTACCGCCTGGATGAGACCCTGCTCCCCGAGATCCGTCCGACCTTCGCGGTCCAGGGCCAACTGACGGCTGCGGCCGCGCAGGAACTGGGGCTGAAGGCGGGAACGCCGGTCTCCTATCGTGCGGGCGATCAGCCCAACAACGCGTTTTCGCTCAACGTGCTCAATCCCGGCGAAGTCGCGGCGACGGCGGGCACCTCGGGCGTCGTCTATGGCGTCATTGGTCGCGTAGGCTCCGATCAGAAGTCCCGCGTGAACCCCTTCGCGCACGTGAACCACACCGCGACGGATCCGCGACTGGGCGTGCTGCTGTGCATCAATGGCACCGGCATCCTGAATTCCTGGCTGCGCCGCAACATCGCTGCTGGTCTGTCCTACGACGAAATGAATGCGGAAGCCTCCAGTGTGGCGGTCGGATCGGATTCCCTCAGCGTCATGCCCTTCGGAAACGGTGCCGAGCGCATCCTGGAGAACCGCAATCTGGGCGCGCAGTTCATGGGCCTGGACTTCAATCGCCACGGTCGCGGGCACATCCTGCGCGCATCCCAGGAGGGCATTGCGTTCTCGCTGGCCTATGGCATCGATCTCATGAAGGCCATGGGGCTGGATATCCAGGTGATCCGCGCGGGACGGGGCAACATGTTCCTGAGCCCCATCTTCCGTGAAACCCTTGCCAATACCACCGGCGCCACCATCGAGCTGTTTGACACCGATGGCGCCCAGGGCGCGGCGCGCGGCGCAGCGGTCGGCGCTGGACTCTATCCATCTTTCGAAACGGCCTTCGCTTCACTGCGCAGCCTTGAAACCATCTCTCCCAATCCAACGATTCAGGCGCAGACCAACGAGGCCTATCGCCTCTGGCTGTCTCGTCTTGAGTCGCTGATTTAACCACCTGCACTGGAGGTCCTGTGGACTACCTCATCGGCAACAAGGAATACTTCCCCGGCATCGGCCGTATCCGCTACGAAGGAAAGGATTCCAAGAATCCCCTCGCCTTCCGCTGGTACGACGAGAACGCCATCGTCTTCGGCAAGCCCATGAAAGAGTATCTGCGCTTTGCCGTGGCCTACTGGCACACCTTCTGTGGCACCGGCGGCGATCCCTTCGGCCCCGGCACCCGCAACCTGGCCTGGAACCAGGGGACCGACGCCGTCTCCCGCGCCAAGGCCAAGATGGACACCGCTTTCGAGTTCATCACCAAGCTGGGTGTGCCCTTCTACTGCTTCCACGATTTCGATCTGGTGGACGAAGGCGACAGCATCATCGAATCCGACAAGCGCGTTCAGGCCATCGTTGACTTCGCCCAGGAAAAGCAGAAGGCTTCCGGTGTGAAGCTGCTGTGGGGCACGGCGAATGCCTTCAGCCACGCCCGCTACATGAACGGCGCCTCCACGAATCCTGATTTCAATGTGCTGGCCCACGCCGGCGTTCAGGTGAAGCGTGCGATCGACGCCACCATCGCCCTGGGCGGCCAGAACTACGTGTTCTGGGGAGGCCGTGAAGGCTACGGTTCCCTGCTGAACACCAACATGAAGCGCGAGAAGGAGCACATGGGACGCTTCCTGGCCACGGCTCGCGACTATGCGCGCAAGCAGGGCTTCACGGGCACCTTCCTCATCGAGCCAAAGCCCATGGAGCCCAGCAAGCACCAGTACGACGTGGATGCGGAAACCGTCATCGGCTTCCTGCGCCAGTACGGCCTGGACAAGGACTTCAAGCTCAACATCGAAGTGAACCACGCCACCCTGGCGGGCCACACCTTCCAGCATGAACTCCAGTGCGCGGCTGACGCCGGCATGCTGGGCAGCATCGACGCCAACCGCGGCGACTACCAGAACGGCTGGGACACGGACCAGTTCCCCGTGAACCAGTACGAGCTGGTGGAAGCCATGCTGGTGGTCGGTGAAGCCGGCGGCTTCGGCCAGGGCGGTGTGAACTTCGACGCCAAGGTGCGCCGTAACTCCACGGACATGGAAGACATGTTCATCGCCCACATTGCGGCCATGGACGTCTTCGCTCACTCCCTGCAGATTGCCGAGAAGATCCTGACGGAATCCCCCTACAAGAAGCTGCGTGCCGACCGCTACGCTTCCTTCGACAGCGGCGAAGGCGCCCGCTTTGAGAAGGGTGAGCTGACCCTGGAGAACCTGCGCGACTTCGCCATCAAGAGCGGCGAGCCCGTCCAGACCAGCGGCAAGCAGGAGCTCTACGAGCAGCTGCTGACGATCTACTCCTACTAAGTTTAGGAGCCCCCTTTTCGAAGGGTTGCAACCACGACCGGCGCATTTCGCCGGTCGTGGTTTTTTATGTGGGACCGTTCGATTCCATCATCGCGGATCGGCAGAAAGGCTACCAGGCGCCCAGAGTTACATCTGGACCGCCAAAGCAACCGGTATCTTTGCCAAAGTCGTTCGGACCCGAACGGCGCTCAAATCACCAAAGATTTCGCGCGCCAACTAGCGCCCGAAGATCCGTTTCCATAAGGAGGGTTTCTCCTTCTCGGGGGGGATCTTTTTCAACCGCACGAGGGTCGGAGGACGCCGTTCACGGGAAACACTCATGGACCAGGGTTCATAGCCCTGCTTTCGGATCATCAGGCGATGAGATCCGCCGCCTGAGACTTCCAGCCCTGAAAGGGGCGTGACGCCAGCCAAGACGCCATCCAGCAGGACCTCTGCGCCGGTGGGCTCGGTTTTCAATTCCAGCCGCAGGGCTTCGGGCATCAGGTTCAGCGATAGGACGTGGTCACCCGCCTGAAGGGCGTGTTCCAACGTTTGGTACCCATGCTTCTCCAGCCGCAGCACGCGCGCTGTTCGGATGATCTTCGCATCCTTCAAAGGGGTGGTGCCCACCCATCGACCATCCACGTAGACATTGGCGCCAGCGGGAAAAGACTGAAGGCTGATGCGCCGTGGGAAGAGGCGAGGCCATCCCCAGATGCCCAGCGCGACCAGGATCGCCAGTCCTGTGCCCAGTGCGAGCAGGCGCGGAAGCCGCAGCCATGGATTGCGCGCGGAGCGCGGCAGCAGCAGGGTGCCGATGCGGGAGGGCAATTCACCGGCTTCCAGCAGCGCACGGCAGCGGGTCCGAGCCTCCTCTTTCAGCTGAAGGGCCTCCAGCAGATCCACCAGGAACGATCGGAGATCCGGGTACCGCAGATGGGGCGGCTTGGAAAGGGCTCGCTCGAACACGGCGCGGATGGCGGGAGACGTGCCCTCTGGAAACTGCGGCGGCTCCTGGTCGATGGCCTTCACAAGACTGCTCAGGCTAGGGGCCTGGAAGGGCAGATCGCCCAGCACCGTGCGGTAAGCCGTCACCACGAAGGCCCAGCGATCCGTGGTGGCGGACGGGGACTGGCGATCCATCAATTCCGGCGCCGCGTAGCTCGGTGTGCAAAGCAGTTCGGTGGTGGCGTCTTCCTGGGCTTCGCGGGCGATCCCGAAATCCATGAGCTTGAGTCGCCCATCCGAAGCCACCATCAGATTGCCGGGTTTGAAATCCCGGTGGATGATGCCGCTGGCGTGAGCCGCTTCCAGGGCTTGAAGGGCCTGGATCAGCAGCAGCACGGAAGTCTCCGGATCCAGAGGCCCGCTGGCGAGGCAATCCGAAAGCGACTTGCCATCCACGTATTCCATGGCCAGGAAAGGCCCCAGCGTGGGCTCTTCGCCCACATCGAAAATCGTGATGACGTTGGGATGGTTCAACCGCGCCGAGATCTCCGCCTCCATGCGGAAGCGGCGCAGCGCCTCGCCCTGGGCGGCGTCTCCGCCATGCACCACTTTGATGGCCACGCGCCGCTTCAGCAGAGGATCCTCGGCCAGATACACGACGCCCATGGCGCCTTGCCCCAGCTCTCGCATTACTTTGTAGCGTCCAATGCGCAACGGTTCCAGACTCATCGTCTCTGATTCTAGCTAGGCTCTAGGCATGGATGCTGGATTCACTGCACATCACGCCGCTCAAATTCGCCGTTTGGGGCATGTTTTCTACGGCGCAGGCCTGCGGATGCAGGCGGCCATGGCAAACCACGTTTCATCGGCCACGATGGATCCGTCCATGCGGGAATCCCATCCCGATCAGATCCTGATCCTGGAACACAATCCCGTCTTCACGCTGGGGCGGAACGCCAGCCGTTCCGATATCCATGTTCCGGATGATTTCCTGGCGGAACAGGGGGTCGAGGTCTTCCAGACGGATCGCGGCGGGCAGGTCACGTATCACGGTCCTGGGCAGATCGTTGTTTATCCCATTTGCGCCCTCAAGGGACCCCGGCAGGATCTGGGCCGCTTCGTGCGCGGCTTGCAGGAGGTGATGATCCGCACGGCAGCGGATTTTGGCGTGCGCGCCCAATGCCTTGCTGGCTTTCCGGGCGTGTGGGTGGAAACGCCCCGCGGGCCGGAAAAACTGGGCGCGCTCGGCGTTCATCTGCGCCGCTGGGTCAGCACCCATGGCCTGGCGTTCAATGTTGATCCCGATTTGAATCATTTCCGTTGGATCACGCCTTGCGGCATCGCGGACAAGGGGGTGTGCAGCCTGCGCAGCCTACTGGGCGAGGACACGCCGACCTGGGATGAGGCCGCCGCTCGCCTCGAGGTCCATCTGGCGGATGTCCTGGCGTTCGACGTCAAGCCCGTTCCCGCGCCGTCGCGCAGCGTCTCGGCCCTCACTTGGCGCAGATCCGAACGGGGGATCGAGGTCCTGATGCTGCTACGCCAACCCACGCAAGGGCTCTGGTGGTCCAGCGTCACGGGCATGCAGGAACCGGGCGAATCCGACGAGGAGACAGCCCTCCGCGAGGTGTTCGAGGAAACCGGCCTCAGCGGTTCCCTGGGCAGCCTGGGCTTCAGCCACAGCTTCTGGGTGGATCCCGCACTCATCGGACTGCCCGAAGGCGAGCCCCGTTTCAATACGGAGGCCGGCTTGCATCTAGAGGTGTCGCCCTACACCGAAGTTCGCCTCAATCGGGATGAACACAGCGACTTCCGATGGTGCAGTCTGCCTGAAGCCCAGGGACTCATGCATTGGGAAGGCGGACGTGAATCCCTGCGGCGCCTGGAGCGGATGCTGCGCTGACCTGTCCCTGCTCGTGCAGGAACTCAGCTGCCGGGCAGGACGCGCGCGATCTTCATCAGGCTGTCAGAGAGCTGCACGCCTGAAGCCTTGGCGTGCCCCGCGTGGAGGATGAGGACCGGGTGCCCCTGCTCGCGCAGGATGGCGAGGCTGGCCCCTTCGCGCAGCAGGGCTGGACTCGGACAGATGATGAATTTACCTTCGCTTGCGTACGCCCGCGTCTGGCTTGCGTCCACGGCCCATGCTGCGATCGAGCGCACGTCCGTAGAGATGCCAATCCTTTTCAGCGCCATGGCCATATCCACGTCCCGACAAGCAATGCGGCCAGGGGAGCCCGCATTGGCGGAGATGGCTTTCAGGAATCCGGCCAGATCCTGAACAGACAAATCGCTGGCGGACAACCCGCCGCCCATCAAGCACACCATGCCCGGAACGATATGACGCAATCTCATGCGGCCTCCGACCCCCAAGGTGCCGAAAGCTTGTAACCCCACCTTGAAGCCCGTGTGCAAACGCCGTGAATACAACGAGAAGCGGCTCCGGGGATCGGAGCCGCTTCTCAGGTTGCAAGGTCAGGGATCAGAAGAAAGGGGCGATGAGCTTCAGGGCTCCGGCAGCGATCAGGGCGCTGACGGGAATGGTCAGGACCCAGGCCACCAGGATGTTGCCCGCCACGCCCCAGCGCACGGCGGAGACATTCATGCTGGCACCAACGCCCATGATGGACCCGCTGATGACGTGGGTGGTGGAAACGGGGATGCCCAGATGCGCCGTTATGAAGAGTACGATCGCGGCACTGGTTTCTGCCGCAAAGCCGTGGATGGGCCGCAGCTTGACGATCTTGCTGCCCATGGTCTTGATGATGCGCCAGCCGCCCGAGGCCGTGCCAAGGGCCATGGCGGTGGCGCAGCTCAACTTGACCCAGATCGGAACGGTCACATGGCTGCCATGGGCACTCAGATGGCCCGTAAGGATCAGACCCAGGGCGATGATGCCCATGCTCTTCTGAGCGTCATTGGTGCCGTGCGTGAAGGCCATGCCCGCAGCGGAGAGCAGCTGCAGCTTGCGGAAGGCGATATTGACCCGGTTCGTGGCTGTTCTTCGGCAGATCCACAGGATCGCGATGATGAGGATCATGCCGATGATGAAGCCAACCAGAGGCGAGATGACCAGGAAGAGTCCGACTTCTTTGAGTTTGGTCATGTGAAGGGCCTGGCGTCCGGCGTGGGCAGCGACAGCGCCCGCCAGTCCTCCGACCAGGGCATGGCTGGAGCTGGACGGGATGCCCAGATACCAGGTGATCAGGTTCCAGACGATGGCTGCGATCAGGGCCGCCACCACGACTTCCGGCAGGATGTACTGCGAATCCGCGATGCCTTTGGCGATGGTGGTTGCGACGCGCACGCCCATGAGCGCTCCGCCGAAGTTCAGGATGGCCGCCATCATGATGGCGTTCCGGGCTGAAAGGACGCCCGTGGAGACCACGGTCGCGATGGCGTTGGCGGTGTCGTGGAACCCGTTGATGTAGTCGAAGAGCAGGGCGAGAGCGATGATGATGAAGATGACGAAAAACATTGTGTGTCGGCTCTCGATCAGGCGTTGCGCATGACAGTGGAACCCACCACCTTGGCGACAAGCTCAATGCGATCCGTGGTGTTCTCGATCTGATCGTAGAGCTCTTTCCATTTGAAAAGCTCGATGGGATCTTTCGGATCCTTGAACAGCTCGGATAGGGCTGCGTGGTAGACCGAATCCGCCTGGTTTTCCAGCGAGTGGACGCGGCGGATGTGCTGGCGGATGGCCTTGGTATCGGACATCGTGCGCAGGCTGGTGATCAGGAACACCAGCTCATTGGAAGCCTCGACGATGATCGAGCTGATCTCCGTGATGGTGTTGGGAACGGCGCCGATGCGGTACAGCACCAGACGTTCGCTCAGGGAATCCAGCAGATCCACGACATCATCCAGCGAGTGGGTGAGGGCCAGGATGTCCTCCCGCTCGATGGGGGTGATGAAGGTCTTGTCCAGCCGGTCGATCAAGCGATGGGTGATCTCATCGCCTTTGTGTTCCAGGTCGCTCATTTCCCGCCGCAGCTCGGCCCAGCGGGAAGGTTCATTCAGGCGGATCTCGCGATCGAAGAGCTTGGCCGCTTCGTTGGCATTGCTCACGGAGGCTTCGAGAAGGTCAAAGAAGACCATCTCGTGGGGTTTCAACCAGCGAAGGACCGCATTAAGAGACATGCTCGACTCCCGAAAAACACACGCCTCCAGTGTGCCTCCAGGCGCTCGTTTTTCGAAGCTCAAATCCTGTTTTTTAAGCGTCGACGTTGCCCAGCCGGTAGCCCACCCCGACCACCGTCTCGATGGAATTAGCTGCATCGCCAAGCTTTGCGCGGATCCTTCGGACATGGGCGTCGATCGTGCGGCTTTCGCCGAGGTACTCCAGTCCCCACACCTGCTGGAGGATCTTTTCTCGGCTCAGCACCCGTTTCGGGTTCTGAAGGAAGTAGGCCAGCAGCTCGAATTCTCGGCGTGTGAGATCCATGACCTCGCCATGGACCCGTGCGGTGTGCATGTCCAGATCCACGGTGATGGATCCATAGGTGATCTGCTGGGGCTTCTCCGTCTGCTCCATGAACGTGGCCCGGCGCAGGATGGCGCGCAATCTCGCCACCAATTCCCGGCTGGAATAAGGTTTGGAGATGTAGTCGTCGGCGCCCAGCTCCAGTCCCAGCACTCGGTCGATTTCCTCGCTTCGGGCGGTGACGAGGATGACGGGCAGGGCGCGCAACATGGCGTCCGCCCGGATGGCCCGCAGCACATCCAACCCGTCCATATCGGGGAGCGTCAGGTCCAGCAGCGCCGCATCCAGGCGCAACGCTGACGAGTGGCCCTGGTTCAGGGCGCGAAGGGCTTCCCGTCCGCTGCCGCAGGAGGTGACCGCGAACCCCTCTCGTTTCAGATGCTGTTCCAGGCCAGATCGGATTTCAGCATCATCTTCGAGCAGCAGAACGTGAGGCATGGATACTCCGAATCAGACATTTACAGCGGCGGCGTGGGGTGACAGGAGACCGGGAAATCCCAAGACATCCTCTCAACCATTCAACACCGAAAAACAGCTTTCGGTCCCTTCGATGTTGTTCTTTCCTTTCATGAGCGTACCTGTAAAGCGTCTTCGGGTTCCCGGGGAAAGCCTGCCTTGGAGCATCAGTCGTTAGTAGATGGACCCTGAAGATAGGCGTGCTTGACGTTGACCCCTTCGAGGATGAAGAGCACCTCTTCGGCGATATTCGTGGCCACGTCGGCGATTCGCTCCCAATTCTTGATGACGATGATCAGGTGGCTGGCCCGCTCGATACACAGCGGATCCGCGAGCATGACGCGCAGCAACTCCCGATAGATGGTGCCGTAGAGCTCATCGACCTTGTCATCGTCCTGGATGACCGAGCGTGCCTGATCCGCGTCGCCATTCACGAAGGCGTCCACTGCGCGGCGAACCATGGAGTGGGTTTCGTCGCCCAGGCGTTCCAGCCAATCGCCCGCCAGGATGCTGGGCTGGGGATTCAGCAGCTTGGCCCGCCGACAGATGTTGCAGCAATGGTCGCCGATGCGCTCCAACTCAGGGACGATCTTCAAGGTGGAAGCCAGTAACCGCAGATCCGAGGCAAAGGGTGCCCGCAGGGCCAGAAGATCGATGCAGGCCTGGTCGAGGCGCAGTTCCATCTCGTCTACCTGCTGATCCGCGTTCACCACCTGTTCGGCCTGCGCATCGGAGCGGTCCTTGAGGGCCTTCCGGGTCAGGTCGATCATCTCCTCCACCTGTCCGGCCATCGCCAGCAGGCTGAACTTGAGATCCCTGAGCTCGTTGTCGAAATGGCGCCCCATTAGCCAAACCTCCCGCTGATGTAATCCTCGGTCATGCGTTCCCGTGGATTGGTGAACAGTTTTTCCGTGAGCCCCACTTCGATGAGCTTGCCCATCCAGAAGAATGCCGTGAAATCGCTGACGCGTGCGGCCTGCTGCATGTTGTGGGTGACGATGACGATGGTGTAGTCGCGCTTCAGCTCGAAAATCAACTCTTCGATGCGGCTGGTCGCCAAGGGATCCAGCGCCGAACAAGGCTCGTCCATGAGGATCACTTCCGGTTTCACCGCCAGCGCGCGCGCGATGCAAAGGCGCTGCTGCTGGCCGCCGGAAAGCCCCAGCCCGCTTTCATGCAGGCGATCCTTGACCTCTTCCCAGAGCCCCGAACCAATCAGGCTTCGCTCCACGGCCTCGTCGAGCACCGCGCGATCCCGGACGCCCTGGATGCGCAGGCCATAGGCCACATTCTCGTAGATGCTTTTGGGGAAGGGGTTCGATTTCTGGAACACCATGCCCATGCGCTTGCGCAGGGCGATGACATCGACGCCCGGATCGTAAAGATCCTCATCCCCCAGCAGCACCCGGCCTTCGATGCGCACATTGCCGATGAGATCGTTCATGCGGTTGAAGCTGCGGAGCAGGGTGCTCTTGCCGCATCCCGATGGGCCAATCAGCGCCATGACGGTGTTCTTCCGCACCGCGAGGTTGATATCGAACAGGGCCTGCTTCTCGCCATAGAAGAGGGAGAGTTGTTCGGCCTTGAGGACGTGAGGGGCCTGCAGCACCGCCTTGTCCGTAAGGGGCAAATCCTTTGCCGCATGGGCGCCATCGTCGTGGATGGGCTGCGCAGGCTCAGAAACCGGCGGCAGCGGTTCCGGCACGGGTGGTCGGGCATCAATTTCCATCGGCAAAACTCCAGGGGGCATCAGAACGTACTCCCGCCCATGCGGGCTCTCAAGCGGCTGCGCAGGCGAAGCGCGAACAGGTTCATCACCAGCACGATCAGCAGCAGCAGCAGCGCAGTCATGAAGACCATGGGCTTGGCGGCTTCGCTATTGGGGCTCTGGAAGCCCACGTCATAGATGTGGAAGCCCAGGTGCATGAACTTGCGATCCAGGTGCAGGAAGGGAAAGCTGCCGTCGAGCGGCATCGAAGGGGCCAACTTGACGACGCCCGTGAGCATCAGAGGGGCCACTTCGCCCGCGCCACGGGCCATGGCCAGAATCAAGCCCGTGAGGATGCCCGGTGTCGCGCCTGGCAGTACGACGTTCCAGATGGTCTGCCACTTGGTCGCACCCAGCGCGAGGCTGGCTTCACGCTGCGAGCGCGGCACGGCGGCAAGGGCTTCTTCCGTCGCGACAATGACGACAGGCACGGTCAGCAGCGCCAGGGTCAGCGAGGCCCAGACGATGCCGCCGGTGCCATAGGTGGGCGTCGGCAGGCGGTCCGAGAAGAACAGTTGATCCAGGGTTCCGCCCACGGCGTAGACGAAGAAGCCCAGACCGAAGACGCCAAAGACGATGGATGGCACGCCCGCCAGGTTGTTCACCGCCACGCGCAGCACGCGGATCACCCACCCCTGTTTCGCGTATTCGCGGAGGAATAGCGCCGCCAGGACACCCAAGGGCACGACCATCACCGACATCAGCAGCACCATCATCACGGTGCCGAAAATGGCCGGGAAGATGCCGCCTTCCGTATTGGATTCGCGCGGATCATCGGCGATGAACTCCCAGAGCCGCGAAACATAGATTCGGCATTTGCCAAAGATCCCCAGCGAATTTGATGGCACCAGGCGCACGATCGAAGCCAGGGGCAGTTCCTTGGTCTGGCCATCCGCAGCCGCTAGCACCACCGTCAGGCTTCCCGCCTGTTGTCGCAGGGCCTCCAGATGCGCTTGGAGTGCGTCGTAGCGATGCTGGAGCGCAGCAGTTTTCGCATCGATTTCCGCAAAGCGGCTCGCGGCGACATCCGCATGGCTCTCCTGCTTGATATCCAGGGCACGGCGCTTGAGGCGCAGATCCTCGAGCTTCGTATTGAGTGCGCCGACCTCATTCTTCTCGATGTCATGGATCTTCAGCCGAAGGGCGTGGGCCTGCGGAAGTTGCGCCTTGACTTGATCCATGACGGAGCCCTGGCTCGTGATTTCCTGGCCATTCCGGCGCAGGCTTTGAACCCGGCCGATGAAGGGGCCGTATTCCAGGCGTTCGACCAGCACGGCGTCCTGGGGCATCGCCATGGCGGCGGAAGGGCCGGGATCATTGATCCAGCGGAAATCCTGCCCGAAGAGATCGCGGTTCCCTTGATGGATCTGGATCCTGGCCGGTTCCGAAGTGGTGGCAGCCTCCCGATTCGTGATCATGCCCAGGGCTTTGCCTTCCGGCGTCGTCCACTCGACGATGGGATGCGGCCAGAAGAAGGCCAGACCCTTGACGGCGATGTAGCCCACTAGGCCGCCGATCATGAGCAGGGATAGCGCCAGCACCGCTCCGGAGGTCCAGATCATGGCGCTTCCGCGCCGCCACCATTCGATGAATCGTGTCATCAGAGAGACTCGTAGCGCTTGCGCAGATGCTGGCGCACCAGTTCCGCGACGGTGTTGAGGATGAAGGTGAGCGCGAAGAGCAGCAGCGCCGTGAAGAACAGCACGCGATACAGCGTTCCGTGCATGGGCGCTTCCGGCGTCTCCACCGCGATGTTGGCCGCCAGAGTGCGCATGCCGTTGAAGGGATTCCAATCCATCACCGGCGTGTTGCCCGTAGCCATGAGGACGATCATGGTCTCGCCGATGGCCCGCCCGAAGCCGACCATCACGGCGGAAAAGATGCCGGGGCTCGCCGTCGGCAGAACCACGCGCCAGGCTGTCTGCCATGGGCTCGCGCCGCAAGCGAGGCTCGCGCTGGTCAGGGATCTTGGCACAGACGTCAGGGCATCCTCGCTGATTGTGAAGATGATGGGAATGACCGCGAATCCCATGGCGAATCCCACCACCAGGCTGTTGCGCTGGTCGTAGGTGATGTTGTGGTGCTGCAGGAGCCACGCCCGGAAATCACCTTGCAGGAAGACACGCTCGAAGGAGGGCGCGACCAGTGTGGCGATCAGGAGCCCCAGTGCCAGCACGGGGATCACCCAGATGACTTCGCGGCCTTGGGAGAGGGCCGTGCGGGTGCGCCGTGAAAGCAGGGACCAGAAGGGCAGCATCACCATCGCCGCCATCAGCACGGAAAGCGGCAGCACCAGCAACTGGATGGAAGCGCGCTCAAACAGCGGCGCCAGCACCAGCCCCGCCAAAAAGCCGAGGACGACGGAGGGTAGGGCGGCCATGACTTCGATCAGAGGCTTGATGGTGTTTCGGAAACGCGGCGTCGCGAACTGGCTGGTGTAGAGCGCCCCCAGAATGGCCAGCGGAAGGGCAAAGAGCATGGCGTAGAGCGTGCCTTTGATCGTTCCGAACACCAGGGGGACGAGGCTCAGCTTGGGCTCAAAGTCATCGGATCCGCCGGTGCTCTGCCAAACGAATTCCGGCTTGGCATAGCCTTCGTAATGAACCTTGTTCCACAGGATCCGGGAGCTGACTTCGGGATGGGGCGCATCCAGCGACCACGCCGACAGCGCGCCCTGCTCGCTATCGCGGGCCGAGAGAGTGGCGATGGTGCCGCCGCGCGCGGAAAGGGCGGCATGGAGCCTTCCATCGCCAGGGGCATTCATCACGCGGCGATCCAGCAGGCGCTGTTCTGTGGTCAGGTGATCCACAACGATCTGCGTGGATGTCCAGGCCAGGAAACGCTTGTCGCGCAAGGAGGGCATGAATCCCAGCACGGGACCGGAAAGGCTCTTGAACCGATGGAAAAGTTGCAGGTGGCGCGTGCCTTCGACGTTGATCGCCTGGACCGCCGCCAGCGAGCCCTTTTCTCCACCCACCAGAAGGGATGTCTGCCCCAACGCAAAGCCCAGGCTGGCAACCCCTTCGCTCAGGCGAAGGGAATCCCGGAGATTCAGTTCGTCTCCTGATTCAAAGAGATGGACAAAGCCTTCACGGGTGCCCACGTAGAGCAGGCTCGCGTCGCTGCTCCACAGCGCGGCGGAAGGCGTCTGCCCGTCGGGCAACGGCACGGATTTCCACGCCAATCGGGAGGGCTGGTCCAGGGGGGCTTGGGCCCAGATCAATCCATGGGCGCCCGTGCCTGCGATCTTGAGATCGGAACCCCCTTCCAGCCCCTGGGAGGTGCTGGGTTGTACATGAAAGAGGGTGTCGAGTTCGGGGCCCGTTTCCAACTCACCCTGCCAAGTCATGGACGGCACCCAGTGGGCCGCGTCCGTCGCGACGCTGGGCTTTTCCCACTTGAACTGTCCCAGCGCCAGCTTTCCGCTCCCATCGACGATGGCGAATCGGCCGGACGCTTCGGGAGAGGTGCACACCTTCCAGGGAAGGGCGGGGCCTTCCGCCACGGATTTCAGCGCTTGGCCGCTGGGCAATGCGAAGGTCTGGATGCCGTTCGAGGCGCTCACCGTCATGGCGGCAGCGCCGCTTTCATCCAGGAAAATCGCCCCGTTCGTAGGTACAGACAACTTGGCGAAATCCTTCGTGCGGGCACCGCGGAACAGAGGCGTGGCTTCCTTGGTGATGAAGATCAGGATGCCCAGCACCGCGGCGATGATGAGCGTTCCCCCAAAGGAGATGACCCAGCTCATCGTTCGATCCAGGCGTTTCGCCCGTGCGAGGGTTCTATCGGAATGGGACATGGAAAGCCGGAGAAAGGGGGGGTTCACACTTCACGCGATGCGCCCACACAAGACGCATCGCGCGAAATTCGAGACTACTTCAGCTTGGTGAGTTCCTGGTTTTCCATCTTGGAGGTGAGAGGCAGGAAGCCGTCCTTGACCACGATCTGCTGTCCTTGCTGGCTCAGCACGAAGGTCAAGAACTCACGCACCAGGGGATCCATGGGCTTCTTCGGATTCCGGTTGATGTAGATATAAAGGAATCGGGACAGCGGGTACTTGCCGGAGATCGCGTTCTCGTAGTTCGCGGCGAAGGGTTGTCCGTTGTAGGCCTTTTCAGATGAAAGCGGTACGGCACGGACATCGGAGGTCGCATAACCGATGCCGCTGTAGCCGATGGCGAACCGGTCGGTGCCAACGCCTTGGACCACGGAACTGGAGCCCGGCTGTTCCTTCACCGTGTCCTTGAAATCGCCCTTGAAGAGCGCGTGTTCCTTGAAGAATCCGTAGGTGCCCGAGGCGCTGTTGCGTCCGAAGAGGCTCACGGGCTTGGATGCCCACTCACTTTTGACGCCCAGATCGCCCCAGGTGCGGACATCCTTGCGGCCACTCTTGTGGGTCTTGGAGAAGATGCCGTCAATGTCTTCCAGGGACAGGGATTTGATCGGATTGCGCTTGTTGACGAAGACGGCCAGGGTATCGATGGCCACCGCCACCTTCGTGGGCTTGTAGCCGTATTTCTTCTCGAACTTATCGATCTCTTCGCTCTTCATCTCCCGGCTCATGGGGCCAAGCTGACTGGTGCCGCCGATGAGGGCCGGAGGCGCCGTGGCGGAACCCTTGCCTTCCACCTGGATCTTCACGTTGGGGTACTGCTTGTTGAAGGCTTCAACCCAGAAGGCCATGAGGTTGTTCAGGGTGTCGCTGCCCACGCTGTTGAGGTTTCCCGTGACCCCCGCAACCTTCTTGTAATGGCTCAGCTTGGGGTCGACCTTGACCGCCTGGGAAAATCCGGCGACCGAAACAACCAAGGCCGCAGCGATGGAAAGGCCTGTGGAAAGATGTTTGAGCATGTGTATCTCCTCTCGGAGGTCTTAGCATCCCCGTATCGTGGGACGATTCGGTTTCCTGTGTGTGAATTCGGTGTAAAACGAAAATTGGACGATGTCCCTAAAATAGGCCAATGGGCAATACGCGCCTTAATTCGGCTCCCCTTGCCCGGACCGGGACTCCCTGGGACAATAAGCCTGCGCCATCGGCGATTTCATTGCACACCTAACAGCTAAAATCTCATTTCGCAGGCGTTTGCGAGACAAGCCTGCAAGACATTAAAAGAACAGCCCATTCCCTTTCTCACTTCCATCCATTTATCACAGAGGCCCGATCGCATGGTGTGCGAACGCAGCCTCGTCGGGAGAATCATTTGACTCGAAAAGCCATGCTTATCAACGCCACGGACCCCGAAGAGATCCGCGTCGCAACCGTTGTGGACGGCGTGCTCGCCGATTTCGACATCGAGTTTGTCCACAACGAAAAGATCAAGGGCAACATCTACAAGGCCCGCATCGTGCGCGTGGACAGCAGTCTGCAGGCGGCGTTCATCCACTACGGTGGCCAGAAAAACGGGTTCCTGCCCATCGGCGAACTGCCCCGGGATCTCGTGAGCCCCGACGGGCGTCGCGGACGCATCCAGGATCTGTTGAACCGTGACCAGGAAATCATGGTCCAGGCCGTGCGCGAGGAACTGGGCTCTAAGGGCGCGATGATGACGGCCCAGATCAGCCTGCCCGGCCGCTACCTCGTCCTCACGCCGGGCAATCCGATGAACGGCATCAGTCGGAAGATTGAAAGCCGCGAGGAGCGGGAATACTTCAAACAACTCATCGACGAGTTGGAAATCCCGAAGAACTTCGGCGTCATCGTGCGCACCGCCTCCCTCGGCGTGACCAAAGATGACTTCCAGCGCGACCTTGACTACTTGCTGGACACCTACAAGGAAATCCAGGCGCGCTACCGCTCCCGTCAGAACGTCGGTCTGGTGTGGCAGGAGGACGATGTCGTGACCCGCACCCTGCGAGATGGCTTCAGCGCCGATATGGAAGAAGTCACCATCGACGACCTGGAGACGTTCCAGCAGGCCCAGGCTTTCTTCAAGCGCACCATGCCCCAGCATCAGCAGGTGCTGAAGCACTACAGCGGAAAGAAGCCCCTTTTCTCGAAATTCCAGACCGAAGAGCAGATCGACCGGATCTACGCCCGCAAGGTGAATCTGCCTTCCGGCGGAGCCCTGGTCATCGACCAGACGGAAGCCCTGGTTGCCATCGACGTGAACTCAGGAAAAACCTCCGGCGACGGCGTGGAGGACATGGCCCTCAAGACCAACCTGGAAGCTGCAGAAGAAGTGGCTCGTCAGCTGCGCTTGCGGGACCTCGCCGGCCTGGTGGCGATCGACTTCATCGACATGAAGCGCGAAACCAGCAACCGCGCCGTGCAAGATCGCTTGGTCGATTGCCTGAAGGACGACAAGGCCCGCATGGAGGTCGGAAAGATCAACCGCTTCGGCGTGCTGGTGATGACGCGCCAGCGCATCCGTCCTTCCCTCCAGAACGTGACGCACGAAGCTTGTCCCATGTGTCAAGGCAGCGGAAAAGTGAAGAGCCCCGAGGCTCTGGTCCTCAGCGTGGTGAGGCGCCTGAAATCGATTCTCTGCAGGGACGCCATCAAGGAAGTCCGGGTGAAGCTGGCCCCCTCCATCGCCATGGGCGTTCTCAATCAGAAGCGCAAGGATCTGGCTTCCCTGGAGGATCTCTACGATTCCCGCATCACGATCCTTGCGGATCCCGAGATCGCCTACGGCGAGATGGCCGCAGAAATCGAGCGCAAGGAGGATGAACCCGTCGAGAAGCCCGCTCCCTCGCGCGCCGAGCGTGTCCGTGAGCCCGAGGATGAGACCGTCGTTCTGGGCGGCGATGCACCCATTTCCTTCGAGCGTGCACTGGGCGAGGATCCCAAGCGCGTTTCCGTGCCCACGCCCGATGCGAAGGCCGAGATTAAATACGATCGCCGCGATGCCCAGCGGGCAGCCCTGGATGAGCGGGAGCGCCTGCGGGCCCTCTTCGAAAGCGCCAAGCCCGAGGATCTCCTCGAATCCGAGGAAGCGGAGAAGCCTGCACAGGAAGAAAAAACCGCTCGATCCGGCGGTCGCCGTCGGCGCGGTCAAGGCCGAGGAGCCGCCGCGAAGGAAGTCGGGCAGAAGCCCGAGGCCCAGCCCTCGCAGGCGACGGATGCTGAACCCGTTTCCATCGTCACGCCCGCGGTGGCAAGCGCGCCGGAACCTGAGCCTCAAGCCCCAGTCCTGACGGCTGATCTGCTTGCGGATCTGGTGAAGCCCACGCTGCGTCCCCGTCTCCATGCCGCACCTGACGTCACCGCCGTGGCCCCCACCAAGGATGCCAAGGCGACTGAGGAGGCTGCCCCTGTGAAGCCTGGGCGCGGCCGGAAAAAAGCCGTAGCCAAGGCCCCCGTCGAGGTGGCTGCCAAGGATGCTGCCGATGGAGCGCAGGAAGCCGTCGCGGACAAGCCGGTCCGTTCCAGGTCCAAGGCGGCCAAATCCAAATCTGAACCGATCGGTGATGCCTTGGAGGCGGGTGAAACGCCTGCCCCCAAAAAACGCTCCACGCGATCCAAATCCTGAGGCAGGTCTCCGATTTCTTCCGCATTCCTCTACTTCATGGTTCCCATCGCGGCCCTGGCCACCCTTTTGGGAGGGTGGCTGGTGGTGCGGTTTCTCAGTGGACACGGCAGCCTGATGCGCCACGTCTCAGGCGCAGCGGCGGGCTACCTGGTCTCCGTAACGCTGGTCCGCATCCTTCCCGAAGCCATGGAGCACGGTGGGGGAAGCGCGATGCTGTGGGCTCTCGGGGGCTTCCTGCTGGTTCATGTCATCGAACATGGCATCAGTAGCCATTTCCACTATGGTGAAGAGGTTCATGTGCATGCGGGCTCCCGCTTGACCAGCGTGCTCGCGCTGGTGGGACTTGCGCTGCACAGCTGCATGGATGGCATGGCGCTCACGGCGGCCATGCGGGTTCGGGCAGAACTGGGGGTTCTGGTCTTCGTGGGAATCCTGCTGCACCGCATCCCCGAAGGGGGCACCATCTCGTCGATCTTCCTGGTGCACGGTTTCGGATCCACCCGGGCCTTGGCAGCGGCCGGCCTGCTGGCAGCCGCCGCCATGGCGGGTGCCCTGGGGCAGGAATACATGAAGATTCCCCTGGGACCGGTGCTGGGATTGGCTGGAGGACTGGGCCTGTACGTCGCCAGTTCCGACCTGTTGCCGCAGGCGCAGAAGGAAAAGGGATGGAAGAGTTCGCTCAGCCTCGGCTTGGGGGTTCTGCTCTTTCTTGTCTCAAGCCACTTGGCCCCGCATCATCACGGCAATTGAGGCCACTGGTGCGCAGATGGAAGCTCCCGCCAAGGGGCAAGGGCGGATGGAGAGCTGGGAGGACGGCCCTCCTTGGCCTGATCCCGTCCCTGCTGGTAGGCCAGAGCCTGCCAGGCTTGCCCATCCCCAGCGCCCAGGAATCGTCTTCGCTGTATGACTTGTTGCCGTACCGCCCCTATGAGCTGCCGGAACGCGAGGACAAGGCAGAACCCTTAAGCTATCGCGGGGAAAATATCTCCGGAGGCGCGGAGGAAGGCTGGATCATCGAGCGCGGCGCCATTGAGGGCGCCGGAATGCTCCTGCTGGCGGATCACATTGAGTTCCATCCCAAAACCGGGCAGGTGAAGGCGGAAGGTCACATCCGATTGGAAGCCACAGACCTGCGCCTGCTGTGCGAGCGCCTGGAGATGGATATCCAGAAGCAGATCGGCCAGGCTTGGGCCCTGCAATTGGAGCTGCCTCCCTACTGGACCCTGAAATCGCAAAAGGTCCAGTTCACGACGCTGCGCCATTGGGAATTCGAGCATGTGGATCTGAGCCCTTGCCCACAGGAAAAGCCGGGATGGTCAGCCTCGCTCTCCAGTTTGAAGCTGGATCTGGAACAGTTCGCGACCTTCCGCAACGCCAGGGTGTTTCTGGGACCCGTGCCGATCCTCTACCTGCCTTGGGCGGCGTATCCGGCCAAAACCGAGCGCTCATCGGGTCTGCTTTCGCTCATGCCGGGCTATTCCAGCACGCTGGGGACCACCCTGGATCTGTCTTACTACCAGGTAATCGGCGACACGATGGATGCGACCTTCCATCCCAAGTTATTCAGCCGTGAAGGCGTGCTTTGGGGCGGCGAATACCGTTGGGCACCCGAACCCACCCACGAGGGGAGTTTTCAGGGGGAATACATCCATCAGAAAAGCGATGGAAGGGATCGCTACCGGTACTCCCTGAAGGAACTATGGCAGCGAGAGGATGGATGGCAGTTCATGACCGACATGAACATGGCCTCCGATAGCCTATTGGACAGCGACTATGGCAGCGGCCAGCTGGGAACGAACTCGTTTGACAGTTCTGTCTATCTGGGCAAGAACTTTTCCCTCGCCAACGTCAATATCTCCGCCTCGGAACAACGCAGCTTCTTCCTGCCCCAGGACACGTCGTTCTACGACGCTTCCTTTCCTTCCTCCTTGCGCAAGCGGAGCCTTCCTCAGCTCCAGGCCCGCTTCTATCCCATCTCCCTGGGGGATTTCTATCTCGATGGAGGATTCCGGCTGGGCCGTCTCTCCTACCAGTTGGACCAGAAGACCGCCAACACCACGTACGAATGGCTGAGGGACGATTTCCTCCTCCATATGCAAGGTCGTTTGGCGCAATGGGGGCCGATCCGCGCCGATCTGCAGCTGGCATCGCGCTTCACCTACTACGGCGCCTCGCTGCATTCGCCGGTCTTCGAGCCCCGCACTGGATCGGGGGTGATCGGGGATTCGACGGCAACCAACGATTCTTTCCGTGTGGATGGCGATGCGCTCCGACGGGCGTTGGGTTCAGCCAAGATCCAGTTTTCCGGCTCCCAGATCGGAAGGACCTTTGAACACTTCTCCCTGCTGGGCTACACGGGTGAACTGAAGCACGTCATCGAACCCTTCGTCGGCTTGGTGGGCAACAGCTTGCACCACAACGAAGGCTACATTCCGCGCTTCGACGATGTGGACTCCAGACCCGGCGTCGATGGCACCTTGATGGGCGAACGCAGCATCGAATTCGGCCTGAAGCAACACCTGCTCGGGCGGCCCGGGGCGGGAACATCCTTTACCGATCTCGTTCGCTGGCGTATTTCGGTGAAGTATTTCACGCAGCCCGTCCTGCTGACGGATGGACGCTACAAACAGGGCTGGGGATCCATCGATAACGATATCGATGTGGAGCCCAACGATCGCCTGCGTGTGAGCTTTCGGCGGTCTTCGGATGTCGGCGCAGGCAGCAGCGTTGCGGACAGTTCACTGTCCTTCGACTACAAAGCGAGAGATGGCAGTCTGTTGAGCTTGGCGGCGTTCTCCACCGGCCTGAATACCTTTCTCGTGCGACAGCAGGGCATTTCGCTAGGCGGCATCCAGCATCTTTGGGACGACCGGTTCCGCCTCGAGTTCAAGGCGAACTACGACTATCGCGCGCACCAGTTCCTGTCCGCGCAAGCGGCCCTGGCCTACATGACGCCTTGTGTGGCCAGCTCCCTGCGCTTTACGCATGTGTCGAACCAGATCCCCGGCACCCGGAAGGAAGATCGCCTGGATTTCGTGATCACGCTGCGCGGCCTGGGAGACGTCTTCCCCATCGAGTTCTGATCTACAGGGCTGGCGGCGGCGTGACGTCTGGAATCACTTCGACGCGGTTCCGTCCCTTGTGCTTCGCGATGTAGAGGGCCTGATCCACAGCCATGAACAGTTCGCCCAGATCTGGATGGGCGGGAGCGCCGACGCCAAAGCTCATGGTGGGGAAGACGGCCTGTCCCGTTTCCAGAGTGATGGGCTCGCCATCGATGCGGCGGCGCAGTTTCTCCGCCACTTCGGCTCCCGCGTGAAGCTGCGTTTCCGAGAGCAGGACGGCAAACTCCTCGCCGCCGATGCGGAAGGCGAGATCCGATCGACGCAGTGCGCGGCGCATCCGTTCGCCCAGGGTCATCAGGACATGATCCCCCGCGATGTGTCCAAACCGGTCATTGATGAGCTTGAAGTAATCCAAGTCCCCCAGGATGAGCACGAACGGGCGATGATGGCGTTGCCATTGATTGAAGGCATTCTCGAGATTCTGGTTGAAGGCCCTTCGGTTGAGCAGTCCCGTCAAAGGATCCGTGAGCACTTCGTTGCGCAGGGCGGAGGTCTCCATCTCCAGCAGCAGGCGGTGCTCTCTCAGATCGTTGAGTTGGAACTGGAATTCGCGCTGGATCCGCTTCATGTGGAGCCATTCCATGCCCCGACGGCAGGCATGCAGCAGCCTCGGCGGAGACAAGGGCAGGGGGATCCAATCCATGACGCCCGATAGCAGCAGCTTCCGCTGGACGTCCAATGCCGGGGGCTTGCCTGCGAGGATGATGTAGGGCGGATGCGGATGCTCGCGCATCCGCATGATCGTCGCCAGCGTATTCGTGGGGATCGCATCCAATCCCAGAAGCATCAGGGGAGCCTGCCATTCGTCCTGGCGTGGCTCGGGATCGGAAGCGGCATGGAGCGCATAGCCGAAGTGGGAGACGATCTTCTCGACACGGTTGAGAGTTCGGGGGGACAGGTTCGCTGCCAGGAGGGGCACAGGGGGACCGCTTGCCCCCCGGTAGGAGTTCTCAAGCGCCGGGCCGAGGATGTTGAGCAGGCGCTGGATGCCATCTCCTGCATAGATGATGCCGTCCGCGTGGGCATCCTGGTACAGCGGTGCATCGCCTTCGGCCAAGGGCTGATCCAGGATCAGAAAGATCGGCAGATTCTGGAACAGCAGCCGGGATTCTCCGCGGAGCAGCGCGCACAGGCGAATGCCATCCAGGGGATCTCCCATGGCATCCACCAGCATCAAATGCGCGTCCGTCCAGGCCTCACTGGCAAGGGCCTGAAGCTGGTCCTGCAGCGCATGCACACGATGTCCTGCGCCCTCGAAACAGGTCTTCAGGCGCTCGACGAGATCATCGTGTCGGGTGACGGCAAGGATATTCATATTGTTTAAAACAGGAATTCAAGGTGTGGTTTGATCGCAAAATTCGAACAAGGATCCACTCTAGCACTGCCGAACCCTGAATTTGGAGGTTTGATCCGCGAATGCCTCTTGGCCAGCGATCACTCGGATAAGCCTTGCTCGAGCAGCCAGCGTTCGGCGTCGATGGCCGCCATACATCCGGATCCAGCGGCGGTGATCGCCTGGCGGTAGACATGGTCTTGCACATCGCCCGCAGCGAAAACGCCGGCGATCGACGTGCGACTGGAGCCTTTCTCCACGATCAGGTAACCGGCATCATCCGTCGGCAGTTGGCCGCGGAACAGCTCCGTGTTGGGCTTGTGTCCGATGGCCACGAACAGGCCCTCGACCGGCAGCTCCGAAAACTCGCCGCTTGCCGTGTCCTGCAATTTCAACGCGCGAATCTTTTCGACTTTGGAGCCGTCAGGCAGCTCCTGGAACCGGGTCTGGATATCGGACACGACCTTGTTCCAGGCGAATGCAATCTTGGGATTGGCGAAGATTCGCTCCTGCATGGCTTTGGAAGCCCGCAACTGGTCGCGCCGGTGGATGAGCGTGACCTTGGACGCAAAGCGCGAAAGGAAGATGGCTTCTTCCACCGCGGTGTCGCCACCGCCCACGACCGCGATCTCCTTGCCGCGGAAAAAGAAGCCGTCGCAGGTCGCGCAGGCCGAGACGCCACCGCCGCTTCGGCTGAGCGCCTCATCCTTGCCGATGCCCATCCATCGCGCGGATGCGCCCGTGGCGATGATCAGCGCATCGCTCGTGTACAGCCCCTTGTCCGTGGTGATGCGGAAAGGGCGCGAGCCCAGTTCGACCTTTATGACGGTCTCCGACTGAATGGTCGTGCCAAAGCGAAGCGCCTGCTCGCGCATCTCATCCATGAGGCCGGGCCCCTGCACGCCTTCGCGGAATCCCGGGAAGTTCTCCACCTCGGTGGTGATGGTCAGCTGGCCGCCCGGCTGCACGCCTTCGAAGACCAAAGGGGACAGATTCGCGCGCGAGGCGTAGATGGCGGAGGTGTATCCGGCGGGTCCGGTGCCGATGATGATGAGCTTGTGGTGGGTCATGGATCACCTTTCGAGGCCGCAAGATTTCAAAGCCCCATGATGCCACGGGTGCTTCGCATCGCGGACCAGCTCTGGTCAGGCGGCCCCAGGGCCAATACACTCGTTGAAGTCGAGCGCAACGAGGTGTCATGAGCGAGCAGCAGACGGATTTGACAGAACTGGAACGGCCCATCCTGGAAATGGAGGCCCAGATCCGGGCGCTGGAAATGGACCCTGCCAAGGTGAAAGAGCGGGACCGCCTGCTCAAGAAGCTGGACAAGCTGAAGACGGACGTCTTCTCCGATCTCTCCAACTGGCAGCGAACCCAGCTGGCGCGCCACCCCAAGCGCCCCTTCACGCTTGATTACATCGAACGCATCTGCGATCGGTTCGAGGAGATTCACGGCGACCGCAATTTTGCCGATGACGCCGCGATCGTGGGGGGCCTGGGCTGGATCGGAGGCCAGCCCGTGATGGTGATCGGCCAGCAGAAAGGCCGGGACACCAAACAGAAGATCCTGCGGAACTTCGGAATGCCTAAGCCCGAGGGCTACCGGAAGGCCCTGCGCCTCATGAAGATGGCTGAAAAATTCAATCGGCCCATTCTGGCGTTCATCGACACCCCTGGAGCCTATCCGGGCCTCGATGCCGAAGAGCGCGGCCAAGCCGAAGCCATCGCGCGAAACCTGCGCGAGATGGCCAAGCTGAAGGTGCCGACGATCTCCGTGGTCATCGGCGAAGGCGGATCCGGCGGCGCCTTGGCCCTTGGCGTCACCGATCGCATCTTCATGCTCGAATACGCCGTTTATTCTGTGATCTCGCCGGAAGGGTGCGCCTCGATCCTTTGGAAGGATGCGGCGCAGGCCCCGGCCGCTGCGGACGCCCTGAAGCTGACGGCGCCGAACCTTCTGGAGCTTGGCATCATCGACGAGGTCGTTCCCGAACCCCTCGGCGGCGCGCACTCCGATTGGGACAAGGCCGCCGAACTGCTGAAAGCTTCCGTCATGAAATCCTTCGGACAGCTTGAAAAGCTGCCCGTGGATGAGCTCGTGCGCAAGCGCTACGAGAAATATGCTCGGATGGGTCAATTCAGCGCATGAAATCCCTGCCTTGGCGCCTGCGGCGTTCCATCCCTCCCGGCGAACCGTGGCAACGGCTCCGTGAGGAGTGGGGGCTTTCCGCCGAAGCGGCCCGCCTGTTCTGGTTGCGCGGTGTAGAAACGCCGGAAGAGGCCGCCTGGCGCCTGGATCCATCCTGGGAACGCCTGCTCGATCCTTACCTCATGTCAGGCATGGCCCCGGCCGTGGCCCGCATCCGCCTTGCCATCGAGCGCAGCGAGCCCATCTGTGTCTACGGCGATTACGATGTGGACGGCGTGACCGCCACCGCGCTTCTGGTCCGGGTTCTGGAACGCCTCGGAGCGCAGGTTTCCTTCTTCATCCCGAACCGGTTCAATGACGGCTATGGCCTCAGCATGCCCTGCATCCGGGAACATGCCTCCAACATGCAACGGGGCGCAGGCCTGGGTCTGATGATCTCGGTGGACTGCGGCATTCGCTCCGTGCAGGAAGTGGCGGACAGTCGCGAGCTTGGGTTGGAATGGGTGATCACCGATCACCACACACTGGGACCGGAATGCCCCGACGCCTGCGCGGTGGTGCATCCCCGTCTGGGCGAGAACCCGAACCCACATCTGGCGGGCGTGGGGGTGGCCTTCAAGCTGGCGCAAGCGCTACTGGACGCGGCTCCCGTTCCGCGCGGAACCGATCGGGCTTTCCTGGATGGGCTGTTGAAGCTGGTGGCCATTGGTTCCATCGCGGATGTCGTGCCCCTGGTGGGCGAGAACGCGGCCCTCGTGAAACGAGGACTGCAGGCTCTGGGAACCACCAACGGGCCCGGCCTGGTGGAACTGTTCCGCATTGGCAAGATCGAGAGCGTTCCTGGCGCGCAGGCGCTGGCTTTCAATGTCTGCCCAAGACTCAATGCCGTGGGCCGCATGGGCGGTGCCGAGGACGCGGTGCGTCTGCTGCTGTGTCGCGATCCCGAGGAAGCCAAGGCGCTGGCGGAGCGCGTTGAACAGCTCAACGCCGAACGCCGGACCATTCAGCAGGATCTGCTGAATCAGCTTGCCGAGCCCGATGGCGCCGCTTTTGATCTGGTGGTGGAGCCCTCCGCCAACAAAGGCGTGATCGGCATCGTGGCGGGACGGCGCATGCAGGAGCACGGAAGGCCCGTGGCCGTCTGCACCCAGATCGACGGCGTCGTGCAGTGCTCACTGCGGGCACCGGAAGGCTACGATCTGGGGGTCCTGCTGGAGGCGGCGCGCCCCTTCCTGATCACCGGTGGCGGACACCGCACGGCAGCCGGCATGAGCTTCCTTCCAGCCCGCACCTCATTTGTGCGCGAGACGCTCATCCGGGGTGCCCAACAGCAGGCCCAGGGCATCGAACGCCCGGCCTTCCTGCTGGATGGGGAGCGCCCGGAGGATGTGCCGGACGCCGGGACTTTGGCCCGCCTGGAGCCCTTTGGGCAGGGATTCCCTCCGCCCCAGATTCGGCTTTCGGGCTCGCTGGCTTCCGCACCCGCCCCCTTTGGCAAAGGGCATTGCCGATTGAAGCTGACAGGGTGTGCCGCGGAACTCACCTGGTTCACGGCCGATCCAGCCATTGCGGCGCTTCCGGCGGGAGCGGACCTGGATGTCGTGATTGCTCCGCAGGACCATCCCCGTTGGGGACGCTCCTGGATCGTGGACGGCAGGATCTCCCCGGGAGGGCAGGCATGAGGCTTCATGTGCTGAACCCTCGAAACCGCGCATGGAAGTTGTTCGGCGGAGGCATCCTGCTGGCTTGCGTTGGTGCTAGCGCCTGGCTGTTATACCTCGGCCCGCGTCCGCTTAAGCCTAAGCAGGGCGGCAAAGCCCTGGACCATGGTGCCGAAGGTCGGCTGGGGAATATCACCCAGCAGCTGGGATCCGGCCGCTTTGTCTTGCATTTCGAAACCATTCAGGGCGATAAGGACGATCTGCGGCTTCAGGGCGTGCAAGGGGATCTGGAGGAGCCGGGGCGGACTTGGCTGATGCAGGCGCCTTCCGCCCGCCGGACGGACGAAGTCTGGTTCCTGGATGGCCCGCTGAACTTGGAGGCCAGGGCCCTTCAGCCGCAGGCGTCCCAGGGCAAAGGCGTGATCCGCTCCCAAACGGGGCCCGCCCTGAAGTGGGATCACGGCGTTTGGACGGGTCTGGGGACCCTGGATTGGGATGATCTCAGCGGTCCGGGCAAAGGGCACTGGTTGCTGCCGCCCGGCTGGCGGCGCGACTTGAACGGCACCTTCGTCGTGGAACAAGGACCGGTTCACTGGACCGCCGGAGCGCCCGGCGTCCTGCGCTCTCTGCAGGCTGATCGCATGCAGGTCACCCTTGGTTTTCAGCAGGGCCGCCTGGAGGGGATTGACGCGCTTCTTGAGGGTGGGCGATTCCAGGCCAAGGCTGGCGAGATGGATGCCACGAACGTGCGCTGGCTCCCTCCCATCCGCTTCGCCAGAAACGATGGCTGGCGTGGCCAGGCCGAAGCGGGAGAAGCGCCCAGGCCCGTGGAAGGGCAGGGGCTTGAAAGGGTTGATTTCAAGCATTTCAAGGCGGAACGGGCGGTGCCCGGCGGCAGCGATGATCTCCAGGCGGACGGCGTGCGCTGGACACCTGCGGGCCTGCGGCTTGAGGGCAATGTGCGCTGGGGCCAGCCCCTGGACGGAGAACGTCTGCGCCTTCAGGCGCCTCGTGTGCTGATTCGCGAGCAACCGGGACCGGACCTGCCCGCGGATCTCCCGCCCGGAGAAGCCTGCGCAGAAGGCTACGCCGTGTTGTCCTGGGGCAGCCGATCCCTCAGCAGCCCTCGCATCGACGTGCATCGCGCCCAGCGCACATGGCGCATTCACGCGCCGACCCTGGGGCGAGGCGAGCTGGGCACGTTTTCAGCCGGCCAAGGCACAGGCAATCCGACCCGATGGACCTTCGATGGCCCGATCCGGGCCACGCTCACGGCCGCGGGCGGAACCCTCCGGGGTGATCGTCTGCTCTGGGAAAACAAGACCTGGACCCTTCAGGGGCATCCCGCGACCTGGAACGGCGTCCGCCAGCGCCTCTCTGGAACCTGCATCATCCGGCTCCAGGACAAGCTCCAGTTTCCAGAAGGTCTTGCCGGCGCACTGGCCATGGCCGAAGGCGATCTCACGGTGCGCGCGGACCGCGGCGAAGGCAGCACGAATCAAATCCAGCTCACAGGGCGCGTGGAATGCCAGGGGCCTGACTGGCGGTTGCGGACGGATCGCCTTGTGGTGGAACTCGTTGGGGGAGTCGTGCGTTCCATCAGCGCCCGTGGATCGGTGGCCCTGCAGGGTTCCATGGGAGAAGGGCGGGGCGATGTCCTGGATCTGGATCTGAAGAATTTCCACGCCCGCTGGCGGGGGAAGGTGGATGGTGTCGCCAAGGTGGAGGTTCGACCGTGACCACGATGGATAAACGCGACCGCTTGGAAGCCCGGGAACTGCACAAGCGCTACGGAGACCGTACGGTGGTTCGGGGGGTCTCGCTCGATGTCTGCCCAGGCGAAGTCGTCGGCCTGCTGGGACCCAACGGAGCCGGGAAGACCACCACGTTCTACATGGTGGTTGGGGTCGAGGCTCCGGATAAGGGCGCGATCTTCTGGAAGGGGGAGGATGTCTCTGGCATGCCCATGCACCGGCGGGCACGCCTGGGCATTGGCTATTTGCCTCAGGAATCCAGCGTTTTTAGGGGATTGACCGTCTGGGAGAACCTTATGGCCCTGGCGGAAATGCAGCCCATCACCAAGGAGGAACTGATCCAGCGCAGCGAGCGCCTGCTGGCGGAGTTTCACCTTCAGAAGGTCCGCAACACCCTGGGCATGAGCCTTTCCGGCGGCGAACGCCGCCGTTGCGAGATGGCTCGCGCGCTGGTCACGAACCCGCAGATCATGCTGCTGGACGAACCCTTTGCGGGCGTGGACCCCAAGTCCGTCATCGAAATCCAGGGCCTCATCGCCGATCTGAAATCCCGCGGCATCGGCGTGCTCATCACGGATCACAACGTCCGAGAGACGTTACAAATCGCGGATCGGGCCTATATTTTGGCTGACGGCATGATCATGAAACACGGGTTGCCAAACGAAATCGCCGAAGACCCCGATATTCGCCGCGTGTACCTGGGCGACCGGTTCCGGTTGGATTAGGCTTAGGCAATGGCAAGCATTGGTCTCAACCTTTCCCATCGCCTCGTTCAGAGCCAGACCCTGGCCCTGACGCCGGCCATGCAGTTAAAGCTGAAACTCTGGCAGATGAACCTCCTGGAGCTCAGCCAAACCATCGAACGGGAACTGGAGGAAAATCCCCTGCTGGAACTGGTGGAAGACGGCGATGATGTGCCCTCCCTTCAGGCCTTGGAGGAGGGACATGATTCGGACATCCTGGACGGCGACGCATCGCCCGCCGCTGAAGGCGTCGAACTCAGCGAAGGCGTGGATACGGTCGATCTGGGGCCGCTGAACGAGACTCCGGCCGAGATGAATCCGGAAAATCTGGAGGCATTCACCGAGGAAGGGATTTCTCAAGTCCAGGAAACCGAGATGGGCGCTGAGAATTCCTGGGATGCCGATATTCCCAGGACCAGCAATCTGCCGGATGACGAGCGCATGAGCTGGGAAGACCGGCTCACCAGCAGTGAGACGATCCAGGAACACCTATTGGCCCAGCTCTACGAGATCATGGAGCCTGATGACCCCAGGGCCCTCGTTCTGGAGCAGATCATCGACCATATCGACCCCAAGGGGTTCCTTCGCGTCGACCCCGATATCCCAACAGAGACCACCTTTGCTGAATTTTCCAAAGAGATGGGACTCACCGAGGAGGCGTTTCGCCCCCTTCTGGAAATGCTTCAGGAATTCGATCCCAGTGGTGTGGGCTGCTTCTCTGTGAAGGAAAGCCTGCTGCTGCAGCTTCGTCACGCAGGAGCCGAACCCGACGATCTTTCCGTCCGCATTATCAAGGACCATTCGGAGCTGCTCAGCCTACGCGATAACGGAAAGCTTCGAAAAGCCATCGGATGTTCGGATGAAGAGCTGTGCGAGGCCCTGACCATCCTTCGCCATCTTCATCCCGCCCCTGGACGCGCCTTTGATCCCGATGGCGAACGGGTCATCAAACCCGATGTCGTGGTCCTCAAGGGCGAGGACGGCGCCTGGCAGGTCTACCTGAATGACGAAGGCGTGCCGCGCTTGAAGGTGAACAGCGGGTATCGGAACTTTCTCGCTTCCACCGAATCCAAGAACGAAAAGGATTTCATCAGGGATCGCTACCGTTCCGCGCGGGACTTCATCCGAGGCGTAGAGGACCGCAACCGCACCGTATTGCGCGTGGCCGCTTCCATCGTTGAGCTTCAACAGGACTTTCTGGAACACGGCATCGAGCGGCTGCGCCCCATGGTGCTTCGAGATGTCGCCGACGCCACGGGATTCCACGAATCCACGATCTCCCGCGTGGTAAAGGCCAAGACCATTCACACCCCTCAGGGGCTCTTTGACCTGAACTATTTCTTCAGTGCAAGTCTGGGATCCTCCAATGGCGATGATGTCTCCGCAACCGTGGTCAAGCACAAGATCAAGGCACTGGTGCAGGCCGAAGACCCTGCGAAGCCCTTGTCCGATGAAACGATCGCCCGACTGCTGGAACGGGATGGCGTCAAGGTGGCGCGCCGGACTATCAACAAGTACCGGGAGGAACTCAAAATTCCTCCAGCATCCCGCCGGAGACGCCGATAGATCTAGGAACAGGATGTCTCCCGCTGGCATATATCCACCAAGGATTCGCCTTTCACCGGGCCATCAGGCCCTTTCTTTAAGGAGTCCGCGATGAAGGTCAACTTCACCGGCCGCCATGTCGAGGTCACCGAAGCTCTCAAGGGATTCGCGCAGGAGCGTCTCTCCAAAATGACGGTGTATCTTGATGATCTCATCGACGTCCACATCGTTCTGGGCGTGGAAAAACACCGTCATCAGGCTGAAATCTCCGTCAAGACGCGGAACAGCGAATTTCTCGCCAGCGCCGAGACCGACGACATGTATGCAAGTCTCTCCCAGGCCTTCGATAAGCTTGAAACCCAGGCCCACAAGCAGGCCGGCAAGCGCCTGTCTGCTACCAAGAGCGTAGAGAAAGATCTCGTGCCTGCCGAAACCGAAGTGGAATAATCCACGCCATTCGTCGAGTCGGAAAGAGCCCACCGCAGCGTGTGGGCTCTTTCCTTATCTCGTGATGAAGCTGAGCCTAAATTTATGAAGGTTGTGGAGATCCGTAGATGAATGCATCCGCTCACTTTCCGCAGGGAGCATGGGAAGCCCCTCTCGAAGAACGGAGATCTTCGCCTGAGGCCCAGAGCCAGGTCGCAGAAATCTTGGACCAGGTTCGAGCAGGCGTTCGGATCCAGCCCTCCGAAGCGCTGGAGCTTTATATCCACGCGGATCTACAGGATCTTGCGCTGGCGGCCACCTGGGTGCGAAACCGACACAATGACCCCGAAAAAGTCAGCTATGTGGTGGATCGCAATATTAATTACACAAATATTTGCAATATTCATTGTTCTTTCTGTGCTTTCCATAAAAAGCCAGAAGATGGCTATGTCATCCGCTTTGATGAATTGCGTAAAAAGGTGATGGAGACCCTCGCCGTGGGTGGCACGGGAATCCTGCTCCAGGGGGGCGTCAATCCGGATCTGCCGTGGGAGTATTACCTGGAACTGCTACGCTTCCTGGCGGGTGAATTGGGCGTTTGGGTTCACGGCTTCTCTCCCGTTGAAATCCGCAACATGGCAACCCTGAACGGTCTGGGACTCAAACAGACGCTAGTGAAACTTCGCCAAGCGGGCCTGGGTAGCCTTCCAGGAGGGGGGGCCGAGATCCTGTGCGATCGAGTCCGCAGGAAAATATCTCCTCGCAAGGGGGATGCCTCGCAGTGGCTGGAAGTCATGGAAGCGGCGCACGAAATTGGGCTTGTCACCACCGGAACCATGATGTTCGGCATTCTTGAAACCCTCGAGGAGCGCATCGAACATCTGCAGGCGTTGCGCGACCAGCAGGACCGCGCCATTTCCCGCGGAAATGGGGGCGGCTATTCGGCTTTCGCCGCGTGGCCATTCCAGAGTTTCCATACCGCATGGGAAGGCAAGGTGTCCCAACCAACGGACGCCGAATATCTTAGAACCACAGCTATCGCACGCATTTACCTCGACAACTTTAAACACATTCAAGCATCTTGGGTCACCATGGGGCCCCGCACGGGTCAGATGGCCCTGCATTTTGGGTGCGACGACATGGGCAGCTTGATGCTCGAGGAGAACGTGGTGCGTGCGACGGGAACACGTTTTTCCGTGAATCGCCAGGAAATGGACCGTATGATCCATCAAGCCGGATTCCAAGCTTGGCAACGCAGCAACATCTACGAACCGGTCGGAACCTCCCAATAGGAAAGCTTCAACATGGCGTCTACCCGAACTGTGTTCAATCATTTGACTCTTGGACTTCTACTTACTTCAAGTCTCTTGCTGGTGGCCAAGCCCGCTTCACCCAAAAGTGGTCGATCCCCCAAAGGGCAGACCGTGGATGTGCCAACTGCAGGTTCCTTTGGCGAACTTCTGGATATCAAGACCCGGAAATCCAAGGCCATTGGGGCCATGACGGAAAACCGCACCGATTACCAGATGACCCCGATGTCGGACGGGCGAGTGCTCGTGACCGGTGGATCCCTGCGAACGGCCTCCAGCGAATGGTTCGATCCCGGCACTCGCAAGTTCACGCCAGGGCCAGGAATGGTGCAAATCCGACAAGGACACCGGGCCCTCATGTTGCGCAACGGAAGTGTTCTGGTCCTGGGCGGAACGGAGACGGCGATGCCTCCTGAGATTCTCGAGGCGGGTGCCGGAAAGTTCAAAGTGCTTCCAGGCGAGGCCAAATTCTCGATTTCTGCAGATGCCGTCGAAATGGCCGATGGGCGCGTCTTGATGGTGGATGGCGCCAGTGGCAAGGGTTACGCCTGGGATCCCAAAAAAGGCGTTCGGTTCGCCGGCAATCTGAACCACCCTCGAATCTTTTTCCGCCTGACCAGCCTTGCGGACGGCAAGGCGCTGCTGACAGGCGGCTGGTCCGTGGGGCAGACATCGAGCCCCAAGGCGCTTCCCGTGGAGTGTTTCAATCCCAAATGGAGCAACTGGTCAACCTGGAAGGCCGAACCCCGCGTTCGCGCAAGACATTGCGCCGAGCGGCTCTCCGATGGCAAGGTCTATCTTTGGGGCGGATATGGGAAAGACGCCGCATCGACAGCTGAAACAATGGAAATCCTTGATCCAGCAAAGGAAACGGCCACTGTCGTCAAGACGCTTTCCCTTGGGAGATTCCCTGGATGGACGCTCCTGCCGCAGGGGCAGGGCGTGCTGCTAGGCGAAGGGGGGCGCAACCCCATGAAGCTGGATGTCCAAGACCTTGGCAAGGACGCCCGTGACACGTCCATGGGGTGCCTGGCGAATGGCTACTTTGCACCCCAGATCGTTCCACTGAAGGACGGGAATCTTCTGATTGCGGGAACGCCGACCTGGGGTGCATCCCTGGAACGCTGGGACCCAAAGCTGCGGCAGTGCCTGCCGTTGGGCGCGTTGCGGGCAGGGACCGAAAGGCTTGCACAACTGAAGGATGGCCGTGTTCTGGCGCTGGGTCCGGTGGTGGATGTGCTGGATCCATCCACCGGGAATCTGACGCCGCTTGGCTGGAAAGAGGATCTTGTCGCCCTGCTGAAGAACATCCCGCCCGCGCCCAGCGTGGCGGCTTCCGACAAGTCCGCGGATCCGATGATCCCCCGCAAGAACTACCTTTCGCTCGCCCTGGGGAAAGGCCAATCCATGATCGTGGGCGGAACCAACCCCAATGATGCCAAACCTGTACGAACCATTGAGACCTGGGACGCCAAACGCCATCGCCTGCAGTCAGTCGGCGAACTGAAGACCGCCCGCACATTCCCATCGTCTGCGGCGGAAGCCCAAGGCGGATTGGTGCTGCGGGATGGCTCCGCACTCATCTACAGCTGCGGTGAGGAATGACTTCTGGATGGACGCTCGATGGGGCGCACGCTACACTGTTCAACCACTTTGGGGAGTCGCCAAGTGGTAAGGCAGCGGGTTTTGGTCTCGCCATCCGAGGGTTCGAATCCTTCCTCCCCAACCACTTTTATCCATCATGTGATAGAGATTCCTCCGCACCAGGATGCGTTCGGAAGCGTTAGCTTGACTGCTTGGGCGTGAAGCCAAACTCTTCCACTCCCAGCAAATCTGGGCGAACCGTAGAGACATCTCCCTTTTCGATTCGGGAAATGGCCCGGTTTCCGGTGGCATTTTCGTAGGCCAGCAGGATCTTCTGTTCAATGGCTTCGCGAGCTTCGTTGTTCAGAGGGTAGGCCGTGTCCTTGTAGGAGCCGTCTCGCTTCCGTTTGCTCGGCATGGCCACGAAGTAGCCTTCTTCGCCTTCGACGATGCGGATATCGCCTACCAGAAAGCAGTCGTCCAGCACCATCGCCGCAAAAGCCCGAAGCTTTTCGTCGCCCTCGACTTTTGTGATGCGGATATCCGTGATGTTGAGCATGGGATCGTTCTCTTCCTGAAATGGCGACCAGAGTCGCTGCTCCAGTCTACCGGAGAGTCGCGCCAGACGTTGGGCCTCCCGGTGTGAATGCTAGGATGGATAGCGATCACTACCATCGTGGAGTTGTCTTCGTGCCCAACACCGATTCCCATCCAACCGACGTCAGTGCCGAAGCCTCTCGTAAAACCTTGGCGGCTGCGCGAAAAGCCCTTGAGATGCTGGAGAAGGAATGGGATGTCGCGCAGGTGGCCTCCTGGGCCGACCATGTCAGCCAAGGCAAGGGAAGGGTGGTGCTGTGTGGCATGGGTAAATCAGGAATCATCGCCCAGAAGCTGGCCGCAACCCTGGCATCCACGGGTTGCCCCAGCTTTTTCATGCATCCAGCGGAAGCCTTGCATGGAGACATCGGGATGGTGACCGCTGACGATACCCCTTTGATCCTCAGCAACAGCGGGGAAACAGAAGAAATCATTAAGCTTTTGCCCAATTTTCTCCGCCTCGGTGTCTCCATTGCCGCCATCACGAGCGGTTCCACAAGCCGCCTGGCGAAAGCTGCGCGCTGGTGTTTCACCTACTCGCTTCCCGAGGGCGAAGGATGCCCGTTCAACATCGCCCCCATGGCCAGCACCACGCTCCAGCTCGTATGGGGTGATCTCTTGGCCAGTTTCCGGATGATTCGCTCTGGCTTCACGCTCGAACGATTTGCGGAATTCCATCCCGCTGGCAGTATTGGCACCAAACTGTTGACATCAAAAGATTTGATCCACAAAGATTTCCCCGGGGTGCTTCCAGAAGCCTCCTTTCTGGAGGCCCTGGACGCCATGACGCGCGGCAAGCTGGGAATGACCACGGTCATGAAGGGCGACCAGCTCGCGGGGGTCATCAGCGATGGCGACATCCGGCGGGCCCTGGCCAAATCCCAGTCGCAGGGAATGAACCCACTGGATCTTTTGGCCGGCGAGTTCATGACGCCACATCCCGTCACCATTCCTTCCACCATGATGGCCGTGGAATCTGCGCGCGTGATGGAATCTCGAAGGATCACCTTCCTGGTCACGACCGACCCGGACGGCAAGGTTGACGGAATCCTTCACATTCATGATCTGCTTGCCGCCAAGGTGATCTAGGGTCGCCCAGCTTCTAGGTTACATAATATACATTATCGAAAGCTATCCAACGTGTCCTCGATCCTCCTCCGTTATTACCTGAAACGCTGGGCATTCCCGCTGTTCGGAGCCCTGATCTTCTACGGTGGGCTTCTGCTTGCCAGCGATATGGTGAAACAGTCGCAGGCCATCTTCAGTCAAGGCGCTTCCT
Source organism: Holophaga sp. (assembly GCA_035352715.1). Taxonomy (GTDB): domain Bacteria; phylum Acidobacteriota; class Holophagae; order Holophagales; family Holophagaceae; genus DAOPYE01. The sequence continues at coordinate 4,017 of DAOPYE010000005.1, read as the reverse complement.
TTCGTTGGCTGGTGCCCTTCTTGCTGACCACCTTGCCCGAGACGCTCGCCATGGTGCTTCCCATGGCCGCGGTGCTGGGCGGACTCATGGGCACGCAGCAGCTCTCCGAAGGCTCCGAGATCGTCGCGTCCCAGGGTTTGGGGGTTGGAATGCGCGCCCTGGTGAAGCCCTGGGCGCTGCTTTCCGCATTCCTGCTTGTCTTGTCGATCGGGAACGCCCACTTCATCGTTCCACGGGTTTTGAGCCTTCAAAATCGTCTCGAAGCGCAGATGATCGAAGAGACCAAGACCCGCCACATCCGCCCAGGGGCTGCGCCCTGGTACCTCAAGGGCAACGCGGGCAGCGATGTCTGTATTTGGGTGTCCCAGGATGGACAGATCCACCTCATGGAGACGTCTCCCCAGAGCGTTCAGCATGTCGTGGCTCGCAATCTGACGTGGTTCAAGGACTCGAACAATCTCTCCGATCCATCTCTGATTCTTGAACTTGAATCCCTCCATGGCTGCCTTGCAGATCGCTCCAGCCAATCCGTGGTCCATCTTCAGGAGCAGACTCAGCGCATCCGGATCCCGGCCCCGAACAAGCCCGGTGTGCTGCGCGCCATTCCCACGCGCTATCTCCGCACGTCCGAGTTGCTCTCGTTACGCACTGCGGAGGCTTGGACGGAGTTCGGCAGGCGTCTCATGCTGCCGTTTACTACCATGGCGCTTCTATTGCTGGGGATTGGTCTTGGATTTGGGCACCCTCGGTTCCACAAGGGGGGCTCGATCCTCAAGAGCCTCGGGGTGATCATCCTCTACTACTTCCTCATGCGCCTTTGCGAAGGCCAGATCACCCGACAGCCGCTTACCATGGCGCCTTTGCTGGCATTGCCTTTCGTGTTTCTTTCTGCCGCCTTTTGGTTGTTGGTTCGACGCCTTCGGCCACATCGAAGGCCCGTTTCCCTTCTGGAAAGGCTCAGGAGCAAAATCCATCTGGTCTCATTCGGGAATCAAGCCATGGGCTGGCTCCATAGCTTCTTGCGGCGCTTTGACGCCATGCGGTTGCCGACCAGAGGACCCTGTTCAGGGATCCTGCGGCGGTGGACGTGCCGCTTATGGTGGCGACAGTGGTGCGCGGTCATTGGCAGCTTCCTGGTTTTAAGCCTTTTGCTGGAGTTCGCATCCCTGGCCGGAGACTTGGCTAAAAATCACGTCTCGTACGGGGTATTTCTCTATTATTGGGGCCTGAATCTTCCGTCTTTCATGACGATCGTGCTGCCCATAGCCTTTTTGCTGGGAGGTACGCTTGCCCTCTCCGAGGCAGCCCAGTCACGGGAATGGGTTGCGATCCGGGCAAGCGGAACCAGTCTTCTGCAGTGGGTTTGGTCTGGATTTGGCGCATGGGCCCTGGTGCTGATGATTTCCCTGCTGATCGACACCTTGGCGGCGCCTTTCATGGCAGGCAAGGCCGATGCGCAGTACCACCGGATCTTGAATCGCCCTGTGACCACCTATCAGAGCAAACCCTGGCTCATGCTGCCTCAGACCAAAAGCATCTGGCATATCGATGCCAACGAGTGGTGGGGATTCCCCATGCAGGCTCCGGGCGCGGAATCCCCAATTCTGCTGAACTGGAAGGCCGGGGCCCTGAAGACCTCGGTCCTGCGATGGGATGGACTCGCTTTTACGGAAGGCCCATCGGCGAGCGCCGTTTTCCCGACGAACGATGGCCTGCTGCCGGGGCGCGTCGAGGAGACCAGCACGCTGCGTCTATTGAAAGAACAGCGACTGATCCCCGATCCCGAGCGAGCCACGCTTTTCTGGGGCCGTCTCCTGAATTGGCTGGCGGGCCCTTGCCTGCTCTTCGCCTTCCTCTCTCGCGTATTCCCGGCCCCGCGGGAAGGTCGCGGAAAGACGCTGGGCTTCTGCCTTGTCGGGGGCCTGCTGTTCCTTGGACTTCAGGCCCTATTTAGCGGGGCAGCGCGATCGGGTGAAATCCCCCCATTCTGGGGCGTTTCGGCCCCCCTGTTGATCCTGCTAGGCTTCGGCCTATTCCGCTTGGATCGTCTCCGCACCTAGATGAAAAGCCAAGGGGCGGCGCTGACAAGCAGGCCGCCCCTTGGCTTTTCATCGGTGTTTGGAATCAGACGAGATCTTCAGGCAGGGCCAGCACAGCACCATGGTTGGCGGAGGTCACCAATCTGGAATAGCGACCCAGCCAGCCTTTGCTGATCTTCGGCGCAGGCTTCTTCCATTCAGCCTTGCGACGATTAAGTTCCTCTTCATCCACAAGCAGGTTCAGGCTGCGGGCGGGAATATCGATTTTGATGTGGTCGCCAGTCCTCACCAGCGCAATGGGACCGCCTTCTGCAGCCTCGGGGCTGACATGGCCGATGCAAAGCCCAGCCGTGCCGCCGGAGAACCGGCCATCGGTGATGAGGGCCACGCTCTTGCCAAGCCCCTGCCCTTTGATCATCGAGGTCGGCGAAAGCATTTCCGGCATGCCCGGGCCACCCTTGGGGCCTTCGTAGCGAATGATGACGACGTGGCCCGCCTTGACCTTGCGCAGCGCCAAGGCCGCCAGGCACTCGTCCTGGCTTTCAAAGACCAGCGCCTCGCCCTCGAAGACGAAGGCGGAAGGATCCACCCCCGCGCTCTTAACGATGCTGCCATGGGGCGCGATGTTGCCGAAAAGCACCGCCAGACCGCCGTCCGCCGTGTAGGGATTCTCGATCGTTCGGATGATCTTGGCGTCCTTGATCTCGGCCGAGGCGATGTTCTCGCCCAGCGTTTTTCCCGTCACCGTGGGGGTATCCAGATTCAACAAACCGGGCTTGCGCGAGATCTCTTTGAGGATGGCACTGATGCCCCCGGCCCGGTCCACATCCTGGATGTGCACATCGGGGACAGAAGGGGAAACCTTGCAGATGCAGGGCGTTTGCTTGCTTAACATGTTGAGGCGATCCAGCTGGTAATCCACGCCGGCTTCCCGTGCGACGGCAAAACCATGCAGCACCGTGTTGGTGCTTCCGCCCATGGCCATGTCCAGCACGAAGGCATTGTCCAGACTGGCCGGAGAAACGAGATCGCGCGGCTTGATGTCCTTTTCAAGCAGGAAGAGCACCTGCTTGGCCGCAGCCCTGGCCAGTTCAAGGCGCCGGGGATCGACGGCGGGAATCGTCCCATTGCCGGGCAGCGCGAGGCCGATCGCTTCGAGTAGGCAGTTCATGGAATTGGCGGTGAACATGCCCGAGCAGGAGCCGCAGGTGGGGCACGCATTGGCTTCCAGGGCGTGCAGTTCCTCTTCCGTCATCTGGCCACTCTGGACCTTGCCCACACCTTCGAAAACGGAAATGAGATCGCTTGCGGAACCATCGGTGCGCTTGCCGGCCAACATCGGCCCGCCCGTGATGAAGATCGTGGGGATGTTCACCCGCATCGAGCCCATGATCATGCCGGGCGTGATCTTGTCGCAGTTGGGGATGCAGACCAGCGCGTCAAAGCAGTGCGCCATGCACATGGTCTCCACCGCATCGGCGATCAGTTCGCGACTTGGCAGGCTGTAGCGCATGCCCAGGTGCCCCATGGCGATGCCGTCATCCACCGCGATGGTATTGAACTCGAAGGGAACGCCGCCGGCTTCGCGGATCGCCTGCTTGATGATGGCGGCGTAATCGTGGAGATGGACGTGCCCCGGCACGATATCCGTGTAGGAATTCGCGATGCCAATGAAGGGCTTGCCGAAGTCCTCCTCCTTCACCCCTGCGGCGCGCAGGAGGCTGCGGTGTCCAGCTCTTTCAAGGCCCAGCTTGACGGTATCCGATCGCATTCGGCATCTCCTCGCCTCCATTGTAGCCTCAAGCCTTTCGGGATAACGCGCGTTGACAGTGCTGCGAGGGCCGTTGATATCATCCGCACAGGTTTCTCGTGTTATATTCCTGCGGCTGTGGAGATCCCGTGATCATTCCGGATATCGATGATCTGGTGCTGGAATACGACGAGGATTCCGCCATTGAGGAACTGGGAAGGCGTTTTC
>DAOPYE010000004.1:37802-51915 GCA_035352715.1 Holophaga sp. | reverse complement strand
GTCGAGGCAAGCTGACGCCAGTCGAATTTTAGACAATCGCTGTCAAAACGCTGTGAGCCAGCGCTGCGTCGTCCGTTCCGATGGCTTCGCCCCTCTTGATGCCCTCCTCGGACGCAAAAGCCGCGCGAAGGTGGATGCGTCCATCCGGCAGGGGCTGGGCCAGGACACCCAATGGCAGTTGGCATCCTCCACCGAGCCCGGCCAGGACGGAACGCTCCAGGCGGACGCAACGCTCGGCGAGCGGATCGTGGAGCGCCGACAGGCATTGGACAATGTCTGTCCGATCTTCGCGCGTCTCGACCAGCAGCGCGCCCTGGGCGGGAGCGGGCAGCAGTTCCTCGAAGGACAGCGGCCGCACCTCGACGTCCGACAGATCCAGACCCAACCGCCGCAATCCAGCGGCCGCGAGGACCGTGCCGTGCAGAGGCTCGCCCCGCAGCGCGCCGTTCCGCACGTGCTGGACGCGGGTGGGCACGTTGCCGCGAATCCATGTGAAGACGGCCTCGGACATGGACGCGCGCAGGCATCGCGCCCGACGCTCTGAACTGGTGCCGATCACTGGGCGGGAGGGCGCATCCAGGCGCATCACCAGCCAATCGCCAGGATCCTCGCGGGGCGGAACGCAGGCGGTGATGACGCCCGCAGGTCGCTCCAGCGCCACGTCTTTGAACGAGTGCACCAGCAGATCGACCTCGCCCTCCAATAGCGCCGATTCCAGCTCCCGGGTGAAGAACCCGCTGCCGGACAGCTTATCCAGAGGCCCGGCCTGCCAGCGGTCCCCGTGGGTGGTGAAGCGTCGCCACTGGACCTCGTGGCCCGTGGATGCAAGAAACGCCGCGATGGACTGGGCCTGCCCCACCGCCAGTTCGGAGCCACGCGTTCCCAACGTGATTTTCATGCCGGCGTGATCCTCATGAAGAAACCCGGTCCTGGTGCATGGCGCGGAAGGACAGCGTGCGGCCTCGCTTGAGCAGCTGGCGCAAAGTCTCGCGGTCCGCATCATCCAGGCTCGAAAGTCCGCTCAGAGCTTCGGCCTCAAGCTGCTCCCAGGCTTCCGCAAGGCGATCCTGGGCCCGGTGCGCGCCCAGCTTGCGATCCCGTTCCTCGGCCCGCTTCAGCAATCGCACCACGGCACCCGCGAGATGGGATTCCGCGCTCTCGGAGGCCTCCTGGCGGCGCGCCCGGACGGATTCCGTTTCCGCAAGAAAGCGGGTGAGATCCACGCGATGCACCCACGGCAGCTGGGCCAGATCGGGTTCCGTATCGTGGGGCAGCGCCAGGTCCAGCAGGCGCAGGGGCGGCCGATCCAGATGGCGCCAAGCCGCCAGGGTGAAGAGCGGACGAGGGCTGGCGGTGGCGCTCACCACCGCATCGAAGCCCGCCGGACTGCGCTGGAGTTCTTCCAGGGGCACCGTGGGCAGGCCAAACGCCTCGGCCTTGGACATGGTGCGGTTGGCGACGCTGATGGCGAAACCCCGCTCCGGCAGGCGCTCGCTCAGGTAGCGGCTCATGGGGCCGACGCCCACGATGGCGATGCGGGATCCCTGGGACAGATGCTGCTCCAGGTGATGCAAGGCGGCGGAAGCCACGCTGGCGCTACCATCCGCCAGCCCGATGCGGGATCGAAGCCGTTCCGCCTCCCGCAGCACATCCTCCATGGCCGCCTGGGCCTCTGGGCCCGCCGCACCGCAGATCCGGGCCTGCTCCACCGCCGTCCGCAACTGATCGACGATCTCGCGATCGCCCAGATTGGCGCTATCCAGCCCGGTGGCGACTTCCAGCAGATGCCGCCAGGCGGATTCGCCCTGCATGCGGGTCACGCGCCCGTCCAGGCCCAGGGCGTCCCCATCCCCCCCCCAAAGGATCCACATCACGCGCTGACAGGTGGCCAGGTAGACCATCTCCCGGGCGTCGGTGATGCGCATCCAGCGAAAGAGATGCTCGGGAACCCGGTCCCGCAGCACGTGCCGCGCCACGAGATCCAGCTCGTGCTGGGGGGCGCGGAAAGTGAGCAGCAGGGGATGCATCGAGGTTTGGCAGAAGGTTCAGTCTGAATCCTGAACGCCCAGGCTCTGGCCGCGCAGATGCGGCGGGACCGGGCTCGCCTGCTGAGAAAGCGCAGGCTGCAGGACTTGGTTGTTCGCGGCCGGGCGGGGCGGCTGATGGCTGCCCAACACCTTGGACATCTGCTCAGCGCCCACCATGCATTCCAGGCGCTCCAGCTGCTCCGCCGTGGGGAAACCCTCATAGCGCAGGCGGCGGGGGCCCCAGATATCCACCGGCGTGCCGCTCAGCTCGGGGATGCGCGGCAGGGTCTGGCGCACATAAAGCCCCAGGGGCTTGCCCTGGGCGGAGACGAAACCCACGAGATCCGAATCCGGCAGAAGCACCGACGTGCCTTCGATCCACAACGCGTAGCTGATGGCCCTGCCCTGCTGCGTGCGCAACAGGCCCATCTCGGCGGGCTGGCCGAGCGCGGGGTCCAGGTCTTCGCTCTGGATACGGTAGGCGTGCAGCAGGTCGCCCTGGCGGAACTCCCGCTGGGGCTGGGCGATGGGATGGGGATCCTGCAGATTGGCCGGCAGGATGCCACCATCCACGAACTGAAGGATGGTCCCCATCAGGCGGGGATGCTCGCTGCTGGCGAGGGTGCGACCGATGGCATCCACCAGCTTGGGCAGCAGCACCTGGGGCGCGGCCAGAAGCACGCCGCCTGAAGGCACGGCGACAAAGGTGTTCTGTCCCGGAAAGAGGTGGGACCAGAGCTCTGGAAGCAGGAGGCGAGCGGAATCCACGCCGTCGCCATAGGCGCTCTGGTAGATGCCGCTGGGAAGACGCTGGAAGGGCACCCTCTTGGATTTCTCCATCAGGTGATCCAGGGCCCGCTCCAGCACATCCGCTTCGGAAACGCCCCACAGGGTAAGCCACGCCGCGGGCATGACCTGGCTGCCCACCAGCACGCGCTGGCTGAGGCCTTCGATGAAGGGGCGGTAGAAGAAGTTCTCGCGCTCGGCCTGCCACGCGGGCACCACCTGAGGCATGAGCTCGAACTGCGCGTCCACCCAGCAGGGCGGCAGGGACTGCTTGTTGCCGTGCAGCTGTGCCAGCGCGTCCACCCACGCTCGTCGACCTTCTGCGTCAAGGTGTTCGAACTCTGGCAGGAACTCTTCAATTCCGGGGTATTCGGCGGGAAGCCCCTTGGCCGTCAGCAGTTCTTCAAGGGAAGGCAGGGGCACCCGGGGGGTGCGCGAAAAGAAACGAGAAAGAAATGCCATGGGAATCCTGTTCAACACTCCATTCTGCCGCAACCGGGCGGATCGGCGGAGTGCTATCTCTCCCGGGGCGGCAGCGCGCCGACGGCGGGAGCGAGACAGGCCAAGGCCTCCTGCAGGCAGACCTCCCACGTCTCGTCCGGTACCTCGTCGAGATAGAATTCCAGGGCATTGCCGGCGGGACGGGCCTCCGGATGCGCGGACCAGACCTCAAACAGGGCATCCAGGGTGGACGTGTCCAGGCGGTTCGCCCGTAGCTTGTGGGATTTCCGACCCCGGTCCGTGTCCGGCCCCTTCATGAAAACGCCTTCCTTGCGCGTCGCATGAAACGTGAACACATGGACCCACATGGATCCAATGAACTGATTGAAGTGCAGGCAAGCGCCGTGATTGGAATGCGTGAAGTCCAGAACCCGGGTGGGGCCCTGCCAGGTCGTGCCCCACCGTTCGAGGATGGCGGCCGCCCTCGCGCGCCTTCCCGCATGCTTGAGGATATTCATGGCGACGGCATGGAAAGAATCGAGCGTGTCCAAAATCAGGCTCCAAAGACGAGATTTCAAGTTAACCCAAGCAGGCTATGTTCCGAAAGGATAAGGGGGGGCTGTCCTCCTGGGAGGGGTTTTGGCTGCAACAAATCGAAACGCTGTCGAAACTCTGATCAATCGTCGGCCCGGATCGCTTTCCAGCCTTCTATTGGCGGCGGGGGTATTGCTGCTCGTGGCCGGGGGACTGTGCCTGGCGGTGAACCAGGCGGCCTGGGTGGTCATGGGCCTTGGCCTTCTGGCCCTTTCGGGTGGACTGGTCTTCTGGAACCGCTTCCCGCGGGACCCCCTTTTCGGAGCGATCGAGTTCTGGCTTCGGGATGTCTTCGGAGACCAGCGCCGCGCCTTCAACTTGCTGCCGGTAGGGGTGTTTATCGCCAATCCCCAGGGCCGGGCCTTCCGCGCCAATCTCGAAGCCATGAGGCTTATGGACATGGATCAGGCGACCTTCCTCGGCGTGGATTGGCTGAACCCTGCGTTCTCGATCCTGGCGATGGATGGCCACCCCATGCCCTTGGATCAGACGCCCTTCCATCAAGCGATCGCCAGCCGGGAGCGAACGTCCGCCACCCTGGCCTTCGAGCAGGCTTCCAACGGCGACTGGATCTGGATCCAGATGACCGTCCAGCCCCGCTTCGATCCCCGTGGGCGGATTCGCACGCTCTTTTGCACACTGGAGGACATCACCCAGCGCCGCACGGCCGAAACCGAATTGATCATCCAGAGCTTCCGGGATCGGCTCACCTCCCTGCCCAACCGGGCGCTGTTTATGGAACGCCTGGGACAGGCCCTGCTGCGCGGCGAACGGCGCACCCGCTCCAGCGCCCTGCTGTTCCTGGACCTCGATCGGTTCAAGGTGGTCAACGATAGCCTGGGGCACGAAGCCGGAGACCAACTGCTGATCCAGGTCTCCCGGCGCATTCGCAAGGCGATACGGCCCGAGGACACGGTGGCACGCTTGAGCGGCGACGAATTCGTGGTGCTTTTCGAAGACATCCAGTCCATCAATGACGGGCTGCGCGTGGCCGAACGCATCAAGGCCTCGTTCAGCGATCCCTTCGAGCTGCTGGGCCGGGATCTCTACGTCACCTGCAGCATGGGCCTGGCCGTCGGCTCCGCCTCCATGACGCCCTCGGAACTGCTGCGGGACGCGGAGGTCGCCATGTTCCGCGCCAAGGCCAAGGACGCCGGCACCATCGAAATCTTTGATCCCAGCATCAACGCCCAGGCCATTGCGCGCTTCCACATGGAAGCGGACATGCGCCGGGCCCTGGATCGCCAGGAATTCATCCTCTACTACCAGCCTCTCGTATGCCTGCGCACAGGAATGGTCGAGGGCTGGGAGGCCCTCGTGCGCTGGAAACACCCGGAAAAGGGCCTGATTCCGCCGCTTCATTTCATTCCCCTGGCCGAAGAGACGGGCCTGATCGTGCCCCTGGGACGCTGGGTGCTGGAGGAGGCCGTCCGCCAAGCCTCGATCTGGCGCGTGCAGTTCGCATCGGATCCGCCCAGGCTCATCAGCGTCAACCTCTCGGCTCGTCAGTTCCAGCAGCAGGATCTCATCCAGACCGTGACCGATGCGCTCGACTCCAGCAATTTCGATCCGCGCTGCCTGAAGCTGGAGATCACCGAAAGCGTGATGATGAGGGATCCCAAGGCCACGCTGGAAGCCCTGAACACCCTGCGGGGACTGGATATCCATCTGGTGGTAGACGATTTCGGCACCGGCTACTCGTCCCTGAGCTACCTGAAGCGCTTCCCCGTGGACACCCTGAAGGTCGACAAATCCTTCGTGGATGGACTGGGCAAGGACTCCGAAAGCACCGCCATCGTCAAAGCCGTCATCTCCCTCGCCAAATCCCTGGGCATGCGGGTCACCGCCGAAGGCATCGAAACCGAGGACCAGCTCGAGCGCCTGCGGGCCCTGGACTGCGATCTGGGACAGGGCTACCTGTTCTCGCGCCCGGTACCCGCCGCCGAAGCCGAGGCCTTCCTCAAAAACCGGCTGGCGACCATCCAATAGGCCATGTGTTTCTTTTCAAAGTGAGGCCTTCCGTCGCCGTCCATCCCCTGCTAGAACGGTATAACTTCCCCAAGACCCCCAATCCGGCAGAGGCAGATCATGATCAAAATCGACATCGCGACGGAACTCATGAAGACGGCCCCCGTCTCCAAGGCCATGGCCCTTCAGGTGGTCGATCTGCTCACGGAGCGCATGAAGGATGCCCTGCTGAACGGCGATCGGATTGAAATCCGGGGCTTCGGCGTCTTCGAACCTCGCCCCCGCAAGCGCGGCCTGGGCCGCAACATCAAGACGGGCGCTGCGGTGGAGATCCCGAAGGGCAAGAGCATCCGCTTCAAGCCCGGCAAGGATCTGCGCGATATCGAGGTCAAGTAGTCACGCCACCGAGATCTGCTCCCACTTCACGTCGAAGTGGGCCAGGATGGCGTCCCGCTCCATGCGCTCCTGCTCGCCCATGCTGGTGTAGGGATGGAGAAACACGACGCGGCGGACGCCGCGACGCACCAAAGAGCGGGTGCATGTCAGGCAAGGCTCGTGGGTGACGTAGGCGATTTGGACAGTTCCTGTCGAAAACCCGAGCGCATTCTCCTCCGCGTGCGACGTGTGCAGGCAGCGCTGGTCGGGTGAGCAGGTCTGCGGCGTGCAGTGAGGCATGCCGGGCAAGGCGCCGTTGAAACCGCCTGAAGCGATGCCGCCATCCGACCTCAGCAGGATGCAGCCCACCTTCAGGCGACAGCAAGTGCCTAGGCGGCTGATCTCCAGGGCCATGCGCAGGAAGACCTGATCCTTGAGAACGGCGCGCTCGCTCATGCCTGCTCCTTGCCGAAAGCAATGTCCACGGTGGCGGCCTGCAGCGGACCTTCGTCCAAATCAATCCAATGGATCTGGGCGCCCAGCAGCTTCGCCAGCTGGTGAATGCCGTCGCGGGTTTCGTTCTGGAGCATCGCGCGCAGCTCCCCGTGCATCTTGATGCGAACCGTCGCGCCCTTCAGCCGCTCGCCCTGGCGCGCCATCTCGCGGTAGACGCCCAGCACCGCAGTCTCAGGACTGATGCGCCGTCCCGAACCATCGCAGTGGGGGCACGCGCAGGTGAGCAGGCGATCCAGGCTGGGCCCGGTGCGCTTGCGCGTCATCTCCACCAGCCCGAATTCGCTGATTTCCACGGCGCGCGCGTGGTTGCGGTCCCGGAGCAGCTCCTCCTGAAGCCTGGCCATGACCTCCTGCCGGTGCTCGAGCACCATCATGTCGATGAAGTCGATGACGATGATGCCGCCCAGATTGCGGAGGCGCAGCTGGCGGATGATCTCGGGGATGGCTTCCAGATTCGTGAGGAAGACCGTTTCTTCCAGATCCTTCTTGCCGACGAACTTGCCCGTGTTCACATCCACGCTCACCAGGGCTTCCGTCTGGTTGATGACGATGCTGCCGCCATGCCTGAGGAACACCTTGGGCTGCCGACCAGCCTCGATTTCCTTCTCGATGCCGAAGGCCTGGAAGATGGGCAGATCGGACGTGAAGTGCTTCACGCGCTCAACCCATTCTGGGTGCAGCTTCCCAATGAAGGACGAGACCTCCTGGTAGGCCTGCTCCGTATCCACCCAGAAGCTCGCGACCTCTTCGCGGAAGAGATCCCGCAGCACCTTTTGCATCAGCCCATGGTCCTGCCAGACCAGGCTGGGAGGGCGCACGGTCTCGGTGCGCTGCTTCACGTCATTCCACAGTTCACGCAGGAAGGTCACATCCGAGATCAGGTCCTCGTCCTTTTCTCCGATGGCCGCCGTGCGCACGATGAAGCCCTCTCCGGGATGGGCGTGCCCCTTGATGAGCATGCGCAACCGTTCCCGTTCTTCGGGATCGGTGATCTTGCGCGAGATGCCCACATGATCGATGCCGGGCATGAAGACGAGGAAGCGGCCGGGGAAGCTGATGTGCCGCGTGAGCCGAGGTCCCTTGGTGCTAATGGGATCCTTCACCACCTGGACCAGCACCTCCTCACCCTCCTTGAGGGGCGGCAGATTCTGGACCACCGGTGCGAAGTCCAGCGGCTCTCCATCGTCTTCTCCCAGGATCTCCTCCGAACCCAGCCGGTGGGCCTCGGGCTCGTCCAGATACAGGAACCCGTCCTTGGGGCCACCGATGGAGACGAAGGCGCTCTGCATGCCCTGGAGCAGCTTGGCGACCCGCCCCTTGTACACGTCCCCCACCTGGCTGACGTGCGTGGTGCGTTCAATGAAGAGTTCGCACACCTGCCCATTTTCCAACAGGGCGATGCGCGTCTCCAGCGGGGTCGAATTGACCACCAGGGACCGTCGAACTTCCATGGCTGTTACCTCTCTCGAATTCGGCGAGGAGCCTCCCGGCTTCCTCCCAAACCCCGGTGGCGTACCAGCCATTCGGGGGTTCCACTTTTTACCAAATGCCAGCCTTCGAGGAAAGGTTTCTCTTAACGCTCCTTCTCCGCGAAGGCGTCGACAAGCGCCGGCGTGCGCTCCTGGGCGGCCTTGGAGACGATCCGGTTCCGATCATCCACGAAGACCACCTTGGGCTTGTGCCCGTCGGCCTCCCGCTCGTCCAGCCAGCCGTAGGCGGCGAGGATGACCAGATCGCCGGGATTGACCAGATGGGCGGCGGCACCGTTGATGCCGATCTCGCCCGAACCGGGGGTGCCGGGAATGACGTAGGTCGCCAGACGCGAACCATTGGTCACGTCATAGATATCGATCTTCTCGTTCTCGAGAAAGCCGGCCGCCTCGATGAGCAGGGGGTCGATGGTGATGGACCCCACGTACTCCAGGTCGGCGCGGGTCACGACCGCACGATGAATCTTGCCAAGCAGGAATTGACGCAACATGGATAACTCCAGGTCCAGGCCCTGAAGGGTCCCGGCCGTCCTCTAGGATGAGGCTTTCCCGCGATCTATTCCAGTCTGCTGAGCAGCTGGGCGCCCTCCGGGGACGGGGAGAGCAGCATGTTATCGATGAGGCGCGTGCCGCCGATGCGGACCGCCACGCACAGGGCGCAGTCGCGCGTCACCTCGGGTCCCAGCGGATCCAGGCTCTGGGCATCCACCAGCGAGCAGTAATGGATTTCATCCGCAGCGGAAAGCTCCGCCTTGGCGAGAGAGACGAGCTTGGCCGTCTTGCGCTCACCGGCCTGGAACGCCGCTTCGGCCGCGAAAAGCCCCCGGCTGATGCCCAGCGCACGGACGCGCTCCTCGGCGGAAAGGTAGGAATTCCGGGAGCTGAGCGCCAAGCCGTCGGCCTCGCGCAGCGTCGGCGCCACGAGGATATCCACCGGCATGTTCAGATCGCGGGCCATGCGCCGGACGATGACCGCCTGCTGCAGATCCTTCTGGCCAAAGAAGGCCAGATCCGGCTGCACCATATTGAAGAACTTCGCCACAACGGTCGCGACGCCACGGAAATGCCCGGGCCGCTGCGATCCGCACAGCACGTCGCCCATGGGGCCCGGCTCGACGAACGTGTTGAACCCCGTCGGGTAGAGCTCGGAGGGTTCGGGCAGGAACAGCACATCGACGCCCAGCTTCAGGCACAGGTTCTGATCGCGCTCCAGATCCCTGGGATATTTCGCCAAGTCCTCCTGGGGACCGAACTGGATGGGGTTCACAAACACCGATACGACCGTGGCCCCGCAGCGGGCGGAGCTCTGCCGGATCAGGGAGGCGTGACCCTCGTGCAGATAGCCCATGGTCGGCACGAAGCCGATCCGATGACCCCCATCCCGCAGGGATTTAACTACCGCGCGAAGCTCAGAAATCGTTCGGACAATGCGCATGGACAAAAAGTGGCTCCTCTTTACTCGGCTTTGGGCCCTGTGCTTCCGGGCTGGCCTTCCGCCTGGGGCCGCCAGGCGGCCAACCGCAGCCGGGCTGCTTCTGGAAGCATATAGGACTCGGCCTCCGCAGGGAATGACTCGTTCTGGATGTCGCTGATCCAATTGGATATCGCGGAAGTCATTAGGCCGAAACCGTCGAGGTACTGGCGCACGAACTTGGCGGAAGGCCCGGGGATCAGGCCCAACAGATCATGGAACACCAGCACCTGACCCGAGCAGTGGGGACCGGCGCCGATGCCGATGGTGGGGACCTCCAGCACCTCGGTGACGCGCGCCGCCAGATCCGCGGGAATGCCCTCCATCAACACGGAAAAACACCCGGCGTCCTGCAGGCGCAGCGCGTCCTCGATCAGTTGGATGGCGTCCGCGCCCTCGCGGCCCTGAACCTTGTATCCGCCCATGACGTTCACGGATTGCGGGGTGAGCCCCAGATGCCCCATGACCGGCACCTCGGCATCCACCAGGGCCTTCACCACAGGGATGCGCTTGGCACCGCCCTCCAGCTTCACCGCCTGGGCCCCGCGCTGCATGAAGCCGCCGCCATTGTGGATCGCCTCGTCCAGGCTCGCGTGGTAGCTCAGATAGGGAAGATCCGCGATCACCATGGCCCTCGGCCGCTGGCGCGTCACCGCTTCCAGATGATGGTTCATCATGGCCATGGTCACGGGCAGGGTGCTGTCGAAGCCCAGGCAGACATTCCCAACGCTATCGCCGATCAGCAGGAGGTCGACGCCCGCGGCGTCCGCGATCCGCGCCATCGCCGCATCGTAGGCGGTGATCATGCTGATCTTCTGGCCCTGGGCGACCTTGCGGCGAAGCTCGGGAATGGTGACGCGGCGGCATTGCGAAGAACTGGAATCGTGGCTCATCAGAAATTCAGAAGGGGCAGGTTCACCTGCGTAGGTGTCCAGTCTGCCAGAGGGTCAATCCGTTCGGGCAGCGTGAAACGCAAACCCGCGCCCTCGACGGTCTCCTGGTAGCGATGAATATCGGTTCGCCCGAGGAACGCCATCTCGCTGCTCGTGGGGACTTCCGACCAGATCTCCTGGAAGTTCGAGGCCGCATCCTGCAGCTTGGTGCGCGCGCCCAGGCGTTCGCCGCGCCCCAGAAGCTGGGCAGCCGCCAGCGCATGGGCCTCCAGCGCCGCGCCCGGAAAGCACAGATCCCGCGCCGCCGCAGACATCTCGCCCAGGGCCGTCAGGCATTCCACGGCCACGGTTTCATCCTCGGTCGAGGTCCCGATGAGCAGCAAGGCGTGGGCATGGAACCACTCCATCTCCAGCCAACGGGAGCCGGAACCTTCGACGGGCGTCTTGATGGATTCCAGTGTTCCCCACGCGCGTTCGATGACGATGACGCCGCCGGAGCGGCGCACATCGCGGGTTCCAGCCTGGATGCCGTGGAGACGGGCCAGCATGGCGCGCCAGTTCAGGCCCGCGCGCTCGAAGACCTCGGCCGCTTCCTGGAACAACCGCGTCGCGTCCCCCCAGGCGCCCCGGAACCCGGCGATCTCTCCCTGGAGGAACAACAAATCACCCCGATCCATGGGGGTGCCAACCTCAGCGTTCATGGACTGCAGCATCAGCAGATCGCATTCGGAAATTTCGCCCAGGGCCGCGAGCGTCCGGGCTTTCCACGCACGCACCCTGTGCAGGGAGGCCCGATCGCCAAGGGTGGTGAAGCGCTCCAGAGCGCGATCCAGGTGATTGAGGGCGGGGGTCAGGTGCTGACGCAGGCTCTTGATGATGCCGCTGTGCAGATAGCACCGACCTTGAAGTTCCAGATCATCCAGGGCGCGGGCGATGTGCATGGCATCGCGCAGGCAGCCCTGGGAAGCCTCATATTTCCCGGTGGCCAGGTAGATCTGGGACAGGGAGAGCAGCAGCGCCGACAGCCGACGCTGATCCTGCTCGTGCTCCAGAAGCCGCTGGGCGGATTTCAGCGTCGAGATGGCGCGCTGGAACTGGCAGCGATGTCCGTAGGCGTAGCCCATGTCCACCAGCAGCGCCACATGATCCTCGCGGGAGGTGGGCTGGCCTTCGGCGGTCAGGAGTTGAAGCCCTTCCTCGAAGGCCTTGATCGCCTTGCTGACGTAGCCTTGAAGCATGTGGATCCGCCCCAGCGCGAGACGGAGCCGGGGCTGTTCCGGATCCTGGGGACAATCCGCCAGACACTGGGCGGCCGCCTGGGCGGAACCCAGCGCATCGGTCAGATTCTGCAGGCGGATGTGCAGAAAGGCTTCCTTGCGCAGGATGCGGGCCAGATGCTGGTTTCGGGTCTCCGGCGCGAGGGCCGAGTCCGTCTCCAGCGCCGCCCGGGCCCGCCCCAGCGTCTCCAGAGCGGCGGCATAGGGCGAGCGCGGCTCCGAGACGGGCTGAAGGCGCTCCCGGACCGTGGCCTTGGACCAGGCCTCCGAAAGGTATTCCCACAGCTTCATCTGCTCCATGGGGCTGGGATTCAGCTGCAAGGCCCGATGCACCAAGCGCTCTGCCAGCGCGGGCGCGGGCACCGCCTGATCCAGCATTTCCAGAATCCGAACCAGGGCCGTTGGCCCGTCGATGGCCAACAGATGCAGGTGCACGCCGATGGACCGTCCGGCGGCGTCTTCGCCCAGGGCCTTGATCAGCCGTTTGGCCGAGCGCTGGACCTCGCCGGGTTCCACGCCACTCAGCGCCAGTTCCTTCACGCGGGGGTTGTCCAGCAGCACCCAGCCATCCTTGACGATGGCCAATCGGGAAGCCACTGCGGCGCGGATGGCTTCTTCCAGCGGATCGCCCGCCAGACCCAGCGCGCTGCCCAGGGTGGGCACATCCAGGGGATGCTCGGCCAGGGCCAGCAACCGGATCAGCGATGCAGGGGCCGAACCCAAACGCTGGAAGCGACCCGTCAGCAGTTCGCCCGCCATGTCCTGATGGGCTCGGAAGGCCTGATCATGGCCGGGCGCCAGACGCCACGCCCCGTCCTGCCAGACCAAGGTGCCATCCATCTGGGCGATCTCCAGGGCGCTTTGAAGCAGCCCGGGGTTGCCGAGGCTCGATCGCACCAGTTCGCGGCAGAAGGCGCCGTCCAGCTGATGGGGCCCCAGCAGATCATGGAGCGTGGCCAGGAGATCCGGATCCTCCAGGCGATTGAGCTGCAGAAAGGCAGCCGTGGCATCGGATTTGAGGGGCGCCAGCAGGGTGCGGGCCTGGTTGCCCGAACCGGATAGCGTGACCGAAAGGAACCACGCCACTTTCGAACCCACGACCAGTTCGCGCAGCACGGAGAGCAGTTCGCTCTCGGCGCGTTCCAGCCCCCAGATCTGGATCATCCGGGGATGCACCTCGCGGGCGAAGGCCAGGACCTTCAAGGCGGCCTGCACCTCGTCCATGGCCATCGGCTCGTCGTCCTCGCGCTGGCGGCCGCTGCGCAGGAAGGCGAAGGTGGGCAGGCGCCGGGCGAGCACGCGGGCGGTCTCGGGACTCTGGGCGTAGAAGTCGGCTTCGTAGCCCTTGAGCAGCCCGCGCAGCAGGCGCGAGCAGAAGCTGGACGCCTTCTCGCCGTGCTGGACGCCCAGTTCCGTCAGCCAAAGGGCTTCGGTCTCCGCCGCCGCCGCCGCCCACTGGCCCAGCTGACGCTGGCCCAGGCCCTCTTCCCCCTGCAGCACCACGATGCGCTCCATGGGCGAAGGACGCGAAAGCCCCAGCATGAGCGACTTGAGGTAGGTCAGTTCCTGGCCGCGGCCGCGGATGGGGCGGGCCGCGTGATCCGAAACGACGGGAGGCAGTTCCCAGGAGGCGGCGCCGCTTTGCGTCTCCGCCGAAAGCGGAAGGGCGGGCAAGGCCCTCAACAGATCGTCGAACGCCATGGGGGCCTGGCCCAGCACCCGGGGCAAGGTCACCCGGCCCACCTGAATCCCGATGACCTCGGGATGGAGCAGCCGGGCGTGGCGATCCTGCTGAAGCAGGCGCTCCAGGGCGTACAGGAAGTTCTGGCGCACGCCCGCGTCCCATTCCGGCCAAAGCCGCCCCAGCGGGGTATCGGGGATCTTCTGCAGGAACCACGCCCGGCCATCATCCATGCCAAAGCGCGCGCGGGCCGGATCGATCGGATCGTTCTCCGTGAACAGCTGAAGGAAGTTCTCCCGCAGCTGATCCAGCTCCCGATCGGAAGGGCGGGGCGACCAGAGCTGCAACATCCATAGCGCTTCGCTGTCTTCGTCTTTCAGCAGACTCCAGGTGCAGGCATCCGACGCAGCGAGGTCGGAGACGTGGCCATACCAGTGCCCGCTGAGATGCAGACGCTTCATGCCGCCCTACCCTGCCAGGGCCTTGCGAAGTGATGCGAATAAGACATGCGCTGAGTCTATCAGAGCCATCGCCCCCGAATTCATGGCATTCGCAGCCACTCCTTCAAAAGCCCCAGACGCTCGGCCAGCACGC
>DAOPYE010000004.1:30870-37702 GCA_035352715.1 Holophaga sp. | reverse complement strand
ATTCATGGCATTCGCAGCCACTCCTTCAAAAGCCCCAGACGCTCGGCCAGCACGCCGAACCGCTCCACGGGAAAACCCATCACGGTGGGGAAGCTGCCCTCGATGCGCTCGATGAACATGGCCGTGATGCCCTGCACGGCATAGGCCCCGGCCTTATCCATCGGTTCGCCCGTGGCGGCGTACCAGCAACGCTGGGCGGGGCTCATGGCACGCAACGTCACCTGCGCGGTATCCACGAACGAGTGGATCTCGTCGTCCTTCTGCAGGCAAAGCCCCGTATGAACCTGGTGCGTTCGGCCCTGGATCAGCCCCAGCATCCGTACGGCGTCGGCTTCATCCTCGGGCTTGCCCAGCACGTGATGATCCACAGCCACCGTAGTGTCCGAAGCGATGACCCAGCGTCCGGGTTGCGCCCGCGCCACGACGTCCGCCTTGACGCAGGCTAGGCGCTCCACCATGGATTCCGGATCCTCGCCCGGCAGGGGGGATTCATCCACCTCCGGGGCGCAGACCTCGCAGGGGATGCGAAGGGATTCCATCCACTGTCGACGCCGGGGCGAACTGGAGGCGAGGATCGGCGGCAGCAGATCGAGTGTGATGTCTTTCATGGCGCGGACTTTCGAAACGAAGGAGCGACGAGGGCCAGGAGCCCCGCCCCCAGGAAGAGTTCCAGGAACAGGACCAAGCCGGAGTGGCGCGCAGGGGTGCGAATGGGACGCCAGCGCAGGGAGAAGACGTACGATCCCTCGCTGCGCGGCTCGCCCCACAGGATCCAGGCGCCGTCTTCGCGGAAGACGCCGGATTTGCCCGTCAGAGTCACGCGGAGCAAGGGGAGGCCCGCCTCCACAGACCGCAGGCGGATCTGCGCGCCATGCAGATCCGTGGCGATGCTGCGTTCGAACCAGCCGTCATTGGTGTGGCTGGTCAACAGGTCGCCGCCCGCCAAGGCCAGCCCCCGCTGCACCCGGCGGCAGTCCAGGGCCTCGCTGCACAGCACGGGATGCACCGCGAGCGGCCCCTGGGGCGTGGGAAAGCGGAAGGTGCTGTTCGGCGTGAGTTGTCCCGGCTCCTGGGACATGAAACCCAGCTGCTCGTCGAGCCAGGTGCGCAGCCAGGCGGGACCGGGCATGCGCTCGCCGAAGGGCATGGGCGTGACCTTGGCCTGGATGAAGCTCGGCTGATTGGCGGCCTCGCCTCGCACCAGGTTCAGCAGCAGGTAGCGCGGAAGGCGATCCTGACTGGTCTGGCCGGCCTCGCCGGTCTGGCGGGAGCCGGACACGCCGCCCTCGGTGCCGAAGAGCCAGGCGATCCCGCGATGCCTGGCTTCGAAGGTCAGACGCGGATCGGGGCCACAGTCATCCCGGCCCAGCACCGAGCTTTCAGGCCAAAGCAGCAGCGTGGCGGCGTCCCGGCGGGGCAGCCCCGCCATTTGCATCACCCGGTCACTGCGCGCCCACATCTCGGGCTCCATCCAGGGATCGCGATGGCCGGGTTCGAAGTTCGGCTGGATCATCACCACATCGAGCATCCGCTCTGGTCCCCGAGGCAGCAGGTGCCAAGCAAGCGAAAGCCCCAGCAGTGCCGCCAGCAATGCGAGCGGCGCCACCCAGAGGCGTCGGTACTGCCGGTGCGCGGCCGAAGCCGCCATCAGCGCGCCCACCCCCCAAAACGCAGCCGCCAAGCCGTGCGTCGTCAGGAACGCCGCGGAGCGCGCGAGCCACGGCAAGCCACCGAGCGCCGCACCCCAGCTCCAGGTGTAGATGTGGAAGCCCTGCGCCTCCCAGATCAGGATGCCGAGGGCCGCGCCCAGGGCTGCGCCCCAGGCCCCGCGGCGCCGGTACGCCCAGCGCGCAAGGAAGGCGACGGCCAGGAAACCCAGGGCTTCCCAGACGTAGAACAACAGGGCGGAGCCCAGCGCCGCGGGGTAGGGCATGGGGGCCCGGGTCGCCAGGGTTGCGGGCACCCAGTAGAAGATCCCCACGAGGCCCAAGGCAAAGGCGAGAAAGCTCCAGCCCAGGTGGCGGCCCCGGAAGACACACCGGAGCAACGCCGCCGGAAACAGCAGCGCGGCGATCGCTTCCAGATAGCCGTAGCCGCTGGCGGCGGGAAACCGGAACGCCAGCACCATCAAGCCCGCGAGCGCCAGGGATTCGGCCAAGCGAATCAAAGTCCGAGCGAGAGCTCGCCGCATCAGGCGAGCCTCCGGGCGGCCTCGAAGCAGGCGATGCCTGCGGCCACGGCGGCGTTCAGGCTCTCAATGCCCTGGATGGGAATGGACAGGAATGCAATCTCTGGCGGCAGCGTCTCGCCGCTCCAGCCATGTCCCTCATTGCCCACCAGGATGCGCAGGGGCTCGGATAGATCGGCGCTGGCGATGGGCTGGGAGCCTTCTCCGCCGTGCAGGGCGTACCAGTGGCCGGCATCGGGCTCCAGGCGCGCACAGCGGCGGATGGGCAGCAGGAAGGCCGCGCCCATGGTGCCCCGCAGGGCCTTGGGGCTGAAGGGATCCGCACAGCCGGGACCCAGAAGGGCCTCCTGGAACCCGAAGGCCGCGGCGCTGCGAAGGATGGCGCCCAGGTTGCCGGGATCCTGGATGCCCCAGGGCACGATGACGCGCGAGGGCAGCGGTCCCGAGGGCTCGGGCCCCAGATCCACCAGCAGGGCGTGTTCCGGCGGGCTGCCCGCATCCGCCAGATCGCGCATCAGGGATTCACCCAGCTCCAACGTATCCACGGATAGCGCCCGCTCCAGCGCATGGGGCGCCACGCCTTCGAGGCGCAGCCACGTCTGCGGATGGAACCGCCCGGCGGCATCGGAGGTGTGTCGGACCTCCCACCAGGCCTCGATGAGCTTGGCCCCCAGGATCAGCGTGCGCGTCCGCTTGGCGCCGCCCGGGGCGACGTCAGCTTTCAAGGATTTATATCGGGGATTGGTTCGGCTTGTGATCCGATCCGCAATTTTCATAACTTCCAGCCTATCCCAAATATCTTCAGGCAAACTGCTACCGTCGGCCGTGTGCAATATCACAAGCCTGCGTTTGCAGCCCACCGCCGTTCCATATTTATAGCAACGTGCACAATTTCACTTCGGTTCGGAGTATTCCCAATGGCGGATCAGGACCCATTCAAACCCTATGTCCCAGACGACGCCGTCGTTGCCGAGTTCACGCCCAAGGCGGTTCTGTTCGGGGCGTTCTTCGGGGTCTTGTTCGGCGCGTCCACGGTCTACCTGGCCCTGCGCGCCGGTTTGACGGTCAGCGCCTCGATCCCCATCGCGGTGGTGGCCATCAGCCTGCTGAAGCGCTTCGGCGGCAGCACGATCCTGGAGAACAACATCGTGCAGACCATCGGCAGCGCGGGCGAGAGCATCGCCGCCGGCGTGGTCTTCACCCTGCCGGGCTTCCTGTTCCTGTCCAACACCTCGGGCGGATCGGGGTACTTCAGCTACTGGACGATCTTCACGCTGGCCCTGATGGGCGGCGTGCTGGGCATCCTGATGATGATTCCGCTGCGCCGCGCCCTGATCGTCAAGGAACGCGACGAGCTGCCCTATCCCGAAGGCACGGCCTGCGCCTCGGTGCTGATCGCGGGCGAGAAGGGCGGCAATCTGGCCAAGACGGCCTACCTGGGCTTGGCCACGGGCCTGCTCTACGCCGTGGGGCAGCTGGTGCTGAAGGTTGTGAGCGAGACGCCCACCTGGGTCTCGAACATGCGCAGCAAGATCTTCCCGGCCGCGAC
This sequence comes from Holophaga sp., assembly GCA_035352715.1. Lineage (GTDB taxonomy): Bacteria > Acidobacteriota > Holophagae > Holophagales > Holophagaceae > DAOPYE01. The sequence continues at coordinate 33,965 of DAOPYE010000004.1, read as the reverse complement.
CGTGAACGCCAACATCACGCCCGAATACATGGGCGTGGGCTACATCCTGGGCATCCGCAACAGCGGACTGCTGGTGGCGGGTGGCGTGATGGCTTGGCTGGGCTTCATCCCCCTGCTGGCCTCCCTCGTGCCCCAGGATCTCATCGCGACGCAGTTGGTGAAGCTGGGCTACCTGAGCGATGTCACGAAGAACGGCGCCTACGGGTGGGACGCGGCGACGCATCAGTTCTCGGGCCTGAACCGCGCCATCTACTTCGCCTACGTGCGCCAGATCGGCGCGGGCATGGTGGCTGCGGGCGGCTTCATCACGCTGATCAAGACAATCCCCACGATCATTTCGGCCTTCAAGGGCGCCGTAAAATCGCTGAAGGGTGGCGGCGCGGAGACCGTGAAGCGCACCGAGAATGATCTGCCGCTATGGATCGTGGCGGCGGGCTCCATCGGCCTGGTGATCGTGGTGGCGTTGTTGCCTTTCATCCCGGGCAGCGGCATCGGCAAGGTGGTGCTGGGCTTCCTGATGGTCGCCTTCGGATTCTTCTTCGTCACCGTCAGCAGCCGCATCGTGGGCATCATCGGCAGCAGCTCGAATCCCATCAGCGGCATGACCATCGCCGCCATCATGGCAACGTGCCTGATTTTCGTGTCGCTGGGTTGGACAGGGAATGTCTATCAGCCCATGGCGCTGTGCGTGGGCGGCATCGTCTGCATCGCCGCTGCCAACGGCGGAGCCACCAGCCAGGATCTGAAGACCGGCTACCTGGTGGGCGCGACACCTCGTAAGCAGCAGATCGGGTTGATGATCGGCGCCGTCGCCGCAGCCCTCGTCATCGGGCTCACGATCAAGGTTCTGGATCGCCCCACGGCCGAAATGGCCGCCCAGGGCCTGCAGCACGCGATCGGTTCGGATCGCTACCCGGCGCCCCAGGGCACCCTGATGGCGACGCTCATCAAGGGCCTGCTGGCGCACAACCTGGATTGGCAGTTCGTGCTGGTGGGCGTGTTCCTGGCCATCACGATGGAGCTCTGCGAGGTGCGCAGCCTGGCATTCGCCGTGGGCGCCTACCTGCCCCTGAGCACCACGCTGCCAATCTTTGCGGGCGGTGTGATCCGCTGGGTCGCCGAAAAGAAGAATGGATCCGCCGTCCAGGGCGCCGAGGAAGAACTGGGCCCCGGCAACCTGTTCAGCACCGGCCTGGTGGCAGGCGGCGCGCTCGCCGGCGTGCTGGTGGCCATCCTGGCGGCCGGCAGCGACAAGCTGCCCGCCGTGAAATCCTTCCTGGCCCATGTGAACATGGAAGGAAGACTGGTCCACCGGCTCGGCGCGGGCGGCTACGACCTGATGGGCGTGGGCTTCTTCGTGCTGATGGGCCTGATCCTGTTCCGCATCGCGACCAAGAAGGGCGGCAAGATCGAAGACTGACGCCTGGGCCGCCGGGCCTTCATCGGCCCAGGCAAACACGCGATGGCCTTCCGAGGGGTCCGAACGGATAATCAAGCGCGGGATATCGCCCGAATGCGATCCATATGCGAGGTTGACCCATGAGAAAGCTCTTACCCGTGACCTGCCTGCTATCGATCCTGGGGGGCTCGGCGGCTATCGCCGCGCCGCGCGAGATCTGCGTCGATGTTCGCCAGGAGCAAGGCCCAGTGAACCGCATGTTCAATCTCTGCGTTGGCGCGGGACGCGCGAACGAAGGACTGCGGGCCGACTGGCAAAAGCAACTGGCCCTCATCAAGAAGGAATGCGGGTTCCGCTATCTGCGCATGCACGGCCTGCTGTGCGATGACATGGGCGTCTACCGCGAGGACAAGAACGGCCGTCCCGTCTACAACTGGCAGTACATCGATCCGCTCTACGACGCGATGCTGGACATGGGCATCAAGCCGTTCGTGGAACTGAGCTTCATGCCCCAAGCCCTGGCCAGCGGCTCCCAGACGCTGTTCTGGTGGAAGGGCAACGTGACGCCGCCCAAGGACTATGAGAAGTGGAATGGCCTGATCCGCGCCCTGGTTCAACACTGGGTGGAGCGCTATGGCGAAGCCGAAGTCGCCAGCTGGTACTTCGAGGTCTGGAACGAGCCGAACCTGAAGGGCGCCTTCTTCACCGGTGACCAGGCGGACTATTTCAAGATGTATGAAAATACGGCTCGGACCATCAAGGCGATTTCGCCCAAGTTCCGCGTGGGTGGCCCCGCCACGGCCGGCAACGCCTGGATTCCAGAGACCATCGCCTTCTGCGAGCAATCCAAGGCACCCATCGATTTCATCGCGACCCACCACTACGCAGTGACGGCGGGCTACCTGGACGAGACCGGAAACGCTGGCACCGTGCTTTCGCCGGACGTTCAGGCCATGTATCGCGAGATCCGCCACTCGCGCGAGCAGATCGCCGCCTCGACCAAGCCGAACCTGGAACTGCACTACACCGAATGGAGCGCGTCTTACACGCCTTCGGATCCTGTGCATGACAGCTATCACAGCGCCGCGTTCATCATCGACAAGATCCGCAATACGGGCAGCGCCGCCCAGTCCATGTCCTACTGGACCTTCACCGATATCTTCGAGGAAGCCGGACCTCGCGCCACGCCTTTCCACGGCGGCTTCGGGCTGCTGAACATGCAGGGCATCCCCAAGGCTTCCTTCTACGCCTACCAGTTCCTGAACCGACTGGGCGATCGCGAACTCAAGAGCAGCGACCCCGCTTCCTGGATCACCAAGCAGGGCAATGCTGTTCAGGCCCTGTTCTGGGATTTCACCATCACCCATCCTGGGCCGAGCGTGAACAACCAGGAATTCTATCTGCGCGATCTGCCCGCCAAGGCCAAGGATCCCGTGAAACTGGAAATGAAAGGCCTGAAGCCCGGGAACTACGTGCTGACGGTCTACCAGGTGGGCTACCGCGTGAATGACGCTTTCGCCACCTACAAGGATCTGGGATCGCCCGCGCAGTTGACCCGGGAGCAGGTCAAGAAGATCTGCAGCCAGAACGACGGCAAGCCCATCACGACGGCCAAGGTGATCGTGGGCAAGGATGGCGTCTTCAGCCGCAACTTCCCCTTCCGCGAGAACGACGTGTTCCTGGTGGAACTGAAGCC
>DAOPYE010000004.1:26574-30770 GCA_035352715.1 Holophaga sp. | reverse complement strand
CCTGGAAGAAGAGCTGGATCGACTGAAGGCGAAGCTGGCCGTGATGGAGCGCCAATGGAGAACGGCGCAGAGGGAACAAACACCCACCATCGCTTTGCCAGAGGCCGAAACACCCTCGCCAGCGGCGTGCCCGCCCGCGCTTCCCCCAACCGAATCCCCATCAGAGCCCATCGCAAATCCCCCGATTCTGACACCCGTGGCTTCCGTAGAGGCGACGGCGCTGGATGAACTCATTCCCGCGCCTCCAGCCGCCATTCCTGCACCCTGCGACGGAAAGACCGCAGCACCGGAAGCGGCCTCCATCCCAGCGTCCGCACCCGCGCCCACGCCAGCGCGAACGTGCGAAGCCCCGGCCAGGGTGCCCCAGGCCCATCCAACCCCCACGGCACGGACTTCTTCTCCATCCTTTTCGCAGATCCCTTCTCCGTCGTCGGCCAGCCTTCGACGCGCCTGGAATTGGGAGGATCTGCTCGGCACGCAGATCTTCCTGAAACTGGGCGTCGCGATCCTCGTGATCGGCGTTGTGTTCGCCATGGGACTGGTCTTCCAGCGAATGGGGCCGATTGGCAAGGTGTGCATGAGCTATGGTGGGGCGCTGGGGCTGCTGGGTTTGGGGCTGTTCGCCGAGAGGCGCGAACGCTATCGGACCTTTGGCCGAGCGCTGCTGGCTGGCGCCTGGGGCATCCTCTACTTCGTGACCTACGCCGCCGGGTTCGTGGATGCGGCTCGCGTGTTTTCATCCCCCGCCGTATCGGTCTCAGCGTTGATCTTGATGGCCTCGGCGACGGTGGCGTTCAGCCTGCGCTACCGCAACGAATGGACCACCACATCCGCGTTCCTGCTCATCTTTCTCAGCCTGGGAATATCCGCCCACGAAACTGGTGCCGGGTTCAACCTGAGCGCCGTCGCAGTGGTGGCGCTCGCCATGGCGGTCCTGATCTGGCGCACAGGCTGGTTGCGCCTGCTGGGACTGGGGATCCCCGCCACATGGATGACGCTGGTGCTGGGGCTTTCGCACAGCGGATGGTCGCGTTGGGAGATGGAGATCGGCGCTTCCATGAACCCAGGAACAACCGCCATGACCACGGCGGGCGTGATCGCCCTGTGCGCGGCCGTCTTCCAACTCGCCCTGCTCGCGGTGCGCCCGATTCAGCAGCGCCGCGCGTGGCAGGGCCTGGGGCAGATCGGCAACTTCGTGGGCGCGCTTTCGCTCACCTTGCACCTGGTACCTCATGCCCAAGCCTATATCTGGATGGCGGCCTATGGCCTAGCCCACCTGGGGGCCGCCGTGATCTACCAGCGAAAACAGGAACGCGGGCTCTATCTCCTCACCGCCACCGAGGGCCTCGCCGCGTTGGCGCTGGTGACGCCGCTGCGACTGGGCTTGCGCCACCACTTGACGCCGTTCATGCGGCTATTGGGCATCGAGGCACTGCTGGCGGGCGGCGTCTTTCTGAAGGAACGCTATTTCCGTGTGCTGGCCTACGCCGCATTCCTTATCACCACGTTGGAGATCCTGCTCTTCCGCGTTCATCCCGATGGCCACCCCTTCGCCTCCCTGCTTGTGGCCGGGATATCGGTGGCGCTGCTCAACGCCCTGCTGCTGAGAACGCGGTGGAAGCGGAACCTCGAACATGGCCCTGCAAACGAAGCGGGAATCATGGCCAGCACGTTCACCTCGCTGGCGGTGCTGATGGGCAGCGTCCTGGTGTGGGGACACGCACCGGAACCCTGGCGCGGCCCACTATTCGCGGCCCTCGCCCTTGCCTGGATCGGAATGGGAAGAGCCTTCGATCTCAAGGATCTGCTGGCCCAAGGCCTCATATGGGGCCTGCAGGCGATGATCGCACTCATGGGGTCCATCCCAGGTTCTGCGACTGGTCATGCGGCATGGCTGCCCACGGGACTCGGGGCCCTGGGTCTGGCGGCGGCCTATATCGCGCTTCGGCAGAAGAACGGACGGCCCATGGATCCAAACTGGACGCACGGCATGGGCGGCCTGCTCGGCGTTCAGGCGGCGATGGCGCTCTGCACCCTGATCATTCGCGAATTCCCCGGATCTGCCCGGTCTCCGCTGCTCGCGCTCCTGGCGCTGGCGATCCTGGGAGTGGGCCTGAGCATGAAATGGAAGGAATGCGTTTGGATCGCCGCACTGATCGATCTCGCCGCATGCGCGTGTTTCAGTCATCAAGATCCCGTCTCCATGTTCTTCAAGCTCAGTCCGCTGGGATGCTCGCTGCTGGCAACCGCCGTTGTGCTGCTGCTGCAGGAAGTCCTGCTGCGACGGCGAGAACGGGACTGGCCATGGGAGACCCCGGCCATGGAATGGTTCGCCAACCCTCTGGATTTGTATGCGGCTGCGCTGGTGACTGTTTTCATTTTCATGGAAATACCACCCGCCGGAATCGCGCCGTCCATGGTGGCCCTCGCCTGGGTCTGGCTCTGGGCGGCGCGCGTTCGCGCTAATGTCTTCCATTCGGTGACGTCCGCGCTGTTGACGCTCGCCGCAGCCTTGGCCATCGGCACCCAATCTTCTGGATTACATGGAACCTGGCACGGCATCCCGATCCGCCTGGGCTCCGTCTGCCTTGCTGTGGCGTTGGGTTATGCGTTGCAGCACCTCTGGCACCAGGTTTCCGTAGAAGACGATTCAGAGCGTCCGCTGCTGGCAGATCATGTGCGCCCGAAGGTGCTCGCAGCCATGGCTGCAAGCGTGCTGGTGGCCTGTGCCGTCTGCGCTTCGGCCACGATCAAATTTGAGGCCCTGGCCCATGGCAAGAATCTACTGGTGGCATTGGCCTGGGCCCTGCTGGGCGTATTGCACCTGGAGCGTAGCCGAACCGTGAAGACCTGGGCCTGGAAGTGGATGGGACACGGCTTCATGGCAGCGGCCCTGGTCCACTTCATCGCCGTGAACCTTCTGCAGGATGGCAACTTGGCGGGCTGGAGTCTTCGACTGATCACGGGACTGCCCTTCCTGGCGATGCTCATCTACGCTCGTTTGGCCAACGAGGAAGAATCCGGCCCCGCCTGGACCTCGGCGTATCTGTACGCGATCCATCTGACGGTGGCCCTGCTGGTCCTGTACGATTGCCACCGCGCGTGGGTGCTTCCATTGTGGTCGCTCCACGCGCTGGCTTGCCTGGCGTGGGGGCTGAGGAGGGATGCCAACGCCTGGTTGCGCAGCGCCCTCATCCTGATGATCGCCAGCCTGGCGAGAGGACTCGGGCATAACCTTGTCATGCGCGATCTTCAGGGCGGCCTAGCCCTGAATCGGGTGACCGTTCCCATCGCGGCGATTTTGATCCTTTCGGGCTACATCCTGCTGCGCCTGGACCGATCAACGGAGCTGAATCCGGATGGCGATGGCCACTCTTTCGGACGGAACCGCTTTCCATGGTTAGCCGCGCAGGCCATCCTGCTCTTCGGATTCATCTGGGTGGAGGCCTCGGGCACCCTGTTGACGGTCTGGTTGAGTGTTCTGGGGCTCGGCATGGTGGCCCTGGGCTTCCTGTTCAAAGAGCGCGTGGCTCGCCTGACGGGGCTTGGCATCCTGAGCGCCTGCATCCTCAAGCTGTTCTTCTATGATCTGCGGGGTTTGACGGGCCTATCGCGCGTGGCGTCCTTCATCGCGCTGGGCCTGGTGCTGGTGCTGGTCTCCTTCGTTTACACCCGGTTCAAGGAGCGCATGGAGAAGTTCCTTTGAAGCCCGCACACCGACAGCTTTCCCTGCTCCTGATCGTGCTACTCACCGGGACCGTCATGGTGTGGGTGGGCCGGAATGCCACACCCCAACAAGGCGCGAGCCTTAGGCCCATGCTGGATCGCGTCACCGAGAGCAAGGCCACGGTGGATCATATTGGACAGCAGCTGGCGAAAATCAGCACCCAGGATGAAGTTGCCCTTGGACGCTCCCTGATGGAGCGCGAATTGGAAGGCAGCGCAGCCTTTCGGGACGGCCTTCGCGAAAACTCGCGCGAAGAAGCCTACCTGCGGGGCATCCTGGATCGCCTGAAGCAGAGCGGAATACGGCGCCGGCCGGATATGCCCTTTGAAGTGCGGCTGATCGAGCACCCTGCCGTGAATGCCTTCGCGCTACCCGGTGGATACCTGTTCGTGACCACGGGCATGCTGGATTACGCGCAGAGCGAGGCGGAGCTGGCCCATGCGTACCGGTTGCAGGTGAGTGAGCTGCG
>DAOPYE010000004.1:21921-26564 GCA_035352715.1 Holophaga sp. | reverse complement strand
TCACGAGATGGCGCACGTTGATCTGAGGCATTGCATCGAACGCTACCAATATCGGATCCAAGCCAAACGCATTGGAGGCAAAGAATTGGAGGCGATGGCTTCGCTGGGTACCCGCCTGATGCTGCAGGGCTACCAGGACGACCAGGAGGCCGAAGCGGATCGCTGGGGCATGCAGATCGCGGCCAGCGTGGGCTACCATCCCCAGGCCGGGCAAACATTGTTCCTTCGAATGCAATCGAAATACGAAGGCCAACGCCCCGTGCCGCGTCACCTCGGCGAGGAAGTCCAGTTTGGCGTCATGGATGGCCTGGAGGATGTCTTTGCGACGCACCCCCAATTCTCCATCCGCATCGCGAATCTGGACCGGGCCTTTCAGGAGACAGGCTGTTTGCCAGAAGCCAAGCCGTGGTACGTCGGCATTCAAAACCGCCGAGAACTCATCGCGCTATCCGCCCACAATTACCCTGGTGAATGGAAGCAGGGGCGGATGGCCCCGTAGCCGTAGACCCATCCCAGGCTATTCCAGCGGCAGGCGGCCGTCCTTCATGCTCATGCGGATGATGGCGGGGACGTGCAGATCATCCGCGCCGCCCATCAGCTCGCCGCTGGGGGTCGGCGCCTGCGGAAGCAGCCGCGTCGGCGTCAGCGTGTGGGGCGCGGGATCGTTCAGCGACGACGGAACCTCGCCGTAGATCCGCCCCGTATCCATGCGCACCTCGGATCGCGTATCCACCCGGAACTCCTGCGAGGAGGACGCGGATACCGCCGCAGGCATGGGCCGTTCCCCGTGGTCGGGGCGTTCCGCCATGGCCTGGAACTCGAATTCCGGGGCCACTTCCGCATTCTGGCTCTCCGGTCCTTCGAAGCCGGAAGCCAGCACGGTGACCAGCACGCGGTCTTCCAGTTCCGGCGCATCCACCTGGCAGGGCTTGATATCTGCGAGGCCTCGGTAATGGTCGCTCAGGAAGTTCATGGCGGTCTCGAGCGCGCTGAGTTCGATGCGATCCCAGTTGGCCATGATGGAGACGATGACCTTGGTGGCGACGCCATCGAGGCTCTGTTCCAGCAGGGGGCAGTCCAGGGCGCGCTGCACGGCGTCCAGGATGGCCTCGTCGCCGCGGCCCTGGCCCGTGCCGATCAAGGCTTCGCCGCCGTTGCGCAGCACCGCCTCCACATCGGCGAAATCGCCGTTGATGGTGCCGGGGCGCAGGATCAGGTCCGTGATGCCGCGAACGCCCTGGATCAGGACGCCATCCGCCACGCGGAAGGCTTCCTTCGTCTTGACGTTGCGATCGCACATGGAGAGCAGCTTCTGGTTTGAGACGACGATCACCGTGTCTGCGGTGCTGCGCAGGTTCTCCAGCCCCTGCAGGGCCTTGGCGTTCTTGCCGGGGCCTTCGTAGCGGAAGGGCGTCAGCACCACCGCGACGGTCAGCGCACCCAGTTCGCGCGCGCAGCTGGCGATGACGGGAGCGGCGCCCGTGCCGGTGCCACCGCCCATGCCGGCGGTGATGAAGACCATATCCGCACCCTGCAGGGCGGCCAGGATCTCCTCGCGGCTCTCCTCTGCGGCCACGGCTCCACGATCGGCGTTCCCGCCCGCACCCAGACCGCGCATGCTCATGGGCCCCAGGGGGATCTTCACATGCGCCTGGCTTTGGGAAAGGCTCTGCTGATCGGTATTCATGGCGATGAGTTGGACGCCGCTCGCCCCGCTCTGGGCCATGCGGTCCAGGGCGTTGCAGCCAGCGCCGCCGGCTCCGACGACCTTGATGCTGGCGCCGGGAAGATGGACGGGGCTGGGGAGGAACGGAATTTCTTGCATGGGTACTCCGCAGGGCCTAAAGCAGGTTCTTGAGCTTGTCGAGGAAACTTCCACTGCGCGCGGGCTTGGTACCGCCGCCGATGTTGCGGGCGAGGGCCTTCACCGCGCCGAGCGCATTGGTGTAAAGCGGGTTGGCCACCACTTGCGGCAGCCCCTGGATGCCTGAAACGCGGCCCAACACGACGCGGGGACGTCCCAGGATGTTCTGCGCGAGCACGGGCAGATGTGGCAGCAGCGCGCCGCCGCCGACCATATGCACGCCTCCGTGGATCTCGTGGACCAGACCGCTGCGGCCGATCTCCACAAGCACCATGTTCAGCAGTTCAATGGCGCGCGCATGCAACACCTCGGCCAGCTCACGGCGAGAGACCTGACGGCCCTCTTCCTCCAGTTCGATCATCTCAACGGCGTCCACCTGCATGGGAAGCGCCGTGCCGTAGACGCGCTTGATCCGCTCGGCGGCACTGATACCGCCCAGGTGCTTCGTGATCTCCAGATCCTTCGTGAAGTGCATGCCGCCGATGGGAATCACGGCGGAATGGAACAGGGAGCCGCGCAGGAAGACGCCCAGATGGGTGAGCTGATCACCGATATCCACGACCACGGCGCCGTTTTCTGCGTCCTCGCGCGTCAGCACCGCCTCGGCGGAAGCCAGCGGCGAATACATCAGGGTCGCGCCCTGAAGGCTGGCCAGTTGCAGGGCCCGATTGATGTTTTCCAGCACCGATCCCGGCGCCACGATGATGCGAACTTCGGCCTCCAGCGTCTCGCCCACCATGTTCACGGGATTGCGGATCTCCCGCTGGCCCTTGATATGGAACATCTGGGGGATGCGGTGCAGGACGGTTTCTTCCTTGGCCAGCTTGCAGCCGTTGGTGGCCTGCTCCATCACGCGGTCGCGATCCGCCGTCGTGATGACGCGGTCCGCCGACGCGATGGTAATGGAATCGCGCAGGTTCTCGCCCTTGAACTGGTTGCCGTCCACGGATACGCGAATGCCATCCACGTGCGTCTGGCCCGCCGTGCGCATGGCTTCTTCCACCGCGCGATTGATGGCCGAGACCGTCAGATTGATGTCGGTGATCTCGCCCTGGCGAATCCCGCCCTCTGAACTGGCGAGGCTGGCTCCCGTAACGTTCAGGACGCCGTTCTCGTCCTGCACGGCGACGACAGCTACGACTTTGCTTGCTCCGAGATCCAGACCGAGTAGAACGGCGGGTTGAACCATGTGTGTATCCAGTTCCTTAATTGCAGATGATACCAGGATGTCCTGGGTTGAAGATCACGGAAGACCTCGGCCAGATCAAGCCCGCGCGGGGATCACGGAGCCCAGCGACTATTCATCGGCCGATCCATCCTTCCCCATCGGCGCTGAATCTTCTTGCGGCTCACCCACGACCGCTTCGTCGTCCCAGCGCAGATCGATATAGCGCAGCTGGTTCTTGTCCGGGCGCTGCGATAGGACATTGAGATACAGCATCTGGAAATTCGGGATGTTCTTGGTCGGGTCCAGGCGGCTCAGGTAAATAGGCGCGGGCAGGTCTTCGAGGTAGGCCACGGGACCGCGATCGCTCCAGCGCAACTCGGCGAGGCGTTCGTAGAATGCCCGCTGATGCTCGCGCAGCGCCGTCGCGGCGCGGATGAGGTTGACCAGCGTCGCGTCCTCCTGGCTTTGCGCGTCGGCCACCACAGGAATCGGCGACAGGTTCGCCGCGCTGACGCGATCCAGCAGGATCCCGTCATCCGACAGCAGGAACACCCCCTCGGGCCGCGCCAGCCACAAGAGCGGCTTGCGCTCCTCGACCACAAGGCTCAGGCGATCCGGCGGATCGCGGCGGATCAGCAAGCCCTTGACCCAGCGCTGGCGTTCCACCGCCTGCCGCAGGCGCTCGGCGTCGAACCAGAACAGCGGCTTGCCCAGGGCCACCTGGTTGGCGATGCGCTGGATCTCGCTGTGCCGGTCCCCCTGGCACCCGCTGATATTGATCTGTTCGATGACCAGTTTTTGGAGCCCCAGGTAGCGTTGTCCGACCTCCATGGCACCCCAGCCTGCGGCGAAGACCAGTCCGCCGACGAGGGCGACCTTCACCCACGGCATCCAGGGCTTGCGCACGCGTTTCTGGGGAAGCATGGCCATGGCTCCAGGTTACAAGAGCCTGCACCCGCCCGATGGGAAATCCCACCCGGCCGCCACCTGGGATAGCCTGGGAATGAACAGGGGGCGTCCATGGATACGCTGGTGCTTGGGGGTGGGGTTTCCGGTCTGCTGGCCGCCTGGCACTTGCATCGCCGCGGCCAGAACACGGAGGTTTGGGAGGCCGCGCCCCAGTTGGGCGGCTGGGTGCAGACACTGCCATGGCCTTCGGAGGAAGGCCTGGAAGGGCACCTGGAGCGCGGCCCCCAGGGCATCCTGGTCAGCCCCGGATCACCCGCGGAGCGCCTGTTCAGGACGCTGGATCTGAGGCTGGATTGTCCCGGCCGCGGCGCCCGGTGGGTGGGCAAGGAAAATCGGCTGATCCCCGTGCCCAGCCACCCCGTGAAGCTGCTCGCGTCCTCGCTCATGTCCTGGAGGACCAAGGCCCGGATGATGCTGGAACCCTTCCAGGCCATAGGCGCCCAGGAACCCGAGGAGGGGCTGCACGCGTTCATCGCGCGTCGCGCAGGCCGTGGCATGGCGGACGAACTCCTGCCCGCCATGGTCGCGGGCATCCTGGCGGCGCCCCCCAAGCTGCTGAGCGTGGACGCCATCCCCCGCCTGCGCCAGTGGGAAGCCCACGGGAGCCTTTTCAATGGCGTACGGAAGAGCGGACTGAGCCAC
>DAOPYE010000004.1:0-21821 GCA_035352715.1 Holophaga sp. | reverse complement strand
GTGCCCTCGTGGATCGACAAGCAATGCGCCCCCGCAGGCGTGATGCAGCTGCGCAGCTTCATCGGGGATTCCGCCCTCTGGAAGGATCCGCACCCCGATATCGAGAAGGATTGGGCCTGGACCCTCCGGCAGCTGCGGCGCTGGGTACCCAATCTCGCTGATCCCTTCCAGGCGCGCGAGGAGACCAGCCCCAACGCGATCCCCCGGGCGGAGTTGGGGCACCGGGATCGGCTGCGCCGCGCCCTGGGAGGCCTGCCGGCCGGGCTGGACTGGGTCAGCAATGCGCGCTTTGGCCCCGGCGTGCGCGATGTCATCGAAGGCCTGGAACCCTGGGCGGAACGCGCCTTCTCAGCCCAGGCCTGAACCCATAGCAATCGTCCAACCGGAAACAGCGACAAGGATGCCCCTCGGGATGGCCAGCTCTCACCCTGGTTCATCCCGCGTCCCCGCGCTGTTCCGGCTGGATCGCCAGCTGGCTGTTTCCCGAGGGCGCGCCTCGTGGAATCAGGCCTCGCTGATCTTCAGGCCCAGCTTCTCCCGGATCTTCAGTTCGATTTCATCCGCCAGTTCCGGGTTGTCCTTCAAAAGGATCTTCACGTTGTCGGCGCCCTGTCCCAGGCGGCTGTCCTTGTAGGAGTACCAGGAACCGCTCTTCTGGATGATCTCCAGCTGGGTGCCAAGTTCCACCAGTTCGCTGGTGTGGCTGATGCCTTCGCCATACATGATGTCGAAGGTTGCGACCTTGAGGGGCGGGGCCACCTTGTTCTTGACGACCTTCACCTTGGTCTTCTTCCCGACGACGCTGGAGTCTTCGTCCTTGGCGGCGACCAGGGGATCACCGGTGTTGCCCTTGATGCTCTGGATGCTGCGAACGTCGAGGCGCACGGAGGCGTAGAACTTCAGGGCGTTTCCGCCGGTGGTGGTCTCGGGATTGCCGAACATCACGCCAATCTTCATGCGGATCTGGTTGATGAATACGACGCAGCTATTGGTGCGGCTGATGGTCGCGGTCATCTTGCGCAGGGCCTGGCTCATGAGACGGGCCTGCAGACCCACGTGGGCATCGCCCATCTCACCGTCGATCTCGGCCTTGGGCACCAGGGCGGCGACAGAATCGATCACGATGATGTCCAGGGCGCCGCTGCGCACCAGCTGGTCGCAGATTTCCAGTGCCTGCTCGCCGCTATCGGGCTGGCTGATGAAAAGGTTGTCGATATCCACGCCCAGCTTGCGGGCGTATTCGGGGTCCAGCGCGTGCTCCGCGTCGATGTAGGCGGCAAGTCCGCCTTTCTTCTGGGCCTGGGCCACCATGTGCAGGGCCAGGGTGGTCTTGCCGCTGGCTTCGGGACCGTAGACTTCCACGATGCGGCCCTTCGGAACGCCACCCACGCCCAGGGCAGCATCCAGCGCGATGGAGCCCGTGGAGATGACTTCCAGGCCCTCGGCGTTCTGATGATCGCCCAGCTTCATGATGGCGCCCTTGCCAAAGGCGCGTTCAATGTCCGCCAGGGTCCGGTTCAACACTTTCAGGCGATCGTCTTGTTCGGTGGCATTGGCGGCGGCCATGGGGACTCCTCGTGCGACGTGAGGCCATCAGCATGAATCAAAAGGCGAAAAAAACAAGAAAAATTTCCATCGCCATCCTTCCAAGGAGCGAAGGCCGGTGGACGCCGATAGGATTGGGACTGGACCCGCCATGCCCCACTCTCGAATGGAACCATCCCTCTCCCGGCTGTCATCGGCTTTGGCCCAGGCCGGGCTTGAGCTGCCGTCGGGACCGGCCTGGGATGGGTTCCTGGCAGACATCGGATGCGCCCTGGATGAACGGGATGCCGCGCAACTCGAGTGCGTCCGCTATCAATCCCTGGTGGCCCACCTGAAAGAGGTCGTCTTCCAGATCGACCGGGAAGGTTGCTGGTCCTTCCTGAGCCCCGCCTGGACCACCCTCACCGGCTTCACCACCGAGGAAAGCCTGAAGCGGCCCTTCCTGGATCACATGCACCCCGATGACAAGGGGCGCTACCTGAATGTGCTGACCTACGCGCTGGAGACGGGCGAGGACACGGTCCGGGGCGAATTCCGCTTCCTCACCCGCTCGGGCGCGCCGATCTGGATGGAGGTCTACAACCGCATCACCGCAGGGCCCGACGGGTTGATCATCGGCGTCTCGGGCACGCTGGACGACATCACGGCGCGCAAGCGATCCGAGGCCGTGCTGACGACCATCACCTCGCGCCTGCGCGCGCTGATCGAGAACATGCAGGCCGGCATCCTGGTGGAGACGCAGGACCGCGAGATCGCGCTGATCAACGAGACGTTCTGCGCGCAATTCGGTATCCCCGTGCCCGCGCACATGCTATCGGGCAACGACGCCGCCGAGATGTTCGAGATGTGCCTGGAGCAGGCGCAGGACGCCTCAGCCGCCGACCAGATCCGAGCCATCCTCGAGGCAGGATCCGCCGTCAGCGGCGTGGAATGGCCCCTTCGCAACGGCCGCGTGCTATCGATGGACTTCGTTCCCATCACCGTGGGCTCGGACTTCCAGGGGCGGTTCTGGCAGTTCCACGATGTCTCGGAGCGCAAGTGGGCCGAGGAAATGCTGACGCACGCCGCCACGGACCTCGAAGCCAAGAACACCGAACTGGCGCACGCCCGGGATCAAGCCATCCAGCTTGCCGGCATGAAGAGCGAATTCCTGGCCAACATGAGCCACGAGATCCGCACCCCCATGAACGGCGTCATCGGCATGACGGCGCTGCTGCTGGATAGCGACCTGAAGCCCGAACAGCGCGAATACGCCGAAACCGTCCGGAGCAGTGCGGAGAGCCTGCTGCGGCTCATCAACGACATCCTGGATTTCAGCAAGATCGAAGCGGGCAAGCTTCTCATCGAGAACATCCCGTACGACGTGGAGAACGTGCTGGAAGACGTCCTGGCAGTGGTGGGCGTCAAGGCCCACGCCAAGAACATCGAGCTGGTCACCTACCTGTCTCCCCAGGTTCCCGCCAAGACCCAGGGCGACCCGGGCCGGCTTCGACAGATCCTGACCAATCTCACGGACAACGCCATCAAGTTCACGCAGGAGGGTGCCGTCGAGATCCGCGTGGGTCTTCAGCCCGGCCTCGACGCCCAATCGCCCAAGCTGCGGGTCGAAGTGGTGGATTCCGGCGTGGGCATGAGCCCCGAGGTGGTGGCAAAACTCTTCCAGCCCTTCTCGCAGGGGGATTCCTCCACCACGCGACAATACGGCGGCACGGGACTTGGGCTGGCCATCTGCCGCAAGCTGTGCGGATTGATGGGTGGCGAGATCGGCGTGGAAAGCCAGCCGGGAGCGGGCAGCACCTTCTGGTTCACGCTCGAACTGACGCCCCTCTCGCCGCAGGCCGAACTGGGCGGAGGGAATGACGCGCGCATTGCCCCCGTGATCCTGTGCGGCCTCCCCGCCGCCGCCGCGCGCAGCGCGGAGCGGCAGCTCCGGGCCTGGGGGGTTCAGGTTCATGTCTTCGGACGCGATTTCGATGGCTCGATGGCCCTCGATTCCTCCGTGGTGGTCTTCGGGCCAACGCTGGATGACGCTGCGCGGGCGTTCCAGAAAGTGGTGCTGGAGAAGGCCTCGGAAAACGGCCCGCGCGCGGTGCTGCTGGTCTCGCTCTACAGCTTCATGGAGCGCACCGAAGGCGGACGCCAGGGCTTCCGGGAATTCGTCACGCTGCCTTTGCGCCCAAGCCATCTGCGCAAGCTCGTCCTCCAGGCCCCCCAGGCACTGATCGCCCAGGCCGAGGTCAAGCCCGTGGCGGCACAGGAAATCCTGCCGTTCCGCCTGCTGCTGGTCGAAGACAACCCGGTGAACCAGAAGGTGGGCCGCGCCATGCTCGGGCGCCTGGGCTACCGCTGCGATATCGTCGATAACGGCGCGGAATCCGTGAAGCTGGCTCTCAAGGGCGGCTACGACTTGATCCTCATGGATTGCCAGATGCCGGGCATGGATGGCTTTGAAGCCACGCAGCGCATCCGCGAAGGGCAGGGCGCCGAGTGCCGCACCCCCATCATCGCCATGACGGCGAACGCCATGCAGGGCGACCGCGAGCGCTGCCTGGACGCGGGCATGGATGACTACATCCCCAAGCCCGTGACCTTGGAATCCATTCAGACCACGCTGAAGCAATGGCTCCATGCGCCCTCATCGGAGGATCGTCCATGATCCAGGTGCTGGAAGACAAGCTGTCCATCCAAATGGTGCTGCAGCGGGTTTACCTGGCGGCCGCCACGATCACCCTGGCCTACCGCGAACAGCGCGGCGAATTCCAGATCCTTGCGCTGGAGGCGGATCATCTGGCCGCCAACCTCGCCCGCCTGGATATTTCGACCTGGAAGCTGACGCCGGGCGAGAAGATCGCCGTCTCCATGGAGGACCGCGGGTTCAAGTACGAAACCGTCGTCGAATGCCTAGGCATGGAGGACGTGGACGGACTTCCCTGCGTGCGGATATCCGTGCCCCGCACCCTGCGCCGGGCCGATGGACATCGGTTGGCCGAATTCGCCCCGGACACAGCCCTGGCCGCCACCTTCTGCAACAGCCGCAGCGCCCTGGTCGACGCCCACGTCAAGGGCTTCGGCGCCGACGGCCTTGAGCTGGCGCTGCGCGACCCCCGACAGCACATCCAGGACGTGCTGCGCATGGGGGAGGAATCCACCATCGAGGTGCCGCTGGACAACAACCTCCGCCTGCTGGCGCCCACGCGCGTGGCGTATTTTGGCGACACATATGTGGGCTTGAAGTTCACTGAACAAGCCGACAATGCGCTGCTCTGCCAGTACCGGTCGTGGTTGGCCCACCAGCAGCGCATCCAGGCCCAGAATGACCGCGAGAGTTTCGAAGCAGAGACAGGAAACAAGCCGCGGAAAAAGCCCATGGAACTGCCCCAGGCTCGCCTGCTGGTGGACCGCGACCCACTGCTGCTGGTGATCACCGAGAACGACGATTTCGCCAAGCGCTTGGCGGAAGGGCTGGGGCGGAAGTTCGGCATCCTCGCCCTCGACTACATCAAGGGCAGCGTTCGCTCCTTCCTGGCCGCCGGGGGTGGCAAGCAGGGCAACTGGGGCCGCGTCCGCATGGTGCTTGTCCACAATCAGCTTCGCCTGGCGAGCCCCCTGGAACTGACCCGGCAGATCGTCGAACACGAAAAATGCACCCTGCCGGTCCTGATGGCGGGCACGGACGAAGACATCGAGCTCAAGCAGAACCGCGCCATTGCGGCGGGTGCCGTGGACTACCTTGTGGTCGAGCCCTTCCGCATCCTTCAGGTGCTGCGCAAGGTGGATGAGACGCTCCGCATGTTCGAGGGCGCGTAGATCAATCCCTGAGCGCCGCGTAGTAGCCGTTCGAGAAGCGCGAGAACATATCGCCTTCGTTGAAGGGCAGGTGCTGGCAGAGCAGGATCGCCACGATCTGTTCCCGGGGATCGATCTGGACGATCGTGGTGGCCATGCCCTCCCATCCAAACTGTCCGCGGGAACCCAGCGTGTGGCTCTTGCCCAGATCGTTGAGCACCGCGACGCCCAGGCCGAAGCCCCGTGCCTCGTTGAAGTTGGTCCACGGCTGGGCGAGGCCCGAGAGATGGTTCTGGGTCATGAGTTCCACGGTCTTGCGCCCCAGGATCCGTGCGCCTTCCAGCTCGCCGCCATTGAGCAGCATCTGGGCGAAGCGCGCGTAGTCGCCCGCCGTGGAATAGAGGCCGCCCCCGCCGCTGGGGAAAGCCAGCTTCTCCTCCGGCTTCAAGGCCAGCCTGCCCGTGGCGGGATCCAGGGCATGGATCCGCGCCAGCCGGGAGCGTTTGACCGCACCGATCGCGAAGCCCGTATCGCGCATCTTCAGGGGATCGAAGATCCGGGATTGAAAGAAGGCGTCCAGGCTTTGGCCCGATGCCTTCTCGATCACCGCACCCAGGATGTCCGTGCTTACGCTGTAGCGGAATCGCTCTCCCGGCTGATCGTGGAGCGGCAGGGTCGCCACCCGCTGGACAAAGTCATCCAGGTTCTTCGCCTCCCAGATGTTGGCGCGCTCCTGGAGCTTGCGAGCCACGTCATCGGAGGTCGAATCGTAGTAGAGCCCCGAGGTATGCGTCAGCAACTGTCGAATCGTCATGGGCTGGCGCGCATCCACCAGAACCGGCGCATCCACCTTTCCGCCCGTCAGCACCTTTCGCCCCTTGAGGGCCGGAAGATAGCGCTCCACGGGATCCTGCAGGCCCAGGCGACCTTCCTCCACCAGCATCAGCGCCGCCACCGAGGTCACCAGTTTGGACATCGAGTAGATGCGGACGATGGAATCCTTTTCCATGGGCAGCTTCGCCACCGCGTCGCGGCTGCCATAGGCCTGCCAATCCACGACCCGGCCGTTGCGCGCGATGAGCATGACGTAGCCCGCGTACTTCCCGCCATCCACCACGCCGTTGAGGCTGCGATGCAGGCGATCCAGCCCTTCGGGTGAGAAACCCGCCGAAACAGGCGCGATGTTCGGCAGCGGGGGGATCACCTGCGCGTGCAGGGGGCCCATCATCAACGCGACGAGAAGGGGTAGGGATTTCCGAATCCAGCTCATGATTTCCTCCAGGGGCCCATCCCAGCCCGAGGTTCATGCGTAAACAGCGCCAAGAGATCCTCGTGGCAGCTTCTTCATCCAAGTCTACCGCGGCCTCGCGCGGGCCGATCCTACCGACCCTACCGGCCCCTGCGCCCCACCCGTTATCTTGGTTCTCTCGGATCCCCCTTTTGGGCGATTCAGCTTTCCTTCATCTGGTTCAGGATTCGCCATGCCTCGATTCCCCCAACGCTCCGGCCGCGAAGTGATGGAGGACCATGCGCGCCTGCCGCCCTGGATCGTGCAGGAGCGCCAGAAGCTGGGCGAGCTGCATCGCATGAAAGTCGGGCTGCGCCAATCCGGCCTGCACACCGTCTGCGAGGAAGCCCGCTGCCCGAACCGCACCCATTGTTTCTCCCATGGCACGGCCACGTTCCTGCTGCTAGGCGACACCTGCACCCGCGCCTGCGGCTTCTGTGCGGTTCAAAGCGGGCGGCCCGCCGCGCCAGATCCCGGCGAGCCGATCTCGACAGCGGAAAAGGCCGCGGCGCTGGGATTGAAGTTCGCCGTGCTGACCTCCGTGAACCGCGATGATCTGCCAGATGGCGGTGCGGGGCACTTCGCGGCCACGCTCCACGCCATCCACGCGCGCTGCCCCGGTGTGCCCGTCGAAGTCCTGGTCCCGGATTTCCAGGGCGACATCGAAAGCGTCGCCCGAGTTGTGGCGGCCGCACCCGCGGTGTTCAACCACAACCTGGAGACGGTGCCCAGCCTGTATCCCAGGGTCCGACCCTCGGCCCGCTTCGATCGCAGCCTTGTGGTCTTGCGCGAGGCCAAGCGGCTGGGACGGGCGATGCATGGATCGGACTTCCGCACCAAGTCCGGCCTGATGCTGGGCCTGGGGGAGACGGAGCCGGAGCTCATGGACGCCCTGCGCGCCCTGGCCAAAGCCGAGGTGGACATCTTGACCCTCGGCCAGTATCTGCGTCCCACGCGCCATCAACTGCCGGTCCACCGCTACGTGCCCCCCCATGAATTCGCAGAACTGGGACACCAGGCCAAAGCACTGGGCTTCCGCGCGGTCTACGCGGGACCGCTGGTGCGATCGAGCTTCAACGCCCACGAGGTCAGCCATCTGGATGGCGTTGACATCGTGGGCGTAGACATCCCGTAGCCCTTACAGGAACAGGTTCACGTTGGATTGCCCCGCCGACTCCATGTAGGTGGCGACGCCGCCGATCTCCACGCCTTCGATCAACTCCTCCTTCGCAATGCCCATGAGATCCATGCTCATCTGGCAGGCGATGAAGCGCACACCCGCCTGACGGGCGCTATCGATCATGGCGTCCAGATCCGCCACGCCCTTGGCTTTCATGCGCGCCTTCATCATCCATCGGCCCACGCCCAGGAAGTCCATCTTCGAAAGGGCCAGACCGCCCGAATGGGCGGGCAGCATCCATCCGAACATTCGGCCCATCAGATCCTTCTTCACCGCGGGCTTCTTGCGGCGCTTGAGGACGGAAAGGCCCCAGAAAGTGAAGAAGAGCGTCGTCTCCTTTCCGCTGGCCGCCGCGCCGTTGGCCAGCACGAAGGTCGCCAACGCGCGATCCAGATCGTCGGAAAAGACGATCAGCGTGGCACCCTTCCCACCACCCTGGGGCGCGGCTTCCACGGCCCGAAGCCGCTTCTCCACGGTCGCCGTGAAGATCCCTTTGGATTCCTCCACCTGATGCAGCCGGTGCCCCGTGACGTTGCACCAGGACGCCACATCCTTCGGAAAGCCGGGATCGCTGGCGCTGACGATGATCCGTGCGCCCTCTGGAGCGCGATCCACTTCCGCCTTGAGGCGGAGGATGGGGCCGGGGCAGGACAGGCCGCAGGCGTCCACGCGGATGTTCACGTCCTTGTGGGGCAGATGCTCGGGCTCGCCTGACCCTTCGGCATAGACCTTCCCCAGCTCGGGCTGCCGGACCGTCGCGGGCGCGGCCTGGGGGGCGGTCGCCAGCTCCCAGGTCTTGTAGCCGCCCGTGAGATTCGCCAGGTCCGTCCAGCCGTGCTGACGCAGGATGCGTTCGACCAGGTAGCCCCGCAGTCCCACGCCGCAGTAGAGCAGCACGGGACGGTCTTTCGGGATCTCGCTGATGCGCCGACGCACCTCGTCGTTGGGGATATTGATGGCGCCGGGAATGTGGCCCAGCTCGAACTCCTGGCGGCTGCGCACATCCACCAGCGCCGCGCCGCGGGCGCGCCAGGCTTCGATCTCATGCCATTGCGCGAGGCGCGTCAGACCCTTCAGCAGGTTCTCGCCGACCATGCCCAGGATGTTCACGGGATCCTTGGAGGAGGAGAACGGCGGCGCGTACGCGTGCTCGATGTGCGCCAGATCGGAGATCACGCCCTTGCGACGAAGGGTCTCGGCCATGAGATCCATCCGCTTGTCCACGCCGTCGTACCCCACCGCCTGCGCGCCGAGCAGGCGTCCGCTGGCGGGATCGAACAGGGCCTTGAGGGTGAGCGGCGTCGCGCCCGGGTAGTAACCGGCATGGCTGGAGCCATGGATGATCACCCGCTCGAAGGGGATGCCCGACGCCTTCAGCGCCCGTTCGTTCGCGCCGCTGCAGGCCACCGTGAGATCAAAGACCTTGGCGATGGCGGTGCCCAGGGTTCCCGGGTACTCGGCCAGCGACGCCTCGCCCTTCAGGCTGCGGGCCACGTTTTCGGCCACGACGCGGGCCTGCTTGGTGGCGGGCCCAGCCAGCGGGATGCTCACAGCCTGATCCAGGATGGGACTCTGCACGGCCACCGCGTCGCCCAGCGCGAAGACGTGGGGATCCGATGTCTGCATCCGCGCATCCACCTGGATGGCGCCGGAGGGCGTGCAGGCGATGCCGCTCTCCCGCACGAAGGCCGTATCGGGTCGCACGCCGATGGAAAAGATCACGACATCCGCGGGGAGTTCTTCACCGGAGGCCAGCACCACCACCAGGCGGCTGCCGCGCTGCTCGAATCGCGCAACACCATCGCCCAGGCGCAGCCCCACGCCCTTGGCGCGCAGCTGGGCGTGAACCATCGCCGCCATTTCCGGATCCACCACCGTCATGACCTGGTTCTGGGCTTCCACCACGTTCACGTTGATGCGGCGATGGTGCAGGTTTTCAGCCATCTCCAGGCCGATGAACCCGCCGCCCACCACGACGGCCTGCTCGGGCCGACGCTCGTCCAGCCACGCCTTGATGCGATCCACGTCGGGCACGGAACGCAGGGTGAAGATGCCATCCAGATCCACACCAGGGATAGGCGGTCGCAGCGGCTCGGCCCCCGGCGAGAGCACCAGCTTGTCGTAGGGCTCTTCCGTGATCCGCCCCGTGGAGCGCTCCTTCACCCGCAGCACCTTGCGCGCGGTATCCACCGAAAGCACTTCCGTCTCCGTGCGAACCTTGACGCCCAGCCAGTCTTCGAACTTCTTCGGCGTCATCACGAACAGGCGCTCGCGCTCGGAGATCACGCCCCCAGCGTAGTACGGCAATCCGCAGTTCGCGTAGCTGACATGCGCGCCGCGTTCGAAGATGACAATCTCCGCATGCTCGTTCAGCCGCCGCAGCCGCGCCGCCGTGGAAGCCCCACCCGCCACGCCACCCACCATCAGGACTCGAGCCATATCGCCTCCAGGCAGCCGGGGAAACCCGGCCCGCGAATCATAGGATTGTATAACCAAACAGGAAAATCAATCCCCGATCTTCACCGTCTCGACGACACGCGGCCGGTACAGGCGCATCAGCGCGGCCAGCAGCGGAATCCCCATGGAAAAGGGCGCGATGGCCCGCGTCCCCAAGGGGTAGCCAACGAACAGATCCCCGATGCACAGCGTCGCGTATCCCAGGATGGGCAGCACGATGAAGGTGCGGTGCCCGCGGCCAAAGGGGCGCATGGGCACATGCCGCCAGCGTTCGATCATCCGATAGACCGTGCCGGCGACAAACGTGGTCAGCACCCATCCCGAGAAATTCCGCAGGGGGATACCGATGTAAGGTCCACCCTGTTCCCAAACCCACGCCTTCGCCTGATAGACCATCACGGGGTCCATGGTCAGATCCCACGCGGTCATCACCAGGGCTGTGAGCATGGAAATGAGCAGCAGGCGCGCCACGTCTTTCGGGCTGCCCGTCGGGAAACCCCGCGTGATGAGGTTCGCGATCATGTAGCTGGGGTAGAGCACCATGAAATAGGCCAGGGGAATGACCACCGGCACCGTGCCGAGCAGCTTGGGATTCAGGACATCCGTGTAGTGGTACTGGCCAAAGATCCATCCGGTCTTCACGCCGACATGCTCGAAAAGAAAGCTGATGATCGTCGTCGTCGCCAGGAAAGCAAGGGCTCGCCGCCATCCCAGCATGTACAGCGCATGGACAAAGACCAGGGACGAGAAGACGTACGTCATGGCCTGAAAGGGGATCTGATGCGCCTTGATGCGGTAGCCCAGCAGCCCCAGATGGGCGAGCAGAAGTAATCCCAGCGTGATGAGCAGGATCAGCTCGATGCTGCGGTTGTATGTCACCTCCATTTCGAAATGCTCGTCCTGATGCCGCTGCATTTTCATGGGCCAACCTCCAACTTTCAGACAGATGTAAGGGATGTCGAAAGAGACAATGCCATCTGCTTACGGTCATGCCAAGCTCCTGAATTGAGGAGAACGCGTTGAGTCAACCCGACTCTATGGAACGATTCGAGATCCGACGCCAGCTCGGCTCCGGCTCGTTTGGAGCCGTCTTTGAAGCCTATGACCGGGAACGCCAGACCCTCGTGGCCCTGAAGCGTCCCCACGAGGCCAACGCCCAAAGCCTGCTGCTCTTCAAGCAGGAGTTCCGCGCCCTGGCGGATATCGGACACCCCAATCTCGCCTGCCTGTACGAACTGCACACCGATTGCGCTCCGTGGTTCTTCACCATGGAGCGGGTGGAGGGAAGAGATTTCCTGGCCTATCTCCGCGGCGATTCCGAGACCGAGCAACCGGGATCCCAGATGACGGCGGTCTCCCTCGCCTCCCAGCGCTCCTGGGGGAATCCCTCCACGGATCCCACCCTGGGCCCTTCGCAATCCCTCGCCAGCGACTTCAACAGCCTGATGTCCTCGGATCCCTCCAGCACATCGGGTCATCGCTCGCCCCGGATGGTGGATTCCGAGGAACCCGGCCCGCCACCCAGCTTCGATCGGATCAAGCAGGCACTGAAACAGCTGGCGGAAGGGCTGAGGGCGCTCCATGGCGCCGGCAAGCTGCACCGGGATCTCAAGCCCAGCAATGTCCTTGTCACCGCGGAGGACCGGCTGGTCATCCTGGATTTCGGGCTGACCACGGACACCGAGGTCCGCCTGCGCCTGGACCCACGGGAAGGGCATGCGGCCGGAACCCCCGCCTACATGGCCCCCGAGCTGTTCGGAGACAATCCGGGCAGCGAGGCCAGCGACTGGTACAGCGTCGGCGTGATGCTGTACCAGGCCCTGACGGGATGCCTTCCCTTTCCGAGAAACTACCACCGCCAGGTCGCCTGCAAGCTCCAGCAGGATGCGCCCCCACCCCGCCTGCTCGTTCCCAGCGTGCCGATGGATCTGGATGTGCTCTGCGCCAGCCTGCTTCAGCGCAGCCCCGAGCTGCGCCCCCGGGGCGAGCAGGTGGTCGCGTTCCTGGAAACATCCAACCAGAGCCTGGAGCTGGGATGGATCCAGGAAGCCAGGCACACCTCCGCCTTTGAGCGGGAATCCGAACAGCAGCGCCTTTTCGAGGCCCTGGTGCGCACGCGCGGACAGGCGGCCTTGATCCATGGCCCATCCGGCATGGGCAAGAGTCACCTGCTCCGGATCTTCCTGCGCAACCTTCAGCAGAAGGATGCCCAGGCCCTCATCCTCCAGGGCCGGTGCTTCGAGCAGGAATCCGTGCCGTTCAAGGCCCTGGATGGCGTCGTGGACGCCCTGGCGATGCATCTCCGCCGCCTGCCGAACCCAGAGCTCAGCGCCCTGGTGCCTTGCCATCTCGACGGCCTGCTGCGCCTGTTCCCCGTCATGGGGCAGGTGCGCGCCTTCCAGCACGCCCTCCAAGGGCCCTCGGAGGTGCCCGATCCCATCGAGCTGCGCCATCGGGCCTTCCTGGCGCTGCGGGATCTGCTGAAGCGGATCTCCGAACAGCAGGCGGTGGTTTTGGCCATCGACGATCTCCAGTGGGGCGATCTCGACAGCGCGGCCTTCCTGGTGGATCTCCTGCGTCCCCCCGCAGAGCCAGCGCTGCTGCTCGCCATGACCTTTCGCAGCGACGAGGCCGAGGCCTCACCGGTCATCCAGGCCCTGCTGAAATCCCTCGCGGAGACCGAGGTCCCGACCGTGGACATCCCCTTGCGCGAACTGCCGCCAGCGGAAGCGCAACGCCTGGCGCGGTCCAGCTTCGGCGACCGGCCCGACGCGGATGCCCTGGCGGAGTGGATCGCCCTTGAAAGCGGCGGCAATCCATTCTTCATCGGCGAACTGGCGCGACACTTCCAGAGCGAGGGCCGCGAACGCGCGGAAACCGGAGCGCTCAACCTGGATGACTACATCCGGATGCGTGCGGCCAGCCTGCAGGAACAACCACGACAGTTGCTGGAAACCCTCGCCGTGGCGGGCTATCCCATGGATTGGCGGCTGCTGAAGCGGGCCTGCTGCGCCTCGGACTGGGGCGAGACCGCCCTGGCCTACCTGCGCTCAGGTCGATTCATCCGGTCCCGTTCCGCCGCTCGCCGCAAGACCATCGAGCCCTACCATGACCGCATCCGCGAAGCGATCGCCCGCACGATCGCACCAGAACAGGTGCGCGCCATCCACCTCCGGCTCGCCTCCATCCTGGTCGAAGCCACCTTGCCCGATGTACGGGCCCTCGCGCTCCACTTCGAAGCGGGCGGCGAACCCCGGCGCGCCGCCGAATTCGCAGCCCTGGCTGGCGACCAGGCCTTCGCCGCGCTGGCCTTCGAACAGGCGTCGACGTTCTACCGGCGGGCCCTGGATCTGCGGGAAGCGACCCATCACGACGCACCGCAACTCTGGAAGAAGCTCGGCGACGCCCTCTCGGGCGCAGGACGCAGCACGGACGCAGCGGCCGCCTATCTTCGGGCCTGCGAAGGGATGCCGCCGGATCATCACACCCGGCTGCGGCGAAGGGCCGCGGAAGAGTTCCTGCGGGGGGGGATGGTGGACGCGGGGGTATCCACCCTGCGCCAGGTGCTCGCCACCATCGGCACGGAAATCCCGCGCACCCCGGGACAGGCCATTCTCTCCATCCTGTGGCACCGCCTGCGCCTTTGGCTCCGCGGCCTGGACTACCAGGAGCGCCTTCAGGACGAGCTGCCCCAGGCCCAGATGGAACGCATCGATATTCTCTGGGCGGCGGCCATGGGCTTGGGACCGGTGGATCCGCTGCGAGGCGCAGATTTCCAGACCCGCCAATTGCTGCTGGCGCTGGATGGGGGCGACTCGTTCCGCATCGTCCGCGCCCTGGCCCACGAAACCATCTTTGTCGCCCGCAACGGCAGCCGCAGCCTGAAGAAGACCCGGGCCCTGCAATCCAACACCCTGGCGCTGGCGGAGCGCATCGGGCATCCGAACCCCCTCTCCCGCGCCTATCTGGCCGCCGGCATCGCCGCCACCATGCAGGGGCGCTGGTTCGCGGCCATCGATCACCTGGAGATCGCCGAACGCACGCTCCGACAGCACTGCGCGGGCATGGACTACGAGCTGAGAATCGCCCAGCACCAGAAGCTGCTGTGCCTCTCGGTTCTGGGAGAACTCCGCGAACTGCGCGTGCAGCTTCCCGGCCTGCTCCAGGAGGTCCGCGAAAAGGGCGATCTCATGTCCTCCACCACGCTGCGGACCAGCCTCGCCTACCTGCCCGCCCTGGCGGCGGACGATCCGACCCGGGCCCGCCGGGAAACAGGCCGCGCCATCGAGGTGTGGTCCAAGAAGAACTTCCTGCTTCAACACTTCTACGACCTGGTGTCCCGGGTAAACATCGAGCTCTACGTCGGAAACCCCGCGGCGGCCCGCGAGGCCCTGATGCTGGATTGGGATGCCCTTCGGAAATCCCGCCTGTTGGAGGTCCAGCCCTTGAGGATCACCGCCATCGAGTTGCGCGGGCGCACCGCCGCGGGCCTGCTGGCCCGGACCGCCGATGGGGGCCACCGACAGGCGATCCGCGAGGTTCAAACCTGCGTTCGCCAGCTGCGGAAAGAGAAAGCGCCCTACGCCGACGCCCTCGCCTTCAAGCTCGAAGCCATGCTGAAACTGGATCAGGCGAACCCCATCGAGTGCGAGGACTCCTTGATCCAATCGGAAGTGGTCTTCGAAACCTGCCGCATGAAACTGCACGCCATGGTGGTGCGCCATGCGCGGGGCTGCCTGCTGGGCGAAGCCGGGAAAGACATCCAGGCCTCGGCCGAAGCCTGGATGCGGGATCAGGACATCCTCGCCCCCCAGCGCTTCGTCACCATGCATCTGCCGGGTCTTCTGGACAGCAGCCCCTCAGAAGTCCGCCTTTAGCCCAAACTGAAGCTGGCGCATGGAGCCAAAGCGCAGGGGCGTGCCATAGGCCGGCGCGGTCGAAGCCAGATTGTTCTGGACCTGCAGCACATTGGCGCGATTGAAGAGATTGAACACATCGAAGGTGGCCTGGAAGCGGGCCGACCCGACTTGGAACCCACGGGCCAGGCGCACGTCCACGGTGTGCGTCGCGGGCAGGCACTCCCGGTTCCGCCCCACGCCCTCCGGCCGATCCGTCGTGCCATCGCCATCCATATTCCGATCGAAACCCGCCAGCCTGGAATAGGGGCGGCCCGAACCATAGCGAGCGATGACCGAAGCCGTCCAATCCTTCAGCAGCGTCTGGCTGGAAACACTGCGCCAGACCGCGCTCACCAGGGCCTGATGGGTTTGCTGCTCGCAGCTCGGGCCCCACTCCTGGGTGGGATCAAAGCTGTTCTGGCCCTGGAAATCCGGCGTCCAGTCGATGTAGTTATCCTCGGCCTTCCCGTGGGTGTAGCTGGCGTTGAGCATCAGGTCGTCGCGGGACTGCCATCGCCAGGCGATGGTCTGACCGAAATACCGACTCTCGCCACTGCCATCGATGCGCTGCACCGATCCGAACCGCATATCCGGGCGGCGCTGGATCTGCACGCCCAGCGCCGGAATGTCATAGGGCACGTAGGCGTTCACATCGCGGACATTCATGAAGCCCGTGCCCCGGGATCCCGTCAGATCCAGCGTGAAGCAGTGGCCCGGGGCTGGCGTCCATTCCCATCCCAGGTTCCAGGCGTGAATGCTGGGCATGCCGTATTCACCGGGGATGACGATGGTCGGCTGGTAGTTCGCCGGGGCCCCGTCATAGCGGCGATTCCGCGATGTCGGATCCAGTCCGGTCCAGCTCAGGTAGGGCGAATTGGCCGCACCATCCAGCAGCGTGCGGATCATGGTCTTGGTTCTCGAATCGTTGAACAGCCGGGCGCCAAAGAGCGGACCGAGCTGGGTAGACCCGGAGAAGACCCCCCAGCCCCCATAGGCCCGCACCCCCTCCGCCGCAGACCAACTGAAGGCGAACCTCGGCGCCAGCCGCGTGCGATCCCAGTCCCGATGCACCTGGAAGAGCTGGGAATAGGCATGCTCACCATCCGGCAACCGCACCGGACCATAGACCGGATCCTGCCCCGCGGGCGAATGCTGCAGGGCCTGGTAGGCGGAGGCATCCTCGAAGATCGGCAGGGATTCATGCTCCAGGCGAAGGCCGAATTTCAGCATCAGGCGGGGGTGGATCTGCCAATCATCCTGAAGAAAGACGGCGTCAGATCCCGCGCTGAAGCGGGTCCTCGCCTCGCCCCAGCTCTGTATAAAGGCGGCGGGAAGCCCGGCGGCGAAGGATGCCAGCGGCGTGGCAAGCCTGATGGAGGGGATGGCCACGAACTGATAGATGCCCGCCGTGTTCTGCTCCACCGTGCCCTCGCTGCGGGAGCGCAGCACATCCAGCCCCACCTTCAGCGTGTGGGACCCAGCGGCCAGCGTGGCCACATCGACGAACTGGAAGGTCCGGGCGTCCGTATCCTGGGGCGTCAATCGCTGGGTCCCGAATGTCGCGGTGCCCGCGATGCCCACGGAGACGCCACCCGAAGGGTCCATGGAACGGTACGCGTTCTGGCGCCGCGAGTACAGAACCCGGACTTCGTTCACCCAGGCTTCCGATCCCAGCCACTGTTGCGTCAAGGACAGGGTCGTTCCGCGCGCATCCAGGGCGCCCCCCGCGCTGCGCGCCACCAGCCCGCCCCAGGGAATCTGGTTCTCGCTCGACGACTGATCGTGAATCAGCCGGAAGCTCCACCGCTGATTCGCGCCGGGATTCCAATCCAGCTTCAACAGCGCCGTGGTCTGATCCTCCTCGAAGGGTTGCCGCCCATCCACCACCTCGAAGCCCGCGCCCCGGACGGTCGCCAAGGCTTCCGGCGCGATGGACACGGGGTTCTGATCGGATTTCCGATAGCGCTCCAGGCTGGCGAAGTAGAACAGGCGATCCTTGACGATGGGACCGCCAAGGGTGAACCCCATCTGGCTCTGGCGAAAATCCCTGGCCGTGGAGCCATCCGGGTTCCGCGCGTCCCACTGCCCTGGACGATCAAAGACGAAAGCGGAGCCCTTGAGCGTATTGGTGCCGCCCTTGAGCACGGCGTTCACGATGCCGCCCGCGGCGCGGCCGAGCTCCGCCGAATACCCGCCGGTGATCACCTGGAATTCCTGGATCGCGTCCTGACTGATGGAGGCCCGCATGGCACCGGTGCCCCCTTCCGTATTATCCAGGCCATCCAACAGAAAGCGGTTTTGGCGCGCATTCATGCCCTGAAAGCTGAGTCCGGAAGTCGGCGCGCCGCCCGTCGTGGGCATATTCGAGGCGCGAACCCCCGGCACCGTGAGACTCAGATCCGCAAAGCTGCGGCGATCCACGGGAAGCGCTTCGATCAGGGTCTGCCCCAGCACCTGCGAGGCCTGGGTGCGTTCGGGATCCAGGGAGGCGATCTCGGCCTCCACCACCACCGATGCCCCGCTCTCGGCCTTCATGTCCACATCCACCACCAGGGCCGAGGCCATGGGCACTTCAAGCTTCCGAAGCTTCCAGGTGATCTGGCCCGGAGCCTGCACCACCATGGCGTAGGTTCCCGGCGGAACCATCCTGAACCCATAGCGACCTTCCCCGTCCGAGCGGGCCGTGCGCCTCTCGCCCGTGTCCGGGTTCACCAGCTGCAACACCGCGCCAGCCACCTGCCCATCGCGCGTCTGGACCCTCCCGTGGATTTCCGCCTGGGTGGTGGACCCCTGCGCTGAAAGTTGGACCGCAATGCACGCCCATGGGAAAAATGTGCGGAAAACCTCTGATCGCCAAGTCGACATGTTTCCCTCTTCGGCGCAGTCGGCGCCCCTCATGAGCAAATAAAGTGTTTCCAGGCGCATACTGTGCCCTGCGAGGGCCCCTTGCCGACTTCCTTCGACCAGACTCCGGAATTCCAGCCTTACCTCGGCCTGCACGGATCGCGCACCGCGACCCATCCGACGGCCGGGGCCTGCTTCATTTGCGAGGGTCGCTACCTGGTGGACGAGGCCCTCAAGGCCCATCGCGCCGGGCAACTGCGCGTGCTATCGGTGCTGGCCACACCTCAGATCCTGGACGCGCTGCAGGATCAACTGGATGCCGGTATCCACCGGCTCACGGCGGACAAGGCGGACATGGAATCCCTGCTGGGCTTCGCGTTTCACCGCGGGATTCTGGCCTGCGTGGCCCAGCCGCCCGAGCCTTCCGAGGACACGCTGCTGGCCGCTCGGCGTCTGGTGGTCCTGCCGCGATTGGACAATGTGGACAATCTGGGCCAGTTGCTGCGCACCAGCGCGGCCCTGGGCATGGACGCCATCCTGGTGGGACAAGGGCCGGGACCTTTCGAGCGCCGGACGGTGCGCGTCTCCATGGGCGCGGCCTGGCGGATCCCCGTGATCCAGCGCGAAGATCCCGCCCCCCTGCTGGCCCGCTGGAGGCAGGCGCATCCGGCCGCAGAAATCGTCGGCGCCGCCTTGCGCGACGATGCGCTGGACGCGCGCCGCTGGATGCCCTCTGAACACACAGCGCTGGTCCTGGGACCGGAAGACCGAGGCCTGGACGAGCGCTGGCTGACCCTGTGCGATCGCGTGGTGCGCATCGCCATGGCCAACGCCATGGATAGCCTCAATGTGGCCGCGGCCGGCGCGATCCTGATGCATCGGATGACTTAGGATTGCCCTCCGGGCTTCCGATGAGGGATGCAAAGGCGCTTCATGTCCCAGCCCGCCGAATCCCCATCGCCCTTTCCGGTCCAGGAGCACCGGCTTCGGGCGGAATACTTCGAGGGCCGCATCGATACGAAGGCCTTTCGCGCCCTGCACCCAGCCTACCCGGTGCTGCGCGCCAACCCGCTGCTGCTCGAGCCGGAGCGGGGCTGCTGGATCTACATCGAGCGTTTCGGCTCCGTCGTCTTCTGGAACGCGCCCGATGCCCTGGCCAATACCATCCTGGAGGAACTCCAGCGGCTGCCCGACGCCGGCCACCGCCTGGAGGGCCCGGGCGATCACCTGAGCGTCTTCACCGGCGCCGCCAGCGACGAGGTGGACTTCAACTCGGTGCGCTTGCGTGAACTGACGCCCGAATCCATTCACGTCATCAGCCTCGCCTTGGCCCAGAGCGTTGCGCTGGATTACTTCGAAACCTCCGTGAGCCAGGCCATGGCCCGGTTCAGCCCCGTGGTCGCCGCGCTCCAGGCCAAGGGACGCCTGCTGCTCCGCCATCGCGAGGTCCTGAAAATCGTGGGTTTCGCGCTCCATGTGCGCGCGGTGGTGCTGGAGAGCCTGACGCTTTTCGACGATCCACCGGAGACCTGGGAGAGCGAATCCCTCGCCCATCTGGATTCCGATCTGTACGCCCAGTTCGATCTGGATGAGCGCATCGAGGCCATCAATCGAAAGCTGTCCTACCTCAACGACGCCGGCGGAACCCTGCTGGACCTGCTCAATAACCGCAAGAATCACCGCCTGGAATGGATCGTCATCATCCTCATTCTCATCGAGACCCTGGCCTTCCTCTGGACCGAGTTGCCGATGAAATTCCGGTAATCAGCGCCTGGGCTCGATGACGATGGCGCCCTCCGGGACAGGACAGGCGAAGGCGCACAGCCCGCACCCCGTGCAAGCTGCCTCAAACACTTCCGGGTGCAAGACACCGTCTTCCGCAGCGGAGAGGCGGATGGCCTCCGCGGGAAAAGGGCAGCGATCCACGCAGGTACGGCAGGATGCCGATGATGACGCCTCCTCCGTCGCCCACGTCAGGCAGCGGTTCTCGCGGATGCGCGCCGTTCCCATGCGCACCGCGCGGGGCCCATCCACGCCGTTGAGGCTCGGCCAGACGAGCGCTCCATCGGGACAGGCCCGCACACAGGACAAGTCCGGGCACAGGAAGCAGGGCAGGCTGCGCGGCAGCAGGTAGGGCGTTCCCATAGCCAGGGCCGACCCGGAGGACGCCCGCAGAATGGCGTGTTCAGGGCACGCGAGCAGGCACTTGTCGCAGCGCGTGCAGGTCGCCAGGAACAGCACTTCGTCGACCGCCCCCGGCGGGCGCAAAAGGCTGGGCCCCAAGCCGGTGACCGCCTCCTCGACACGGGATGCGATGAAGCCGCCCAGGAGGCCGCCCAGGGCCTTGAAGAAATCGCCGCGACCCTGGGGTTCGTCCAGCTTGGCGGCCATCGAGTCCTCAGAGCCCCAGCACGCGCAGCAGCGGACGGAGAAGGCCCCACAGGATGGGATCGAACCCAAGCGTCAGGATCCCCGCGCGCCCCTCGGCCGAGGGGGTGAAATGGGCCAGAAGATCCGCACTGACGGCAATTTCGCGGCTGCTGGGCGGGACATCCACCCAGTGGACGCCCTGGGGCGCATCCTTGCGCACGAGCGTGGCCTCGGCCTGCGCCTTGAGGTGCAGGATCAAGAAATCGCCATGGAAGGCGGGAACGCGCACCTCGATCAAATTGCCCCGGCTCACCTGGGGCAGCACCTCGAAGGCAGCGCGATACCCGAGTTTTTCAAGATTCGGATCTTCACCCTTCAGGACCGCGACGGTCTGTTCCATCAAGCCATCCAGACCACGATCGCCCATGCTGGCGATAGAGCTGAGATGGGTTCCGGCCAGATCGCCGATGCCCTGCACCAGGCTGGGCGCGACCGCCAGCACCTGCTCCACCGCGGGGCGTCCCCGCAGGATGCGCTCGTCCTCGGGCCAGGATCCAACCAGTGGCATGGGGGGAATCTCCATCGGCGCGTCAGGCCGGAGATCCAGCACCCGCCCGGGGAATTCCGTCAGCAGATCTGGGTTCTGCGGCGCGTCGGCCATAATAACGACATCCAACCCCTCCAACAGCGCTGGCTCGGGCGCAAAGACGACCACATCGCCTTCCTCGTCGCTCGTTGTCAACGCTCCGGTGGCCAGAGGCAGCACGGAACAATCCCTCTGTTCCAACACCTGGACCAGTTCGCGCCCCAGCAAGGTCTGGGCACCAATGACGGCAAGTTTCAGCATGGGAATCCTATGGGTGATCAGACGCGAATTTCAGCGACTTCGGCCTTCTGGTGATCCTTGAGAGCAGCGGCGACTTCCTGTTCAAGGAAGGCCCGCACCTGGTCGGAGGCGCGCCCGGTGAAGCGCTGGGGGTCCAGGACGGCGGAGATCTCGGCCTCGTTCATGCCCCAGGCGGGATCGGCGGCGAGCAGGGAGATCAGCTCGTTGCCCTTGCCTTCCTGCTTGATGCGGCGACCCGCCTCCAGGCTGGAGACGCGGAACCGCTCGTGGAGATCCTGGCGATCTCCACCGCGCTTGACGCCCTCCATCAGCAGGACCTCGGCGGCCATGAACGGCAGCTCGCCCATCAACCGGGCTTCGATCATCCTGGGATTCACGACCAAGCCAGAGGCGACGTTCTTGTACAGCACCAGGATCGCGTCCACCGCCAGCAGTCCCTGGCTGATGGTCAGGCGCCGGTGGGCGCTGTCATCCAGAGTGCGCTCCATCCACTGGGTCGCGGAGGTCTGATACGTGCTGGGCATGAGTCCCAGGACGAATCGGGCAAGACTGTTGATGCGCTCGCTGCGCATGGGGTTGCGCTTGTAGGGCATGGCGCTGGAGCCG
>DAOPYE010000003.1:1771-56816 GCA_035352715.1 Holophaga sp. | reverse complement strand
CGCGGCAGCTCATGGAGACCATCTGGGAGCTGGAGGAGATCCGGGCGAACCTGGAGAACCTGGTGCGGGAACGCACGAAGGGGCTGGAGGAATCCCAGACCGCCCTTCAGGCCTGGGCCGATACCCTGGAGGAGAAGGTCCGGGAGAAGACACGGGAACTCACGGAACTGAATGAAAGCCTGCTGGATAGTTTCCAGAAGCTGCAGCAGGCGGATCGCATGAAGGACGAGTTCCTGGCCAATATGAGCCACGAGCTGCGCACACCCCTCAATGCGGTGATCGGATTTTCAGGCCTGCTGCTGCAGGACGCCCAGGAACGCCTGCCCCAGGATGTGAAGGACGATCTGGATATCATTCTTCAGAACGGGCGCGGACTGCTAACCATGATCGATTCGATCCTGGATCTCTCGAAGATCGAAGCGGGCAAGTTCGAGATCGATCTGCAGGCAGTCGATCCGATGCCGCTTCTGGACGAGGTGGGCGTGCTGGCTGCGGGCCTGATCCTGGATCGGCCCGTGCGCTTTCGCTGGATGCCTCCAGCGGAAAAGGTGCGGGTTTCCGGCGATCCACTTCGCCTCAAACAGGTCTTTACCAATCTTGTGGGCAACGCCATAAAATTTACTGAATTCGGCGAGGTCAACGTGGGCGTGGAATGTGAAGGCCAGCATTTGCGGGTCCAGATCCGGGACACCGGCATCGGCATGAGCCCAGAAGAGATGGAGCGCCTCTTCAAACCCTTCCAGCAGGTGGACGGGAGTATCACCCGCCGCTTTGGCGGAACCGGCCTGGGACTTGCGCTCTCCCAGCGTCTGATGGGCCTCATGGACGGGCGCATCCTGGTGGAAAGCCAAAAGGGCCATGGCACCACGTTCACCGTTGAGATGCCCCTTCTGGCTCGGGAGTGTGCATGAGCGCGCCGCTTCGGATCCTGTGCATCGAGGACAACCCCGTGAACTGGAGGCTCGTCCAGCGGCTGCTGGGGCAGGCGGGCTACGAGATGCATTGGGCGGAAGAAGGCCTCAAGGGCTTCGACATGGCGCTGCTGGTGAAGCCCGCCCTGGTGCTGCTGGATATCAATCTGCCGGGGCTTTCTGGCTTCGAGATCGCCATCAAGTTCAAGCAGCATCCGGAGTTGATAGACATCCCCGTGGTGGCGCTCACGGCCAAGACGCTGAAGAGCGACCGGGAGACGGCGCTGGTGGCGGGCTGCGATGGCTTCATCCCTAAGCCCATTGATCCCTTCAATTTCGTCAAGCAGGTGGAAGGCTATCTGCGCGGCCAGCGGGAAAGGGTCGAGAAATCCCGCGAGGAGAAGGTGCTGCGGCAGTTCAACGCCCAGATGCTGGCGCATCTGGAGGCGCAGCTGCGCGAGGCCCAGGACGCGAACCGGAAGCTGCTGGATGCCCAACAGGCCCTGGAGCATCGCAATCGCAGCCTGTCGCGCCTGTTGGCGGCGAGCCATGATCTCTTTGGGGAGCGCGATTCCGGCAAGCTGATCGAGCGGGCGTTCGCCCATACACAGACCGAGGGCCGCGTGGAGCGGATGTACCTCTACCGCCTGGATGGCAGCGGCGGCTATTGGGATGGCCATGTGTGGTGGGATGGGGCTTTGCATGAAGCGCCGACGCTGCCCCTGGACCACCCCTTTCTGCAGCGGGCGGCCAGCCTGACCCAGGATGTCCTGAGCGGCGAAGCCCTGCATCAGCAGCGGATCTGGGACGAGGGCCTCGCCCTGGACTGCTGGCATTCGGATTCGGAGTGCAGCCTGATCATGCTGCGGAACCGCGAGCTGCCCGAGACGCTGTGGGGGTTCTGGACCTTTGAGCGTTCGGCGGGAGATCCATTCCGGCCCCACGAACTCGAGGTCATGACTCTTCAGGCCAAGCTGGCGCAGATCTCCATCGAGAACGCGGAGCGCATCCACAGCCTGGATGAAAGCAATCGCGCGCTGGCTTCCAGCTACGAACGCATGGAGAACGCCTTCCTTGATCTTCAGAAGGCGCGGGCGGATCTCAACCGCCAGGACCGCCAGGATCTGCTGGAAGATCTGTTCGTCAAGATCACCCACCGCCTGGAACGGCCGGTGAACACGCTCCAGGCCCAGAGCCGCGCGCTCGCCAAGAACTTCGAAGCCGCAAGTCCCGAGGCCTTCGCTCCGGTGGCGGAGATCCGGGAGGCGGTCGCCAAGATCGATGGATTGCTCAAGGCGCTGCTGCGCCGGGCTGGGCGCGAAGGCACGCGCCCCGAGTGGCTGGATCTGCACGATTTGTTCATGCAGGAGGCCGAATTGCTGGAAGCCGAAGGCGTCATCCCCGCCGGCGTTCAGCTCTCCCTGCATTTCGAGGCGCCCGTTGGCCGGGTCTATGGCGTCTACAGCGATTTCGCACGCTTGTTCCAATTGCTGGTCCAGCACGCGCTGGGTGGACCCACCGCCTCGATCACCCTGAACATCCGTTCCTGGGGGGATGAAGCAGTCTTCCATCTGGAATGCCTGGATGAAGGCGGACCCATCCCTCCCACGGAACTGGAGCGCGCCTTCGAGCCCTTCATGGAACTGCATCACGCCACGATTCTGGGCGTTCGCGCGCTGGGGCAGGGCCTTGCTTCCTGCAAGCAGATCCTGGCATCGTATCTGGGCGAGATCGAGATCCAGAACGAAGGTGAAGGCACCCTCGTTCACTTCCATCTACCGCTGGTCTGACGCGGATTCAGAGCTGTCGCGAGAAGATGCGCGTGTCTTCGCGCACGGCTTCGATGGAATCCAGGCCCAGGCGATGGAGCAGGTCCATGACGTAGGGATTGTCCACGGGCGTGAAGCAGTTGGCCTCAAGCGCGTAGCGGTTTACTTGTTCGGTGCCCTCTTCCTGCGGGATCAAGGCTTTCGGGCCGCCCACGCAGCCCCCGACGCAGCCCATGCCTTCGATGAAGTTGGATTCGATCTGTCCCGTCTTGATCTTTTCGAGCAGCGCCTTGCAGGCCGGAACCCCATCCGCACGCTCGGCTTTGAGCGGGATGGGGCGATTGGGATGCAATCGATCCACCGTGCTTTGCACGGCCTTGCTGACGCCCCCGGCCCGCGCGTAGATGCGTCCAGCCGTGGAGGAATGATCGCGCTGATCCTCGGGTTCTTCCTGGGGGCGGATGCCCGCCATGTCGAAGATATCGCGCACCTCCTGGAAGGTGAGCACATGGTCGACCGCATCGGCGATGTCCTTCTCCCTGGCCTCGGCTTTCTTGGCGAGGCAGGGCCCGATGAATACGGTCTTCGCGGAGGGGTGCAGCAGCTTGATCGCGCGCCCGCAGGCGACCATCGGGGAGACGGACGGCGGGACGTGGGGAACGAGCTGGCTGTAGATCCTTCGGATCATGGCGATCCACATGGGGCAGCAGCAGCTGGTGAGCAGGAAATCCTTGTCCGTCTGGATGGAATGGTCGAACTCCATCGCTTCTCTCAGGGTCAGGATGTCCGCGAACAGGGCGACCTCGATCATGCCCGTGAACCCAAGGCGCTTGAACGCGCTACGCAGCTTGCCGGGGGTCACGTCGGCGCTGAACTGGCTGATGTAGGCCGGAGCGATCAGCGCGAAGACCTGGGCGCCGGGCTCGTTCAAGAGCTCGAAGACCGGAAGGAGATCCTTGCGCTCCACCAGATTGCCTGACTTGCAGTGATCCAGGCATGCCGTGCATCCGACGCACTTCTCTGGATCGATGACGACGTTGCCCGTTTCGTCTTTCTGGATCGCATCGAAAAAGCACACATCGCCGCAGGCTTTCTTTTCCTTGTCCTCGCACAGGCAGTCGGAAATCCGCAGCACGGGTGGATGGCGATCCGGGTTCAGGATGCAGTCCAGCTGATGCTTGTCGAAGTTCTGGATCTTGTCGGGGTTCCGAAGCTCTTCCTTGATCCTGCCAAGGACGGAGGCCTCCAGGGCTTTTTGGTAGAGTGCGTCGAAATCGTTCATCTCGTTCAAGCCTTTGCGGGAAAGGGCGTCCTCGTTCGATGGCTTTTAGCGCAACGCGGGTGGTTCCTAACGATCCAGGATCTCGATCCAGCCCCATTGCCGGCCCTCCTGGTCCCCCCGGCGGAAGGAATATAGGACTTCGGGTTCGCAGACGGTGCAGCGCGGTACGGAGCCGTTCCTCGCGGGATCGAGCCCGAGATGATGGGCCTGGGCGCGCAGGAAGCCGTGGAGATCGAGATGGGGACGCCCGTGGGGGCCCATCTGGGCCAGGTTATCGTGCCAGGCGGGATCGCGCCGGGCGGCTTCGATAACCTCGGGGCCCACCTCGAAATGGCACCGCTGGATGGAGGGCCCAAAGGCCCAGAAGAGGGCTTCCGGGCAACCTCCGAGGTCCAGGAAACGCTGCACGCCCAGCCGCAGAATGCCCGGCTCGCGGCCCTCGCTGGCTCCCACGGCGCCGCGCCATCCTGCATGGAGCGCCGCGATCCAGGTGTCATGGCCCACGCGCCCCGCGAGCAGTACGGGCACACAGTCCGCCACGCGCACGCCGATGCGCAAGCCAGGCTGCTGCGTCCACAGGCCGTCGGCGTCCTGGACCCGGTCCGAGGCCTCGACGATGCGCGTGCCGTGGATTTGGTTCAGACGTCGCTGCGGCAGGGTTCCGGCGGCGTCCAGACGGGTGGAAAACCCCCAGGCCAGGGGAAAGTCGGGTTGCACCGATGGGATCAGCATCGCGGCCACATCAGGATCAACAGGCTTATGTCGGTCACGGCCCAGGCCACCAGCCCCCGGTACATGCCAGCTTCGTGCTGGTGGGGCGTCATGCGCCGCCAGCGCGCGATCCAGGGCAGGATCACCGCCATCCAGGCCGCGAGCGACACCAGGATCGGCAGCACATGGAAGCCTCCGCGCATCAAGCCCATAAGGAAGCAGCCGTGGGCTCCCAGCGCCAGCAGCAGGGACAGCAGCAGGCTCCAGGTCTCGCCCAGATGGATCACCAGGGTGCGGTCGCCGCGGGAACGGTCCTCCTCGATCTGGTAGATCTGGGTCATAGGGTAGAGGGATCCAAACAACAGCGCGAAGCCCCATCCCGCCCACCAAAAAGCCCCCGTTACCGGTCGCCCCGTCAGCCCCCATCCCGCCAGGGGCGTAAGTAGGCCAAAGCCCACGCAGTTGATGACGAGATCCCATCCCGCGCGCGCCTTGAGGCGGACGGGAGGCACGGAATAGAGCACCGACATGATGACGCACGCGGCGTTGCTCCACGCGAAGGCGCGGGGGAGCAGGAAGCCCAGGCCCAGCGATGCGGCGAGCAGGACCATGGAAAACGCGAAGAGATGGCGCGGTGGCTTGGGTGGTTGGCGCAGGTAGCCGACATCCCCCTCGTCCTGATCAAAGGCACTATTGACGGCCATGGTGCCGCCGTTCATCAGCGCCACAAATACGAACCAGCCCAGCAGCGTTGCGGGGATGGGCAGGTGCAGCCCTTTGGCCATCAGGGCACCCAGCAGGAAATGGGCGCTCATGATGGGCCATTCCAGGGGGCGCAGATGCAGCATGTAGGCCAAGGCCCGTGGGCCGATCAGGCGCTCGAAGAAACGGCGGATGCGGAAGTCCGTCACGCGATGTCCTCCCGGTGAAGGGGCTGGATATTGGAGCTCGAGGCTTCAGTTTTGGGCTCTGGCTTGGGTTCCACGTAGGCTTCCATCGCGGCGACCATGAGCGACGGCGAGAACGTCGTGTCCACGCACATGCCGTGGGGCAGCCCCAGCGGGATCGCCAGCGAGGGCACATCGGGGAACTTGAGCAGCCCCTTGAGCAGACGATCCGTGCAGCTCACGGCCACCATGAGATCCGGGGCGAATTCCCGCGCCTGGCGATAGGCCTTGTGGCTGCGGTTGGCAATGCGCACATCCCAGCGTTGGGTCAGGGCGTTTTCCAGCACATCTCCCACGGGACACAGCCCGCAGGCGCGGCAGGTCGTGAGATCCGTCAGGATCTCGGCCTTGCACGAGGCCAGCTGGATGCAGTGGGGCAGCAGCACCAATGCCTTGCGCGCTCGCTCCGCCTCGAAAAGCCTCCCGACCTGAAGGTTGTTCCAGGCGCAGAAGGACAGCACCCAGTCA
The DNA here is from genome assembly GCA_035352715.1 of Holophaga sp. Taxonomy (GTDB): domain Bacteria; phylum Acidobacteriota; class Holophagae; order Holophagales; family Holophagaceae; genus DAOPYE01. The sequence goes on along the minus strand of DAOPYE010000003.1, from coordinate 50,728 downwards.
GTCTCCCGGCCGAGGAGACGAGCCAGCGGTCGGAGAGCTTTCACCCAGAGCCCCTCGTGGCGCACGATGGAAACGCGGTCCCGCTGGTAGCGTCGGCCTTGCTTGAAGGTCGGCCACAGCTCGACAAGACAGGCGATCGCCAAGACCAGGAAGGGCAGGCGCGCGTGCGGCACCAGGATCGCGCCGATCAGGGCCGCGAGCGCAAGGGCCACAGGAATGCCGCGCCGGAAGGCGAGAAAGAGGCCTGGGGAGGCACCGGGGATGAGGAGCGGTCTACGCATGCCTCTCCATTATGGCTATTTGGAGCCTCCCGCGGCGAGTCCCACGAGCTTCTTCAGATCGTTGTCCGTCCAGCGGATGCCGCCGCCCGCGAAGAACGTGCGCAGTTCGCGGTTGCCGATGTCCTGCACGCCCGCCTGGACATACAGCCCCTTCCAGAACTGGAAGCTGCTGGTGACCCGGTAGCGGGGGTTGGGTTTGTCGTCGCGTTTGGTGAAGTCGTAGGCCAGGGCGCCCAGGCGGAAGCGGTCGTCCATGGCGCGGTATTCCGCACCGGCGCCGCCCTTGCCGTCGATGATGCCGCCATGCAGGACGAAGTGCTCGCCCAGGCGCTTGGCGAATTCCGCAGATACGGTGAAAGCCTGGTCCGTCGTGACGAAGCGGGTCTTATCCAGCGCGCCCGTGGGCAGGCCGGTGACCGGGTCGATCGCGCCGCTGGCGCGCGTGCTTTCGGAGATCTTGCCATCGGGGGTGCTGGAGAGGCCGATGGAATACCAGTAGTCCTTGCGGGGCGCGATCTCGATGCCCAGACCCGTCTGGGAATCCCCGCGCTTGGTCCACTGCGCACCACCCATATCCAGGCGCAGCTCCATGTTCTTGATGCCGCCAAGCAGCTCGTTCACGTTATCCACGGCGGTGTTGATCTTCTGCACCGTGGCTTCGTCGTTGAGCAGCTTGCCGATGGTGCCTTCGCCCTTGTTTACCTTGTCCGTGATGGAGCGGATATTTTCGGACGTCGTTTGGAAATTCTGCGCCAGCTTGCGCACATCAACGACCAAACCCTTCACCTCGGGGCGCGTGTCGTTGACCATGCCATTCAGATTGCGGCCCAGATCCTCGAACTGCTGGGCCAGCTTGGGCAGGCGATCGCGCAGTTCTGCGCTGACGGCGGCCGCGTTGGCCATCGTCTCGTTGATGGCGCCGTGGTTCTCCTGCGCCATGGCGCGGAATTCGCCGGTCAGCACGCGGATGTTGTCCACGATCTCATCCAGCTTCTGGCGTCCCGCTTCGCCGCCGATGGATTCGTTCAGCGCCTGGGTGATGCCCTTCACGTCCTTGCCGATGGCGGCCAGCGTTTCCATCAGGCTATCGAGACCGACGCCCTCCTTGCTGGCGATGAGGCTGCGATTGGCCAGCGGGCCGCTTTCGGGATGTCCGGGGTCCAGGTCCACGTACTTCTCGCCCAGGATGCCGATGGAGCTCAGCGTGGCGCTGGCGTCGCTGTAGATGGGTACGGCGGGATCGACGGAGATGACGACGCGGGCGCGGCTGCGCTCAAGGCGGATTTCCTGCACGCTGCCCACCTTGACACCGGCGACCAGCACCTTGCCCTGCTGCGTCAAACCCGCGACCTGCTTGAATTCCAGCGCGAAGTCGCGTTCGGACTTTTTGCCGAAGAAATCAATCTTTTGGGTGCGGAAGATCAAGATGCCCAGGACGACGAGGCTGGCGAGAAAGAAGGCGCCGACTTTGGTTTCAAGCTTCATGGGGCAACCCCGGTCAATGGATGGTAGATCGCATGGTTGGTTCGTTTGGGTGGCGGTGGATCCTGCAGGAACGGCCCATCGGCGTCGCCGCGCAGGAACTGCTGAACGATGGGGTGCGGATTATCGCGGAAGGTGCTGCCGGGCTCGCAGGCGATGACTTCACCGCGGAAGAGCAGGGCGATGCGATCCGCGATCTCGAAGGCGCTTTTCAGATCGTGCGTGATGGTGATGGTGGTGACGCCCAGCTCATGCTTGAGGTCCAGGATCACGCGCCCGATGACATCCGTCATGACCGGATCCAGGCCCGTCGTCGGCTCGTCGAAGAGCAGGATCTGGGGCTTCAGGGCGATGGCGCGGGCAAAGCCCACGCGGCGCTTCATGCCACCGGACAGCTCCGAGGGTTTGAGTTTCTGGCAGCCCCTCAGGCCCACGAGGTTCAGGCACTCGTCCACGCGATCGGCGATCTCGCCTGGGCTCATCTGGGTATGGCGTTTGAGCGGGAAGCCGATGTTGCCCTCGACGGTCATCGAATCGAACAGGGCCGCCATCTGGAAGCACATTCCGATCTTCTTGCGCACCTGGAACAATTCGTCGCGCTTGAGCTGGTGGATAATGTTGCCATCCACGGAGACGTGGCCGGAATCTGGCGTCAGCAGGCCCATGATGTTGCGCAGGAGCACCGTCTTGCCGGTGCCGGATCCGCCCAGCACCACGAGGCTCTCACCTTCCTTGACCGAGAGATTGACGTTGGACAACACCACCTTGGGGCCGAAAGCCTTGGACAGGTTCACCACGTCGATGAGGGGAGAATTTGGTTCCAAAAGAGCCTCAGACCAGCAGGAGCTTGGTAAGGAAGAAGTCTGCGATGAGAATCCATAGCGAGGAGGTGACGACGCTGCTGGTGGGCGCGTTGCCCACGCCTTCGGCGCCTCCCTGGGTGCGATAGCCGCGCCAGCATCCCACCAGGGCGATGATGATCCCGAAGACCAGGGCCTTGGTGAGCGCGATGCGGACATCGCGCACATCCAGCAGCTTGTAAAAATCGCTGGCGTAGACCGTGGCGCTTTGACCTTCGGCGCCCACCAGCAGCATGTAGCCGCCCCAGTAGCCGACGTAGATGGCCATGGCCGTGAGCAGGGGCAGCATGATGGCCGAGGCCAGCAGGCGCGGGACAAACAGATAGTGAACGGGGTCCGTCGCCAGGCATTCCAGGGCGTCGATCTGTTCCGTGACCTGCATGGTGCCCAGTTCGGCCGCCATGGCGCTGCCCACGCGTCCGGCGAGCATGAGTCCCGAGATGACTGGGGCCAGTTCACGGGTGATGGCGAGGCCGTTCACCTGCGCGGCCAGGCCTTCCGCCTGGAACTGCTTGAATCCATAGGCGAGCTGCAGGGCGAACACGAGGCTCACCGCCAGCGAAGTCAGCACGATGACGGGGATGCTGTTCACGCCAACCGCCACGAACTGTCGCATCAAGTTCGCCGTGTCGAAAGGGCGCCTGAAGACCGCTGCGAAGGCGCGGCCGGATACGACCGAAAAATCGCCAGCCTGTTCGAGCGCAACCAGTGCGCGTCGTCCAATCTTGTCAAGCAAGGATGTCAGCATGAAAAACCATTGTCGTATCGCATCACAGTCTCTAGCTTAGCCGATCTGATTACGGAGTTTCTCGCGAAGACGAGCTGCTGATCCCGCTTTGACGGTCAAAGTCGCGCGGGTGATGGCCAGAGCGTCGCCAGGGACATCCTGCGAGATGGTGCTTCCCGCAGCCAGCAGCGCGCCGTCGCCGATCGTCACGGGTGCGATCAGCTGCGTGTCAGAACCCACGAAAACGTTTTTGCCAATGACTGTCTTGTGTTTGCGGAAGCCGTCGTAGTTGCAGGTGATGACCCCGGCGCCCACGTTGGTCATCTCGCCCACTTCGGCGTCGCCCAGATAGGTGAGGTGATTGGCTTTGGCGCCCGCGTGGAGCGTCGTCTTCTTCGTCTCCACGAAGTTGCCCACATGAACGCGGGCTTCCAGCACCGAGCCTTCGCGCAGGCGGGCAAAGGGGCCGACGATGGCACTTGGTCCCACCTGCGCGCTTTGAGAGAGCGTATAGGGCTTGATCTCGACATCCTCGGCGATGACGGTGTCCTGGAGGATCGAGCCCTGGCCAATGCGCGCGCTGCGGCTGATGTGCACGCTGCCTTCAAGACGGACCTGGGGTTCGATCAGGACATCCGGTGCCAGCTCCACGCGAGGGCCGATGAACGTCGAGGCGGGGTCGACGATCGTCACGCCCCGATCCATCCACCGATCGTTGATGGCCGTGCGTGCCTGCGTCTGGAGTGCGGCGATGTCCCGACGGTTGGCGATGATGCGAAGACCTTTGGTCTCGGGAAGGTCTTTGCCAGGAACTGTCAATAACGCTTTGGCGGATTGAACGGTGAAGAATCCCGGAAGAGATGCCTTGTTGGTGATGTCTTTTGCGTCGAGGCCGTCCAGAAGACCACTGAAGGCAATCAGCGGGGCATCGCCCCGCAAAACCAGGATGGGCGCCTCGCCCAGGGTGTCAAAGTCCTCGGCGTTCAAGGTGGATGCGGGACAGGGCAGGAGGCCTTCCTTGCTCCATCGTTCCATGGCCTCTGAAATTCGCGTATCGCCGTCATGGAACACTCGCGCCTGGGTGATGTTTTCAGGCAAGGCGCGCAGGACCCATAACAGCGCCGCATCGCCAAGGATGGCGTGGAGGCACGGGGGCAGGTTGGAGCACAGGCACTCGCTCTGGCCGTGGGCCAGGATCAGGGCGGTCGCGTTCATTAAAACTCCTTACCTCTTGTGCCGCAAAGCCATCTAGGGGTTCCCTTTGGGCGCCTGGGTTCGTTCCGCCAGGCGAATCGCCAGGGCGGTTGCTTCCAGGAAATTGGTGGGATCGCCGACCCATTGCCCGGCCTTGTCGAAGGCCGTTCCGTGGTCTGGCGAGGTCCGGATGAAGGGCAACCCCAGCGTCAAGTTCACGGCGGTCTTGGGTTCCAGGACCTTGATGGGGATCAGGCCCTGGTCGTGGTACAGGGCGACCACGAGATCGAATTCGCCCGCAGCCGCACGCTGGAAGAGGGTGTCCGAAGGCAAGGGCCCGAAGAACTGGGGCGAGGGGTGGTGCGGTTTGGCGCTTCGCGATCCTGGCTGGAAGACTTCGATCTCGCGCTGATCGCTGATCTCGGCCATGGGAACCCGGTTCGGGAAAAGGGCCCAATCCTTGGGGGCTGGGCCTGGGATGAAGGGCGAGCGCACGTGTGAGAAGGGGGTCTGGTCCCCGGCCCGGCGAAACTCGACGAAGGAGGCTTCGGCCTGCACGATGGCTTCTTTCAGGATGGATTCCTCGTCGCCGAACGCGCCGCCCTCTCCCGCGTGGGGATTGAGCGCGCACAGGGCGACCCGCAGGTCGAGCTTGCCGGAAAGGCGCATGAACCGGTCCGCCGCGAAGGTCAGCGTCTCCGCCACACCATCCACGGAGAGTTCGGCCACCACCGAGCGCAGGCTCTGGTGGACCGTGTGCAGGACGACCCACAGGCTGGGGCTTACGAAGGCCATGCGTGTGATCGGAGAACCTGAAAGCTGCTGCAGGAATTCCGTATGGCCTGGGATGGCGTATCCGGCGGCGTGGGCAGCGGCCTTGGAGAGCGGCAGGGTCACGAGGGCGTCGCCGGCACCGCGAAGCACGCGATGAGCGCCGGTTCTCACGGCTTCGACCGCACAGCGCCCCGAGGCGGCGGAACCCACGCCGATGGTCAACTGCTGCGCGGTGACATCGGGGCAAGGATCAATCCATAGGGCTCTGCCGCGCTGGCCGGAGGCCGCATCCTGCGTCCAGAGCGTGGAACTTAGGCTTGGGCTTTCCTCTTCGGGCGCGACGGCGAAGGGTTTTTCCCAGCCCCATTCGACTGGCAGGGACGGCCAAGGACCTAGCAGTTCCAGGCCGATCCGAGAACCCACGATGGTGGCATCACACCAGGACGTGATGATGTGAAGGGTGCGCAACAGCAGCTCAGGGCCGATTCCGCAGGGATCGCCCAAGGTGATCACGATGTTGGGGCGTTGGCTCATGGGGGAAGGCGGCCTCAGTCGTACAGGGGAAGATCCACCTCGGGGGTCGAAGTCTCTTCCTTTTTGCTGGTTCGGCTTCGGCGGATGCGGGGCTCTTCATCCTGCTTGTAGATGTATTTGATGTTGTGCTTCGGAACCAGCAGGTTCGGCTCCTTGATGCGGTTGATCTTCAGGCAATGCTTGTCGTACCACTCGATGACGCCGCGCAGCTTCTCGTCATTCTGCAAAACCACCACCATGGGCGTCTTTGCCTGCATCTGTTTCAGGTAATAGAAACTTTCGGCATTTGTCTGCTCTGGGGGGGCGATCTTGCGGCGCGGGCTGCCGAGGCCCTGTGGAACACTGGCCGCGTTGGGATTGATCGCGCCGCCGGTGATGGGGTCCACGGGCATAGGGGTGGTGGTCGGAGGTTCGATTGGGGCCGTCTTCGGGGCGCGCCCGATCTTCTCCTTGATTTCGTCAAAATTCGGGCGGATGAGCTTGCGGTTCATGGCGGATCCAGTCGTGATCGAATTGCTCAAAGGTGGCATCTTGGCGGCAGATCCGCAAGGCGAATAGTCACGCGAGAGGGACGCCAAGGAACACCTGGGTGCCTTCACCTTCCCTGCTCTCAATCCGGATATCCCAGCCCATGCGCTGAACGAATTGGAAGACGAGACTCATGCCGAGTCCCGTTCCCTCCTGGAATCCACTGGCGAAGGGCAGGAACACGGTCTTGAGCTGATCTGGGCTCATGCCACAGCCCGAATCCTCCACCGTGATTTCGATCCGTTGGGCGGCCTGTTGGAATCGGACCCTCACCTCCCTGCGGTTGGCGGTTCGAAGGGCTTTGCGGGCATTGCTGAGGAGGTTCGTGAAAACCTGATGAATGCACTTCTGGTCACCCAGGATGTAGACTTCCGGTGAAGCCTCGATGTGGAGCGGAATTCCGGAGCTGCGCGGATCGGTCTCCCAGCTTGACCGGATCTCGTCGATCATTGTCGGCAGCCAGCAGGGTTGCGTCGATACCGCGCGCGGTCGGGTGAAATCCAGGAAGTCGCTGACCAAACCGCTGACGCGATCGGATTCCCGCTGCAGGATCTTCAGCACGCGCTGCTGCATGGCCTGTGGTTGATCGCCTTTCCCGAGAATCTGCGCGCAGCCCTGGATGGAAGCCACGGGATTCCGGAGCTCATGGGCCAGTTCTGCCGAGAGCTCGCCTACGGCGGCCAGACGCTCGTTGAGCCGGGTCCGTTCTTCCAGTGCTTTCAAATCTGTCAAATCCTGGAACAGCAGCAGGTGTCCGTTCTGGTGGCCTTCGCTATCGCGAATCGGCGCCACATTGCCGCCCAGAATGCGCCGCGAGCCGTTCTCCAGTGTGAATTCCCGCTCGAATCGCTGTTCCCGGGAAAATCCCTGATGGTGAAACAGGTCATGGAGTCCCAGCTCCATGAGGTTCATGCCCAGAGGCAAAGGGCGATGCAGGATGTTTTCGGCGGCGGGATTGGCAGAGGTGACCAGTCCTTCCATGTCCAGGGTGACCAGTCCTGAGAACATGGATTCGAAGACCCTCCGGTAGAGCGCTGATAGCTCGTCCACGGTCGCTTCGGACTGCTGCAGGGTGCTGCGCAGCGTCTCCAGGTGCTTGCGGATGAGCACGACGACCAGCACCGCCATGAGGATCTGGATCGTCGCGAAACCGAGGACGAAAAAGCCCCTCGATGGTTCCAGATCCCCGATGGGGCCGGAGTGCCCGAAGGCGGGCAGGGCGCCTGTGGAGAAAAGAAAAAAGCTGAGGATATGGAACAGGGAGGTCACGATCCCTACGCCGACGATCTCTGGGATACCCAGGTAGAACGCCGAGGCCAGCACCGGGAAGATGTAGGCCGTGGTGAACCGCTCCTGATCGACGCCCTGGTAGGCGATCAGAAGGGCGATCAGCAGGATGTCTAGCAGGAGGTTGATCCTGATCCACAGAAGGGATGGGGTGCCGAATGGCTTGCCGGTTCGCTTGAGCGAGCGCCCGCATTCCCAGACGCTTTCGCAGAAGAAAGCCGCCAACAGGGTGAAATAGACGTTCTCATGGGTGGGGTGGTTCGTCTCGGCGGGCAGCGCCAGGAGAAGCACGGCCAAGCCAAAGCTCAGGATGAATCGGAACGCCAAGGGCAGGAATGGCGCTCCGGGCGAAGAAGCCGGGCGTGCGGTCGCAACGGGTGTGATCATCCGCCCAGGATCGCGCAGGATGAGCAAATTGCCATCCCCCTGATCCAACCCAGGTCGATGGAAATTTTGATTGACGTCTCGCCAAGCCCTGCTACCATTGAAGTTCACCACGCGGGTGTAACTCAGTGGTAGAGTGCAACCTTGCCAAGGTTGAAGTCGTGAGTTCAAATCTCATCACCCGCTCCAAACCACGAGCCGCATCATGCGGCTCGTGCTATTTTGAAAACCAGGGCGCCGTAGCCAAGTGGTAAGGCCGCAGACTGCAAATCTGCCATTCATCGGTTCGATTCCGATCGGCGCCTCCAATCTCTACCGGTCTTCGTGACCACATCCAAGCGGGTGTAACTCAGTGGTAGAGTGCAACCTTGCCAAGGTTGAAGTCGTGAGTTCAAATCTCATCACCCGCTCCAAACAGGCCGCCCTCGGGCGGCCTGTTCGCGTTACACCAAAGGGCCAGACCCTTGCCGGTCTGGCCCTTTGATCATGCGATTTGGAATGCGGGAGTGGGAGCTACTTCAGCAGCGACAGGATGGATTGGGCGGACTGGTTGGCTTGGGCCAGGGCGCTGGTACCCGACTGGTTCAGGATCTGATACTTGGTCAGGCTCACCACTTCATCCGAGATATTGGCGTCCCGGATCTGGGAGTAGGCTGCGGTGAAGTTCTCCACCTGGATGCCCAGGGAGTTGGAGATGGAGGTGATCTGCTGCATCGTCGCGCCGATGGAGGCTCGCACGTTGCTGACGGATTCCAGCGCGCTCATGATCAAGCCCGCGGCAGCAGATGCTGCCGTGTCCGATTGTAGATTGGTACCGAGCGTTGCCCCTTGGTTCGCCGTTAGGCCAAGTGCGGAAACAGTGCTTGAGGCGATGACCGGGATACTGATGCCGATGGGTGAGAAGGTGCCGACAGAAACCGTCGCGGCCGCTCCGTAGATGCTCGCGCCGTTGAAGGTTGTATTCACGCCGATATCGGCGATGCTCTTGATGATGTTCTGGAACTCAGCGTCGATATTTGTGCGGTTGGAGTTGCTGATGGTGCCGGTCTTGGCCTGTTCTGATAGCTCAGCGGCGCGGGTCAGCAGATTGGTGACTTCATCCAGCACGCCGTCGGCCACCTGCAGATAGCTGACGCCGTCGTTAGCGTTGCGCTTGCCCTGGTTGGCGATGCGGATATCTGCGCCCAGCTTGTTGCTGATGCCCAGCCCGGCTGCGTCGTCAGAAGCGCGGTTGATGCGCCGACCCGTGGTCAGGCGCTCAATGGTTTTCTGAAGGCCACCGTTGGTGATCTCCAGCTGACGGGAAGCCCCGAGTGCCGCGACATTGTTCAAAATCGAGACCATGATGTCCTCCTTGGCGGTCTGTCACGGCAGCATCCGTGCCGGTCGCCAAGGGCAGTGCGAAGGCGGTGCCAACTTCCGATGGGCTTGGGGGTTGGTTCTTGTCGATGAAATGTGAATATATTGTAAGTTGCTTTAATGCAATATTTTACGGTTTAAGTGTGGATGCAGTGGGCGTCGTTCGGCGTGGACGGGATGGTGGGCGGGCAGGCCTGTAGGGGGCTGTTTTTGCCCTGTTTGACTTGCATCCGGTTTCCAGGGATTCGCGAGCGTTTTCCCTTCCGTTGGATTCACTCGGTAGATTCTGCTGGCCTTGGCTGATCGATCCAGCCGCCGCCCAGCAGTTCGTCACCTTGATAGAAAACAATGGCTTGCCCTGGCGTAATGGCCATCTGGGGCTCGTCAAAGGTGACCTGGGCGCGTCCATCGGCCAGCAGCTCGAGGGTGGCGGGGGCTTCGGGGCTGCGGGAGCGGATTCGAGCCGCGCACGTCAGACACGTTCCAGGGGCAGGGAAATCCCGCACACACCAATGGAGGTCCCTCGCCAGCAGGTTTTGCCCTGGGAGATCCTTCTTCCCGCCCACCCAGACGGTGTCGGTGGATGGCTCCAGGCGCACCACATAGAGCGGTTCCACATGGGCGATGCCCAGGCCTTTGCGTTGGCCGATGGTGTAGCGCCAGAATCCCTGATGGGTACCCAGGGTCCGGCCATCTTCGAGGAGGCGGATTTCGCCGGGAATGCGCTCGGGCGCTCGGCCTTCGCGCTCGATGTAGGTGTCGTAGCGGTCGTTGCCCACAAAGCAGATTTCCTGACTCTCGCGTTTTTCAGCCAGATGCAGGCCCAGTTCTGCGCCGAGCGCCCGCACCTGGGGCTTGCTCAGCTCGGATAGCGGGAACAGGGTTCTCGCCAGGGTGGCTTGCGTGTGATGAAAGAGGAAATAACTCTGATCCTTGGCCGCGTCCAGGGCCTTCCGCAGATGCCAGCCATCCGCATCGTGGGTGATGCGCGCGTAGTGTCCCGTGGCCACGGCGCGGATGCCCAGTTCATCCGCCTTGCGCATCAGCGCGTCGAATTTCAGGTGCTGGTTGCAGAGGATGCATGGGCTGGGGGTTTCCCCGCGCAGGTAGGTGTCGATGAAGGGAGCGATGACGGTGTGCTGGAATTCTTTCTGGAAATCCATGACGTAGTGCGGGAAGTCGCGCTCGTAAGCGACGCGGCGCGCATCCTGGAAATCGTCCAGCGTGCAGCAGCGGCCCAGGGATTCCTCGCTCGGATCCTTCGCGAAGAGGTTCATGGATACGCCGACGACCTGGAAGCCTGCAGCCTGCAGCAGGGCGGCCATGACCGAACTATCGACGCCGCCGGACATGGCCGCGAGGATGGGTTCGCCTGGCGTCAGTCCCGGCGATTGGCGCAGGGCGGCGATGGCTTGCTTGAGCAGGGTCGGGCGGGTCATGCGGGCGGCCAAGCCCCCGCACCCAGGCGCAGGACGACCGGTTCGTCATTCGTCATGTCCACCACGGTGCTGGCGAGGCCCGAGGGTTGCCCGCAATCAATGACCAGATCCAGCATATGCCCCATTTCCTCTTCGATTTCCCAGGCGTTCTGAAGGGGGTCTTCACCGGCACGATTGCAACTGGTGGTGATGATGGGCTCGCCGACCAGGGCTGAGATGGCCAGACAGAACGCATGATCGGGGATGCGCAGACCCACGGTCTGGTTGTTCTGCAAATGCCGGGGCACCTCGCGGCTTGCGGGCAGCACGGCGGTGTAGGACCCGGGGAACATCTGCTTGAGGATGCGGAAGGTGGGGGTGTCGAGATGGCGGGTGTAACGGCAGAGCATTTCCATGTTTGCGCACAGGATGCTCATGGGCTTTTTTGGATCGCGCCCCTTCATCGCCTGGATGCGGTCCACCGCCTTCTTGCGCGAGACAAGGCAACCCAGCCCGAAGAGCGTGTCTGTCGGATAGGCGATGACGCCGTCCTTCTGCAGGACTTCGGCGATGCGCTCCAGGTGGCGCAGCTGAGGCGTTTCGGGGTGCAGCGAGAGAATCATGGCGGCTACAGGTTACTCCAGCGGGCGCGTCCTTCGCTTGGATGTTCCTTGGGGCGCTGGAAGAACCGCTCGGCCAGCGCCGCATCCATGGGTGTGGCGCAGCCGGTCAGTCGTGCGTGCAGGGCAAGGATGGCGAACACCGTCAGGGCGTCGGTGATCTCGCCGTTGAGCACCCTGGACAGGCACTGGCCAAAGGGCTCGCGGATCCGCAGGAACTCCTCGGTGTCTTCCGGCGCATCCCCGTTCGGATGAGGCTCCAGGTTCCTGGCGAGAAACAGGAATGTCTCCTCGTCCGTGCTGGAGTTGCTGTTGTGGCAGAAGGCCAGGGGCTCCCAGTGCTGCGCCTGCAGTCCGGCTTCCTCGATCAGCTCTCGCTGGATGCATTCGAAGGGGCTTTCATCAAGCTCGCCGCCACCTTCCGGGATTTCCCACGAATATCGCTCCAAGGGGTAGCGCCACTGGCCCACCAGCACGACGCGATCCTCGTCGTCCAGTGCGAGGACGCCGCAGGCCGTTCGATGGAACCCGCAGACCGCATACCGCCCTTCGCCGCCCTGTCGATGGGTGAAACGATCCTCGCGCAATCGGATCCATGGCGAGTCGTAGAGCAGGGTGCGCTGGGAAACCGTGTAGGGGTTGGGATTCTCGGGGCTGGGAAGGGGGGGGATGGGATTCATGGCATTCACCCAAAAAACAAACGCCCGCGAGTGCCGCGGGCGTTTGCATCGTGCATCGGCACGTAAATGAACTAGCGGCGCAGGCCGAGACGCTCGATGAGGGCGGCGTAACGGGCCTTGCTCTTCTTCTTCAGGTAGTCCAGCAGGCTGCGGCGCTGGCCAACCATGACCAGCAGACCGCGGCGGCTGTGATGATCCTTCGCGTGCACCTTGAAGTGTTCGGTCAGGTCGTTGATGCGCTTCGTCAGCAGGGCCACCTGGACTTCGGGGCTGCCTGTGTCCGTGGCGTGCTGCTTGAAGTCTTCGATGACAATCTGCTTCTGTTCAGTGCTCAGGGCCATGTTCGGCTCCTTTTCGGGTATTCGCCCGTCACCATTCCCGCAGTCCCGTACCGCAGAAAGGTCGAAGTCCGGGAAGGCCGGACACCTTTATCAAGACTAACAGACCCATCAAGACAAAAACCGACGCAAGGCGCCGGTTTTTGTTGGTGGTGCGGATAGAGGGACTCGAACCCCCACGACCGTGAAGCCACTAGCACCTGAAGCTAGCGCGTCTACCAATTCCGCCATATCCGCAAGAACTCGCTGCGTCCCTCGGGATCATCAGCGCGAAACATAAGCCTATCGCGCTTCTGCGAAGGCTTCAAGAAAAAATGTTGGCTACCACTCGCGGTAGGGGATTCCGTTGAGCCCCTTGCCGGGGGCGAGGCTGTAGACGTCGAAGACACAGCCGCTACTCCCCGAGGTGCTTCCAGGTTCGTCGCTGACCGAGCGCAGGCCCCATTCCGCCTTGCTCGTGAAGGGATCGACGGGGATGCGGCGCAGGAAGAGCGTCTTTGATGTCTTGCCGCCCTTCGCTGGGGCACCTTCCACCAGGATCTCCAGGCTCTCTGGGTAGCCGTTGTTCTCGATGGGAGGGGATGCGATCTTCTGCTGTTCGACGGCCAACTTGTAGGCGTCGATGGCGAGGCGCATCTCACGCAGATCCCGGCGCAGTTCCAGTTCCTTCTGTCGCCGCACGCCGTTCTTGGCCATGGGAATAACAGCCCCCGCAAGGATCAGCAGCACCGTGGCGGTGATGAGCATCTCCAGGAGCGTGAATCCGCGGGTTGCGCGCACGAGGGATTACTCCACGGTCACGAGGGCGTTGACGACCTTGGCGGGGATGGGATTGGTCCCCACGAGATACTTCCCGCTCTGGATCAGCACCGGCGCGTTGCCCGCCTTGAGCGCCTCCACCTCGATCACGGCCACGGTGCCACTGTCAGAGGCGGTCGTGGCGCGCTTGAAGTGGATGGTCGCGCCGCCTTCCCGGCGCAAGTTGGATTCCACTGTGCCGCCTTCGTTGGTGATGAAGTCCCCACCGTTGATGCTGATCAGCTTCAGGCGCGGGTCGATCTGCAGATCGATGTCGCCGCTGGAGAGTCCGCGCCCTCCGCTGGCCATCAAGGTGAGCTGCAGATGTTCCTGGGGTTTCAGGGTGCTGCTGAGCGGCGTGAGGAAAAGCACAAGATCCTGGGCATCCTGCGATGCGCCCTCCTGGGCGGTGGCCGTTCCAGCATTTGCGGGCGCACTGGTTGAGGTGTTGGCCGGGAGATTAGCGGGAGTCTGCGCCCCGACCTTGGTTTCCTCGCCAGGACCCGTTGGCGTGGATGTGGCCTCGCTTCTCGTCGGAGCTTTCTCTTGCAGATGCGCCGATGGGGTGGAGATCGCCTCCTCGCGCGCTTCCGTGGTGGGGGCTTTGATCTTTGATGGCTTTGGCGTGAAGGGGCCGGCCTCAGCGCTGGCGCGTTCGGGGTCGAAGGCCTCGAAGTCTTCCTCGCGCAGATCGGGCTTGCGCACCAGCACGGTTCGCAAGGTCATGATCACGTCCGTCTTGGCGCGGTTTCGGTATGTGTTGCCCAGCAGCTTGCCCAGGATGGGAACATCGGTGAGGCCCCAGATGCCCTGCAGGCTCTTCTGCTCCTCGTCCTTCAGCAGCCCGCCGAAGACGACGGTCTCGCCGTCCTTCAAGCGCGCGACGGTCTTGATATCGCGCTTGCCCATATCGGGGCGCCCTGCAACCGAGCCAGACTTCAGCGTGCTGATGGTGGCGGAGATTGTGAGTGTGATGTCGTCGTTGAAGTGGACGCGCGGTTCCACGCTGATCTTCACGCCCACATCCTCGTAGGCGTACTGGGTCTGCCCGATCAGGCCATTGGCGAGGCTGGACATCGAGCTTGTGCTGCTGCTGGTGGAGGCGGTGCCCAGATTGCCGATGGAGGACTGCGTGGTGCTGATTTTTTCGCCGATGTTCACCTCGGCCTTTTCGCCAGAGACCACGCGCACATTGGGGCTGGCGACCAGTTTGCCATCGCCGTTGCTCTTCAGGGCGTCCAGCGCCAGGCTCGGGAAGATGTACTGGATATCCGATTTGTTGAAGCGCATGGTGCCGCTGGTGTGATTGACGAAGTTGCCCACATCCAGCGTGGCGCCCATGCGATACAGGCCACTGTAGTCCGTGGCGCTGGTGACGGGCAGCAGGCCGACGCGCTCAAGCTGGTTCTCGGTGACCTCCAGCAGTTCGACGTAGACCATGACCTCGGCCCTGGCCTTGTCCAGGCTATTGACGATGCGCTTCGCGATGGTCAAGTCCGTGAGCTTGGCCTTGAGGGTCAGCGCATTCAGCTGCTTGTTGGGAACCACCTTGACCCGGTTCTCCATCAAGGTGCTCAAGACGTTTTTTACTTCGTCCACGTTGGCGTTGGACAGGTAGAAGGTCTGGATGAGCTGGTTCTCGTTCTGGTTTCGAAGCGTGAGACTGTCCTTGAACACCATGATGGTATTGGCGTCGATGACCTTGTAGAACAGGTCGCTCTGCAGCATCAGAGTGTCCAGGATGCGCTGGAACGTGAGTCCGCGGAGATCTGCGCTGATCTGATCATCCTTGAACGAGTTGTGCAGGATGATGCTGACGCCGGAATTCTTGCTGATGGCGGCAAAGACATCGCGCAGACTCGTCTTGCGCGAGAAGTTCAGATCCATGCCCTCCAGGCTGCGGGGATTGAGCAGGATGGGGGATTTCGCCTGGGCTCGGATGCGTTGATCCTCAAGGCTGGATTCCTCGTCATCCTGCTGTTTGGCGCGCTTCTGGGCGGCGAGCTCCAGGCGGACGATCCATTCCTGGGCCGCGGCATTGCTGGGGTCCATGCGATAGGCCGCCCGGACTTCGCGCTCCACCACGTCGTCCTTGCCGTGGCGCTCTGCGTCGCGCGCGGCTTCCAGATGCTGCTCGGACGCCCGCGCGGCCGCGCGCTGGTAGCCGATGCGCGCTTTCAGGTTGGTGGGATTGCTCTGCAACGTGGCGTGATAGAGTTTGGCCGATGCCTCAAAATTGCCCGCGTCAAAGGCGCTCCTCGCCTTGTACATATTGCACCCGATGGCCAGCGTCAGGGATGCCGTGACCAGGAGTGCCTGGGAAGTCTGGGAGAGGGGTTTCATTCGGCGTGAGGACATCGCTTCATCCGGGGATCAAAATTCGTTGCTGGGGGCAGCAGTGGCGTTGGTGGAGCGGGCGTCTCCCGCCTCGAGGCGGAAAAGCAGATCCTGGAACTTCACGTTCTGGAACTCTGCATAGTTTTCCGTCAGTTTCGATAGCCGCCAGTGCGGATTCGCCAGGTCGCCCAGGCGGATGGAGACGCTGTCATCCCCCTTCATGAATGCGCCCAGCCGGCCCGAGGTGGCGGTTCCCATGTAGCCGAGGTAACGCAGCGATTGGGGGCGGAGATTCTGTTCGTTCTGCCGGGCCTGACGCAGCTGCTCGGCGGCGATCTGTTCTTTGGTCGGAGGAGGCGGTGGAGGTGGCAACGGCGCGGGTTTGGGCTTGGGAGGCGGGGGCGGCGCGGGCATATCGAACAGGATCAGATCACGGTACATGCGTCCTTCGCCCGGCAGTTCTCCCGCCTTGTTGAGCTGCGCCAGATCCGGCAGCTTCTGGATGGCTGCGTTGGTTTGGCCCGAGATGGGGGCGGCGAAGGTGCGCGCGGTTCTGGGTCGGGCCTTGGGGCCATCATCCAGAAGCGAATAGACGAGAAAGGCCAGCGTCAGGGGCGCCAGCAGCGCGACGGCCTGGGTTTTCCGGTTGGTCTTCAGCTCGTGAAGCAGGGCCTTGGTGTCCAGGGAGAATCGGGATTTCGCGCTCATTCTCCCTCCCCGCTGGTGGCTGCTGGGGCCGAACCGGAATGGCGGAAGGCCCTCAGCGTGGCCGTGAGCCGGGCGCCATCGGGGCTTTCTTCCAGCTTGGCTCCCGCGACGGCGAAGGGCAGTTCGCTTTTCTCCAGATCGAGCATGAAGGGCTTCAGGCTTTGGTACACGCCAACGGCGGTGAATTCGACGTCGAGGGATTCCAGATCCGTGCCCTTGGCTCCCTCGCGCGAAGGGGCGCCGTACTTCACGGCCTGAAGCCGCACGGCGTGCTGCTTGGCCAGTTCGCCCAGGCGGGCGTGGATGCGCCAGTGGAGCGCGCTCACGCTATCCGAGGTCATGTTGCCGAGGGTTTTTTCAAGGATAGTTCGGCTGCGCTCGATGCTGTCGGCCTGGGCCTGGAGCGAAGCCAGGCTGGCTTCCCTTTCGCGCAGCGCCTTCTGGGCGTTCTGCTCGGCCCTCTGCTTCTGGTGGTAGTCCCGGGAAACGCTGGGGAGCAGGAACAGGGCGGCGATCAGGGCCAAGGCCAGCGTCCCTCCGCCGATGGCGACCCGAAGGGTGCTGGCGCGAAGCAGGCGGTTCATGGCTGATCTCCCGTCGGATGGCCCGAGACATTGCCCATGAAGCGCGGCTGATCGGGGCGCGGCACGGGGCGGAATCGGGGCGGCCGATTGCTGCCGGCCGGGTTCGGAGCCGAGGTTGAAATTGGGGCCGAGGCCCGGGGCGGGGCCAGATTGGGTCTGGACGCCGGAGGCGTAAGCGACGGGGCTGCTGCCGGGCGGATGGGGCTTGGCGCGGGGCGAAGGACAGGCTTGGTCACCGTGGAGACGCCACCCTTTGCGATTTTCGGGTTGCTCGGGGCAGCGTCCTTGGTGTGCGACGGCCCGAATTTCGGCAGCGGCGCATAGGGGACGGGTGCGGGCGAGATGGGCAGGATGAAATCGAAGTCCAGGCCTCCCCCTTGGCCCTCCGCTTCGCGCTCCAGGACTGCGCCCGCGAAGAAGGCGTTCTTGCGCAGGGATTCAAGAAGTGCGTCTTCCGCGGCGCGGCTGCGGGCCTCGGCCTTGATCTTCAACAGCACCTTCTGGGCGTTATCGCGGGTGCGCTGGATGTTCTTGATGCGCACATCCTGAACGAGGCTGCGCTCCAGTTCTGCTGTGAGCCGCGACCAGGGCGCACTGCGTTCGGCGAGGATGCGTTCGGCCAAGCGCCAGCGGGGAAGTTCCTTCTCCACATCGATGGACTGCATCTGGGCTTCGATGGCGGCCTGCTTGCGGGCGGCGGCGGTGGATCGGGCGTCGAAAGCTGCCGCCTTGCGACCCGCGGTGGCCGCATGCCGGTAGGCGATGCCCGTGGCGGCCAACACGCCGAGCAGGGCGAGGACGCCGCAGCTCAGCACCGTCCAGCTGATCGCCTGGTGGTACTGGCGCCAGGGGGTCGGCGGCGGAACCAGATTGAGCTTGAGTGATGGGACCGGCATCAGAGCGTCTCCTGGGCCGGGATTTCCGGCTGGAGCAGTTGCACGGGCAGCGCGCCATCCGGCCAGGTGGAAGCGCCCCAGACCCAGAGCTTTTGGGCAGGGCGTCCTTCCCGCTGAAGAAAGGCCGCCGAGGGCGTCACGCGCTCGTGCATCCAGACTTCGGCGGATGCGGGTTCGGACCACTGGCGCAGCAGGGTGAGCGTGCGTCCCCAGGCCGCCAGGGTGCCGGTGTAGCCACCCTCAACGGCGGAGAGGGAGAGCAGCATGCCCGGAGCTTCCTGGTGGGGGGCTAGGCGGTTGTAGATCCACAGCCAGCGGGGGGCGAGAGCGTAGATGGGGCGTCCCACGCGCAAGGTAATTTGGCTCAGGGCCTCCTTGCGATCTTGCGGCATTCCGGCCAGCAGCCACGCGCTTTCGCCAAGCGCAAGGGCCTGCACCGACTGGGGTGCCTCCAGGGCGAGCTGCTGCTCGAAGCGCCAGCGGAAGAAGGCTTCACGCGCTTCGCCGTTGGGGGGAAGCTCTGCCAGATCCTTCACCAGCAGGCAGGGAGCCCAGGCGTCATCCAGGATCCAGCTCGTGGGGCCTGCGGGCAGGGCGCCCAGAATAGATGCGATGCGATCCGGGTCGGGCCAGCCGCTGCAGATATGGGAAGTGCCGCCCGCATGGACGCGGTTCGGCTCCAGCCATACCATGGAGGCCTGCTTCGATTGCAGGTGGAATAGACTCACCGTTCCCGCTCCGCGGTGTGGATTGGCTGAATGGGAAGGGTTGGCACAACAACTCCATTTCGGTAGGAAAAGACAAGTCTAGCGCCCCAAGGTCCCGTTTCCCAAGCAGTGAGCGTTCAAGGCAGGTAATGAAGAAAATCGGGCGGAGGTTCCCGCCTTCGCAGGAGAAATCAGATTGCGCCTCATCTCCCTAGAGATCCACGGCTTCAAGTCTTTCGCGGATCACCAGAAGCTCGGCTTTCCCGGCGGTATGACCGCCGTGGTTGGCCCGAATGGGTGTGGCAAATCCAATATCTCGGATGCTCTGGCGTGGGTGCTGGGCGAGCAGCGCGCCACCCTGCTGCGCGGCGCGGAGATGGCCGACGTGATCTTCGCCGGAACGAGTCAGCGCAAGGCCACGGGCATGGCCGAGGTGAAGCTGGCCCTGGAGATGGCCGATCCCGTCCTGCCGGGCGCGACCAAAGAAGTGGTCATCTCGCGTCGGCTTTACCGCGATACCGGCAGCGAATACCGCATCAATGGCCGCGAATGCCGTCTCAAGGATGTTCAGGATCTGCTCATGGATACAGGCATGGGCATGCGCGCCTATTCCTTCATCCAGCAGGGCCAAATTGATTTGATCCTGTCCACCAAGCCCAAGGACCGGCGCCAGCTTCTGGAAGAAGCTGCGGGCATTACGCGCTACAAAGCGCGACGGGGAGAGGCCGAGCGCCGCTTAGGTGAGACCCGCGCGAATCTTTTGCGCCTGGACGACATCCTGCACGAGCTGGGCAAACAGCAGGAAAGCCTCAAGCGCCAAGCCGCGAAGGCACGGCGCGCCCAGGAGCTGGATACGGCCATCCGCGCCACGCAGCGCATCCTGTTGGCGGGCAAGGCGGTGGAGCTTGAAAGCGCGAAGGATCGCATCCTGGAGCAACTGGACGGCCTTGAGCGCCAGATCGCCACGCTGACGGCCCAGGCCTCCGAAAAAGCCAGTGAAGTTGAGCATCAGCGCCATGCGCTGGATGAACTCAAGGAGACGCAGGAAAACCGAAGCCGGGCCTTATTGGGATTGGATCAACGCCTGGGCTTGGCCGATCAGGATCGAGGGTTCCAGGAAGAGCGCATCCAGGAAGCGCGCCAGCAGGAAGCGCAGCTGAAGGCCAGGCTGGTGGAGCTGGAACAGCGAAGTGGAGATTCACAGGCCGAAATGGAGCGCCTGAAGGCGTCCCTCGCCCAGGCCGAGAGCGCGCTGGAGGCAAGGCAGTCCCTGGTTTCGGAAGCTGAAGAGTCCGTGGCGCTGGCGGCCGGGGGCCTGCGCCATGTGGAATCCGAGCTGAAGGAGCTGCGCCAGAAGCGGGCCGAGGCGGAGAAGGAAGCCCTGGCTGTCCAACGTCAGCAGCAAGTCCTTCATCAGCAGATCGCTCAACTCGAAGGCCGCCTGGAAGCGCTCAATCACGAGGAATCCCTGCGTGCGCCGCGCCTGGACGGCCTGAAGGCCGATGATCAGCGGCTTTCGAGGGAACTGGAAAGCGCCAGCGAGCGCATGGAACTGATGGACGAGGCGATGCAGATCCAGGTGCGGATCCAGCAGGAGGCCTCGGAAGCCCATCGGAACGCCAGCCAGGCCCTGCGGGAATCGGAAGCCGCCCTGGATGGACAGGAACGCAAGCTGCGTCAGATAGCCGATCAGCTCCAGCAGGCGAGCGGATCCGAGGATATGAAGGCGGGACTCGCCTGGGCGCGCCATTTGGGGGAAAGCCCTCTGGTTTTGACGGACGCCCTGACCATCGACGCCGAGGCCCTGGCGGACGTGGAGCGCCTGCTGGGGGCCTGGATCCAGACCCTCTCCCTGGGGCCGAAAGGCCTGTCGGATCTGGCGGGTGCGCCTGGACAGCTCATGGTTTGGGCCGGGGGTGAGGCGGAAACGCCTGCGGCGCCGGATGCTTGCGAAGCCCTGGCGGCGCACGTGCGCTGGAAGTCCGGTGTCGCGCGGCCGCTGGAGTCCCTCATCGCCAGGGCTTTTCGCTGTTCGGACGAACGGCTTCCCGAGCTGGCCGTGCTTCATCCGGAACTGGCGCTGGTTTCGCCAAGGCTGTTAAAGCTCCCCTTTGGTCCCGTGCAGGCGGGGATCTCCGCGCCTGCGGCCTCGCCCCTCAAACTGAGATCCGAACTGGAGGAAGCCCGCCGCATTCGAGAGGAATTGCTGGATCGCGTCGAAGCGCTGGAAGCGGAAGCCAAGACGGCCCAGGGGCGGCACCAGGAGCACGCCGAGCGTTTCCGCGAGATGGAAGAAGACCGGCTGGCGGCCCGCCGCAGTCTGGAGGATCTGAAGGGCCGGGTAGCGTCCGTGAAGGGGCAGCTGCGGGAAATCCAGGTCGCCCAGGAGCAGGCGGACGCCCAGTGGGAAGTGCTGGAGAACGAAATCAGCGCCCTTAAGGCAAAGCTGCGCGAGCTGGAAACGCCGCAGGAGCAGGAAGGGGCCGCCGAGTTGCTGGAGGCCATCCACGCCCATGAGGCCAAGCGGCAGGAGGCCCAGCAGCTTCTGGAGGAGCGGCGAGAACGATTGATGGAAGCCACCCAGATCCGCAGCTCCGCCTGGGCCGAGCGGGATAGCCTTCAGCGTCAGGTGCAGCAGTACCAGCGGGGGGCTTTCGATCTGGAAGGCGAGAAGCAGCGCGTCCAGGCCGATATCCAGCAGGCCCAGGAACGTGCGACGCAAGCCACGGCCCGCATCGACGAGCTGGAAGGCGAAACCCAGGCGATGCTGAAGGATCGACAGTCGCTGTCAAATCAGCTGCAGGAGCTCGCCCCACGCATCGAGGAGGCGCAAGAAGCCCTTCGCGTCTATGAACGCATGGCGCGCGAGTTCCAGGAGGCCCTGGAGAATGCGCGCCAGATCCACCACGAGGCGCTGGTCCAGGGGGCCCAGGTTCAAGGCAGCATCGAGGCCCTTTCCAAGGAAGTGGAACTGGCCCTGTCCATGACCGTGCCTGATTTCCTGGCGTCCATCTCCGAGGAAGAACGCGAGGCTTGGTCCTTCGGGGAGCTGGTGCATCAGACGAATCTCTCGGAACTGCAGGGCAAGCGCCTGGATCTGGGCGGCGTGAACCCCTTGGCCATCCAGGAACTGCAAGAGGCCGAAGAACGCCTGACCTTTATGAACCAGCAGCGGGGCGATGTCCTGGAAGCCATCGGCAATCTGGATGCGACGATCCGCGAGATCAACGCCACCAGCGAGGAGCGCTTCCGCGAGGCCTTCGACTTCGTGAACGCGCGCTTCACCGAAGTCTTCCGCGAGGCCTTCGGAGGCGGCAACGCGCATCTCACGCTGCAGGATCCCAAGGATCTGTTGGAGTGCGGCATCGAGATCATGGCGCAGCCTCCGGGCAAGACGGCCAAAGCGCTCACCCTGCTTTCGGGCGGCGAGAAGGCGTTGACGGCCATCTCGCTTCTGTTTGCCATCTTCCACTTCAAGCCCTCGCCCTTCTGTGTGCTGGACGAGGTCGACGCGCCGCTGGACGAGGCCAATGTGGGGCGCTTCGCGGGCATGGTGCAGCGCATGAAGACGGACACCCAGTTCGTGGTCATCACCCATCAGAAGCCCACGATGATCGCGGCGGACACCATGTATGGCGTGACCATGGAAGAGCAGGGCGTTTCGCGCCTGGTGAGCGTGCAGTTGAAAGAGGCTGAGCGCCTGGTTTGATTCGTCACAGGTCTGTCGCGAAAAAGAATCTTCGATCCGCTTGTCAATACGAAAGAAAGCGGAAACTGCGGAAAACCCAGGTGGGCTCAATTTTAAACCGATCTATCCGGTAGGTTTGGTTTAAGTTGTTTATTTGCAAATATTTGTTGATGTGTGTCGTATTTGATGCAATCTCTAGAAGTTCAAGAAATCGTAGGGGTTATGGGTTCCTGGAATAGGATTTCCGCAAAGTTATCCACAGCTTTTGCGGAGTTCTCGCCGCGTGATGAAGTGATCATTTTGTTGCGTTGCGGTAACGCCCTGGAACCCCCTTGGGGGGATTGGTAAATACCGACCTGTTGGGGCGCGTCGATAATTTTTCGGGTTGACAGGAATGCTTCGCAAGCGGCGCGAACGGCTACCCTCAAGGGATGGCTAAGACTTCTTCCCTGTTTGAATGTACCGCCTGTGGTGCCCGCTATCCGCAAGCCATGGGCAAGTGCGGCGCTTGCGGCGCGTTTGGTTCCATCGAGGAAGTCAAAGGGGCGTTGAAGCGGGATTTGAAGCGGGTTGGCAGCGCCTATGCGCAGAGCCACTACCAGGGGCCGGTGGCGCTTTCGGCGGTGGACATCACCCAGACTGAGCGCCTAG
Organism: Holophaga sp.; assembly: GCA_035352715.1. Taxonomy (GTDB): domain Bacteria; phylum Acidobacteriota; class Holophagae; order Holophagales; family Holophagaceae; genus DAOPYE01. Next base: position 27,893 of record DAOPYE010000003.1, on the reverse strand, counting down.
CCACGGGGATTGGCGAACTGGACCGCGTGCTCGGCGGAGGGGTGGTGCCGGGCATGGTGGTGTTGCTGGGCGGAGAGCCCGGCATCGGGAAATCCACCCTGGTGCTGCAGTGGGCGGCCAATTCCAACGGTACGGTTCTCTATGCCTCCGGCGAGGAAAGCGAGCGCCAAATCAAGCTCCGCGCCCAGCGCCTGGGCGCTGAGAGTCCGCACATCCAGTTGTTCGCCGAGACGGATGTGCGGCGCATCCTGGAAGTCGCCGATGCCGTGAAGCCCACGTTGCTGTTGGTCGATTCCATTCAGACCCTCTTTGATCCGGAGTTCGAATCCAGTGCGGGCAGCATTAGTCAGGTGCGTGGCTGCGCGGCGCTTCTGGCGCGCTGGGCCAAGACGACGGGCACTCCGCTGGTGTTGGTAGGGCATGTGACCAAGGATGGAAGCCTCGCGGGGCCAAAGGTACTGGAACATCTGGTGGACACCGTGCTGGCCTTTGAGGGCGATCGGCATCATCACCATCGCCTGTTGCGGGCTTTGAAGAACCGCTTCGGCGCGGCGTTCGAGCTGGGGGTGTTCGCCATGACGGAGCGGGGGCTCGTGGCCGCAGAGGGGAATCCCTTCTTCCTGGAAGCTGAACCCAGGCCCGGCTGTTCCGCGACGGTGGTGCTTTCCGGAACGCGTCCGGTCGTGGTGGAGATCCAGGCGCTGGTGGCTTCCGCAGGTCTGGGGATTCCGCGCCGCACGGCGCTGGGCATCGATGGACAGCGGCTGTCGATGCTTTGCGCGGTGGCTGAGCGGAGGGGCGGCATCCAGCTTCACGATCGCGATGTCTATCTGAATGTGGCGGGTGGCCTGGATATCGAGGACCCGGCGGCGGATCTCGCCGTCATCGCAGCCCTGGCCAGCAGCGCCACGGGGCGCGTGCTTTCCGAGAAGTGCCTCTTCATGGGCGAGGTGGGTCTGACGGGCGAAGTCCGGCCGGTGGCCCAACTGCCCTTGCGAATCCAGGAGGGCGCGCGCCTGGGCTTTGCCCGCGCCGCGGTGCCCCGAACGGGCCTGGAGGGCGGTCCGGGGCCGCTGGAGCTGTTCCCCGAGCGATCGCTGGAGCGCATCCGGAACAAGGCGTGGCTCATGGGCAAGACCGACGACGGATTCGGCGATTGAACGGGCATACTGATTCCGAGTGAGGAATCTTGATGCGATCCATGACCGCCTATGCCGAAATGACCCGTTCTCTGTCCCAGGGGCAGATCCGGATGGGCTTGCGCAGCGTCAACCACAAGGCCCTGGACCTGTCCCTGCGTATGCCCGCGGCGCTCTATCCGCTGGAGGCATCCATCCGCGCGGCGGTTCGGAACGCCGCCTCCCGGGGCAAGCTCGATCTCAGCATCGAAATCCAGGACGAACCGGGCTTGGAGCCCCAGCTCAATCGCCCGCTGCTGCGCGCCATGGCCAAGGCCTGGCAGGAGGACGCGGAATGGCTGAACCTGCCTCCCCTGAATGCCGATGCCTTCTTCCGGCTTCCCGGGGCTTGGTTGCCCCCGGCGGCTGATCTCGCGGAACGGGTGGAGACTTCCGTCCTGTCGGTGCTGGATGAGCTTCTGGCCGTCTGGAATGAAGGGCGTCGGCGCGAAGCGGCGCGTCTGACGCCGTTCTTTGCGGAATCCATCGCCTGCCTCCAGAATCTGCGGGATGTCCTTCAGCGAGAGGCGCAAGCCCAGGCCGAAGAACTTCCGACCCTCTACCGCCAGCGCCTGGAGCAACTGCTCAAGGATGCCCAACTGGCTGGTCAGCTGCCCGAGGAGCGGGTGATCGCGGAAGCCGGCGTGCTGGCGGAACGCTTGGATGTGCACGAAGAGCTGGTGCGCCTGGAGGCCCATCTGAACGACTTCTCGGAGCGCCTGGGGAAGGAATCCATCGGCGGCAAATGGCTGGATGTCTGGTGCCAGGAGGTCCTGCGGGAGCTGAACACCTGCGGCAGCAAGTGCAAGCGGCTGGCCATGACCCGCGCCGTGATGGAAGCCAAGGGCGTGCTGGACCGCATTCGCGAACAGGGTGCAAATCTGGAGTAGTTGTACACTGCGAGGCTTCTTTTGTTTTTTGGAGACATCATGCTCACCCCCAAGCAGCGCCAGTACCTCAAGGCCCAAGCCCATCACCTCAAGCCCGCCGTTCATGTGGGCAAGGGCGGGGCTTCCGCCGGACTCGCTGCCGAGCTGGATCAGATGCTGGAAAGCCTGGAACTTATCAAGATCAAGCTGAACCAGAATGCGGCAGAAGATCCTGATGCCGTGATGGCAGTCTTGAAAGGCCAGGTACAGGGAATCGAGCACGTCTGGACCATCGGGCATACCCTTTTGGTGTTCCGTGCGAGCCGGAACAAACCTTCGGCCTACGATCTGCCGAAAACATCCTCGGACAAGTAATTTCCAGGATTTCATGAATGCCCTATCTGTCGTGGACCGAGGCTGGCGTGCTGCACCGTCATCTGCTGGATGGCGATTTGGCATTGGGCCGCGATCCTGCCTGTCTGGTCAATCAGCCTCAGGATCCCAGCGTCTCCCGCAAGCACGCCTCCATCTCGCTCTTTGACGGGCGTTGGTGGCTGCGGGATCTGGGGTCCCACAATGGCACATTCTTGAATGGTCTTGCCACGACCCTGCCCGGAGGCGGGGCGCTCTCTGATGGCGATGAAGTCCAATTGGGCGACTGGCGCTTGACCTTCACGGAAGGCTTTCCGGGGCTGGATGGCGTGGATTTCATAGAGCGGGTGGGGGATCTGTTTGCGGAGGTGCGCCCCGAACCTGCGCAGGCCATGGTGCTCATCCGGGGGCTGGAGCTGCTGCATCGCTCCACGGAGATCCTGCTGCACGAGAGCAGTTCCCAGGGCATGCTCCAGAGCATCCTGGAGCAGGCGCTCAAGCTGTTGAACGCCGACCGCGGTTTCATCGTCATGATTCAACCGGGAGGCACCTGGCACACCGTGCATTCCACCGGCAATGTGGAAGGGCTGGTGGGGCTCTCCCGCAGCGTTTTGACGTACGTGGCCTCCCAGCGCACCGCCGTGCTTTCCAATGCCCCGATGCGGGACCCGCGCTTTGCTGGCAACAGTGTGCTGGAGTTGCACCACGGGGCCATGATGTGCGTGCCCATGGAAGCCGAAGACAGTGTCCTGGGCATGCTCTATCTGGATCGCACCGAGCCGGGCCGTCCCTTTGCGCGGTTCGATCTGGCACTGTTCCAGGCCTTCGTGCGCCAGGGGACGCTGGCGCACAGGCACACCCAGCTTTCGCAGCGGGCGATTGGACAGGCCGAGCTTCAGGGCGAACTTTTGCGCCTGAAGGCCCTCCACGAACGCATCGGCAAACGCACGGGCGAAATCCTAGGCACCATGGCCTCATGCCTGCGTTGGATCGAAAGCTTTGCGGCGCGAAGCCTCGAACCCAGCGCGGAGGGGCTGCGCCACGAAGTATCCCGCCTGCAATCCTTGGTGGAGATGGGCATCCAGGAATCCGTTCTGGAGTTGCCGCAGGAGACGCCTTACAGCTCCAATCTCGGTGTGCTCCAGACCCTGGTGGAGCCTGCCTGGCAGTCCCTCATCGAGATGAACGGCGGCCGTCTCGAATTGGCGCCAGCCCCTGCAGGCGTGGTCTGGATGGCGGGAAATCTCGCGCCCCACGCGTTGATGGGCTTGGTTGAACCCCTGTTGATGCGCGTGGGTGATGGCGGTGTCATCCACGGTGCCTGGGCCGAGGAGGCCGGGAACTGGGTGCTGCGCCTCTGTTTTCCCCATGGTGTGCATCCCCCCGTGCCGGATCCGTGGACCATCCACAGCCTTCAGAAGACGGGCATCGTGTGGCGTTGGAGCGATCAACACCTCAATATCACGTTCCCAAAGGGCATCGATACGGTGCCCGAACTGCCAGCGCTGCCGTTCCTGGGCATGGTGACCGAGGAATACGATCTGATCTGGCTGTTCCAGAGTGTGGCCGAGGCGGACGAGCTGGCGCTGTTCCCCCTGGAGGAGGACCCACCCCTGCCGCCGCTTCCGCGCTTCCGCTACCTCGTGGTGGATGCAAAGGGCATCAAGGATCCCATCAACTGCATCCAGTCCTATCGCCGTCATCCCTCCTTCGGCACCGTGCCGATCCTGGTGGTGCGGGCGCCAGAGGAGATGTTCGGCAGCCTGCTGGCCTCCGGTGCCAACGATTGGCTTCCGGAGGGCTTCCGCTGGGAGACGCTCCATCACCGGCTTCAGGTGCTCAAGGGGCACGAAGAGCTGCAGCGCAAGGCGCTGGCGGCCGAGCGCCTGGATTCCATTCGCAAGATGGCGGGCACCTTGAAGCACGAGATCAACAACCCGCTGGCGATCATTTCCATGCAGGTGGAATTGCTCCAGCGCAAGTATCCGGATGAGACCCGGTTCAACAAGATCGATGAAATGATCAGTCGCATCCGCGATCTCATGCAGGTGTTGCAGAAGATGCGCGAAGCTCCGCTGGAGGACTATCCGGACGGCTCCAGCATCATGAAGCTGAGCTGAAGGCCTGTCATACTGGCAGGGCTGCGGCTGGGCCGCGGCGATCTTCAGGGCGGGGCGGAAATCCCCACCGGCGGTAAGGCCCCTCGAACATCCGGTTCGGTGCCAAGCCCGCGAGCGCCCGCGAAAGCGGGGTCAGCAGATTTGGTGCGAATCCAGAGCCGACGGTCAGAGTCCGGAAACAAGAAGATTTCAGCGGGGCCGCATCCGGCTTCGCTCGCCCGAAGGTCTTTCATTCCTTGCGTGGAGAGATCTCATGGGCAGAGAACGTGTTCAGGCAGCCATCCAAGCCTTTCGCGAGGGGCGAGCGGTGGTGTTGACCGATGACGAGGATCGCGAAAACGAAGCCGATATCATCGTTGCGGCGGAAAAACTGACGGAGCCCCTGATGGCATTGATGATCCGTGAGTGCAGCGGCATCGTGTGCCTGTGTCTGGAGGACGCTGCGGTGCGGAGACTTGATCTGCCGCCGATGGTTCCGCAGAACGAGAGCCGCTATGGCACGGCCTTCACCGTCTCCATCGAGGCGCGCCAGGGCGTTACTACGGGGGTTTCCGCCAAGGATCGCGTGACGACGATTCGAAGCGCCATCGTGCCGGATGCAAAGCCGCAGGACCTCGCGCGCCCCGGCCATGTCTTTCCCTTACGCGCCCATCCACAGGGGGTGCTTGGTCGGCGCGGCCACACGGAAGGTTCGGTGGATCTGGCGCGTCTGGCGGGCCTGCAGCCTGCCGGCGTGCTGTGCGAGCTGATGAATGCCGATGGCACCATGATGCGGGGAGAGCAGATCGAGACCTTTGCCCTCCAGCACGGCTTCCCTTTGCTGAGCATTTCAGAGCTGGCCGAGTATCTGGCGACGCCTTGCGATCATTGATTCCGCATGGAACGGCAGACTGGTTGGGCTTACGGATCATTGGGATTTCTCCTTGGGGCGCTTTGGAATGTGTGCTTTTATGGGCGCACCTTCTTGAACACATGAACAAGGTTCGCCCTTTGGGAGAAACGTGATGTCGCATTCCATCCGAAGTGCTGTTCGGATTTTCGAAAGATCAGCATTGGGTCTGCTCGTGGCATTGGTGCTGGTGGGCTGTGGAGGCGGGGGTTCTGGGACCAATGCTGCCCCCAGCACCCCTACAAATACGCCCACCAATGCATCAACCAATACGCCTACCACGCCGAGTTCAACGAACAACGTGGACGATGATCCGGCGCTGCTCCCCTATGTCTGCACCAGCAATCTCGCCACGACGCCCGGCAAGCTCAAGCTCCTGCCTGTGGGCACGACGGGCAAGGCGCAGATACGGGGATATGCGGAGTCTGTTCCGCCCAGCTATGCAAGTTCCTCGAAATGGCCTTGCATCATCAATTTGCATGGCGATGGTGAATTTGGGGATGGAAGCTCGGAGGCCGTGCTTAAGACCTTCACCTACTCCTGCCTGCCGGGGATGATCAGCCAGGACAACTGGGATTCGCAGCACCGGTTTGTCGTGCTTTCGCCGCAATTCACGTCCTACGGTGATCGCACGGCGGCGAATGTGAACACGTTCATCCAGTACGCAAAGGCCAACTACAAGATCGACGTGAAGCGCATCTATTTGACCGGCGTTTCCGGGGGCGGCGTGGCGCTGGGGAACTACCTCACGACCTATTCGGGTGGAGAGGCTGCCGCTGCGATCCCAGTGTCATGCTACGTGCCTCCCATCGGTTCGGCGGCCAAGTGGAAATCCGTGCCGGTGTGGCTGCTGTGCGGTTCTGCGGACACCACGGTGGGCCCCGCGAACGTCCTCAAGGTCTACACCACGCTCATGGCCGCGGTGCCTCCCCCGACGGTGACGCCCCGCATCACCCTGTACACTGGCGTCGGTCACGACGGCAATTCCGCCAATAAGAGCTACGCACCCGCATCCATGGATAACACGTTCGAAACCACCTACGGAGGTGTGGATCTCGTTCCCTACTCGAACATCTACGACTGGATGCTTCAGTACCATCGGTAGTCAGCGTCATCCAAAAACAGAAACGGAGGGCGGGTGCCCTCCGTTTCGATCGTGCCGATGTATTGGCTCAGAACACTGGATCACCGGGCTTGCGGCGCCAGGCCTCGGTCTTCTGCTTGCCCTCGGTCTTGGGCTTGGCATCCTTGGCGGCTGCGAGGGTTTCCAGCAGATTGGTGCCGAGGCGCACGGCGGCAGCCTTGGTCTTTGCGGGGTCCTTCGCGATCTCCGGGGCAGGGGCATCGGTCTTGACGACTTCCGCCTTGTCCGCCTGTTCCTTGAGTCGCTTCTCATACCAAGCCTTGCGCTTCGGGTCGATCACGCGGGTCTGCTTGATAGCTCCCTTGCGGTGGACAGCGGCAGGCTTGGGCTTGCTTTCCTTTCGGTCTTCCCGCAGATGAGACTCGGGGTTGGTTGCTTCCTCCAGGATCCTGGCCAGATCCGCCAAGCTGCCAAGGCCATGCTTACTCATAGATTCGGTTTACTCCTCGTCGAGCCGCTCCAGGCCCGGAAATTCTAGGATAGCCCTTAAAGTCAGGGCTTCCAAGCGGTATTAACGCATGGCTTCCATGGGGCTCAGGCGCATCGCGCGAAGCGCGGGATACACCCCAAAGATCATGGACAGGATCAGAGCCACGATCCATGCGGTCACAAGGCCGGCGGTGTTGACCACCAGACCCCAGGGGAACTGGGGAGACAGGATCTTGCAGACGAAGCTACCGGCAAGGGTGCCCGCCAGCGCGCCAAGCGCGGCCAGGACCAGGGCTTCCAGCATGAACTGCACGAAGATCTGGTGATCCGTCGCGCCCATGGCTTTGCGCAGGCCGATTTCATAACGGCGATCGGAGAAGGAGATCAGCATCACCGACAGCACGCCGACGCCACCCACCAGCAGCACGGTTCCCGCGAGGCTGCGCAACACGAACTTCCATCCGTTGATCTCGTCCTCGAACTGCCGGTAGCTCTTCATCAGCTCGGCGGCCAGATCCGTGGTCTCCGTATCGTCGATGCCGTGATGGGCCTGGCGGGCGCGGGCCAGAAGGCTGGACGTGACCTCGGTGATATCGTCCTTGCTTGCCAGCTTCACGAAGACCCGGTCCAGCGCGTGCTTGGTGTCCATGCGATCCATGTAGGCCTCGATGGGCATCAACAGGCCGTTGGCGTCCAACCATGTGTCGTCGCTCATGATCTGAAGCGGCGCCAGCACGCCGATGACCTGGAAACTCTGGCCGTCCAGGCTGATGCTCTGCCCCACGGGGTCAACGCCGTTGAAGACCTTGGAGGCGAGGCTTCCGCCCAGTACGACCACGGCGCTGCGGCGGCGCGCATCATCTTCCGTCAAGGCCCGGCCCGACGCGATCATCCGGTTCTGCCAGGGAAAGTATTCCGAAGTGACGCCGGTGGCGAAGGTGCGCTCCAGATTGGTGCCGATGCGGATGCTGGCCTGGCGCGTGGCCCTGGGCAGGAAGGCCTTCACCTTGGGGTGGGGCGCGGTGAGGCGCGACAGATCCTCGTAGCGAAGACCGGGGCTCATGGCGAATCGCTTCTGTTCCTCGGTGGTCTCTGGGCTTTTCTGATTGATCTGGACCGTGCCATCGAAGGAAAGGCCCTTGAACCCGGTGGAGACCTTGTCCACGATGCCGTCCATGACGCTGGTCATGACGACGAGAGCGAAGACCCCAAGTGCCAGCAGGGTCAGCGTCAGGATTGAGCGCAGCTTGTGGGACCACAGTTCGTTCAGCCCGCTGAGGATCACTTCCAGGAGCAGACCGACCCAGGCGAACGTCGCGCGGGCAGGACGCGCCGCTCGCTGCGTTCCCGACAGGGTGAGGGTGTTCTCATTCATAGCGCAGCGCCTCCATCGGCGAGAGCTTGCTGGCTTTCCAGGCGGGGAACAGCGCGAACACGCAACCGAAGAGACCCGCCAGCAGATAGGCCCAGACGAAACTGGAAAGAGTCATCGCCAGCGGCACGCCCAGCGTGAAGGTGATGAGCCAGGAGAACCCCACGCCGATCGCCAAGCCCACCAAGCCGCCGAGTGCTGTGAGCAGCATGGCTTCGGTCATGAAGGTCTTGAAGATCTCGGAACCCGGCGCGCCGATGGCCATCTTGACGCCCACTTCGCGAACACGCTCCCGCAGGCTGGCGAGCTGGATATTGACGTTCACCAAGCCACCCCCCAGCAGCGCCAGGACGCCGCTGAGCATGAAGATGATGTTGTAGGCGTCGCTCTGGTTATCGCGCTTGCGGATGCGGGATTGCACATCGTCCAGCCGGAAATCTTCCTCGCCGCGGTGGTTCACCTTCAGCAGGCCGCGGAGAGAATCGGTGAAGGCGGACATGGCGTTGAGCTTGGGAAGGCGGTAGGTGATGCGGTCGAACCGGCCGTAGAGATCGCCCTGCATGCGCCGCTGGACCAGGCTGGAGGGCACGGCCACGATACGGTTCTGCCGCCAGAACGCATTCCATTTCTGCCCTTTGCGGAAATGAAACACGCGCTCCTGCAGCACGCCCACGACCTGGACGGGGGTGTTTCCCACGCGCAGGGTCGCGCCGAGAGCGTGACCATCGGGGAAGAAGGTGCGGGCCGTCTCGCTGCCGAGCACCGCCACGGGCGCGGCTCCGGCGAGATCCTGGGACGAAATGCCACGCCCCTGGGCGATCTCGAAGCCTTCGAGCGCGAGGTAATCCCCGCCGATGCCGCTCACCTGCCGCTCCTGGTCCGCATAGGCCGACCTGAGGCGGGCGCGCAGGCCGCGCAGGATCGAGACGCCCTGGACTTCTTCGGGGTTCAGCTTCTCGCTGTCCTGCCGGTCCTCTTCGCGCAGGCCCAGATTGGCCATGCGCATGGCCGTGGGCGTCCGCTCCGTGGCGATGGGATTGCTCTGCACCGTGAGCTTGTCCAGGCCGCCCATCTTCACGTACATGGTCTCGCTCTGTCGTCGGAACGAGTCGGTGATGGAGAATCCGCCCAGCACCGAGGCCACGCCCAGCAGGACGCCAAGGCTTTGCAGCGTTGCACGGCCCAGGTTCTCCCGGATCTCGATCCAGGCCTCGTGGACGCGTTCGCTGAACGTGCCGCATCCCATCATTGTGAGATCTCCACGGAGTGCGGTTCGTTCAGGGAGATCAAGCCGTCGCGGATTTCGACGCGGCGTCTCGCTAGGGAAGCGATGTGGGGATCGTGGGTGACCAGGATGACGGTGTTGCCCGCGGCGTTGATATTGGCGAACAGTTCCATGATCTCGGCGCCGGTGCGGGAATCCAGGGCGCCCGTGGGCTCGTCCGCTAGCAGCAGCGCGGGATGATTGGACAGGGCCCGGGCCACGGAGACGCGCTGCTTCTGGCCGCCAGAGAGTTCGCCGGGCAGGCTGTGGGCCTTTTCGGCGAGTCCCACCTGTTCGAGAAGGTGCATGGCCCGCTCTCGGCGATCCCGGCGGGAAGCGCCGCCATAGAGCATCGGCAGTTCGACGTTGCGAACGACCGAGGCCTTGGGCAACAGGTTGTAGGCCTGGAACACGAAGCCGATTTTCTGATTGCGGATGGAGGCCAGATCGCTGCCGGAGAGCCCGTGAACGGGCGTTCCGTCCAGCGTGTAGCAGCCAGCGGTGGGGCGGTCCAGGCAACCCAGGATCGCCATGAGCGTGGATTTGCCCGATCCGCTGGGACCGATGAGGGCCAGGAACTCGCCGCGCTGGACTTCGAGATCGATGCCGCACAGCGCGTGGACGGCGGTGCCGTTGCTCCCGTAGATCTTCGTGATGGCCTGGGTCTGGATGACGGTGTCCATGGTGGCCATCTCCTTACATGTCTTCGTCTTTTTCGACCTTCTTGCGGGTGGGATCTTCCAGGCTCACCTGATCGCTATCTTTCAGGCCGCTGAGGATTTCCACACGCTCCAGGGTCGCGAGCCCCGCCTTGACCTCCACGGGCTCGAAGAATTCCTTCCAGTGCTCGGAAACCCACGTGAACTTGCCGCGGCCCGCCAGGCCTTCCTTGGCGCGCTTGTAGTCATCAGGCTTGATGCCGCTCTTCAGGCGGTAGACGACGGTCTGGCCATCCTTGCGCTGCAGGGCCTCCAGGGGAATCGACAGGGCCTTCGGGCGCTTTTCGCCCAGGATCTCGATATTGGCGCTCATCCCCGTGCGATACACATCCGAGAGATCATCCAGCGCGATTTCGACCTTGAAGACCTTGATCTTGTCCACCAGTTCGGCGGAAGGCGCAAGGAAGCGGACCTTGCCCGTGAAGGTGCGCTGGGGATAGGCGTCCAGCGAGATGCGGACGGCCTGTCCGACCTTCACCTTGGCGATGTCCACCTCGTTCAGGTTCACCCGGATGATGAGTGATCCCAGATCGGCAACGGTGTAGACGACCGTGCCCGCGTTGTAGCTGGAGACGCCGCTGGTGATCGTGTCGCCCAGTTCGACGCCGCGCTTGATGACCACGCCGTTCATGGGCGAGGTCACGCGGGCGATCTGCGTGGTGGCGTTTCCGCTGATGGGAATGCCGCGGGCTTCCACGATTTGGTAGCGCGTCTCGGCGGCCTTGTAGGCTTCATCCGCGAGATCCCGCGTGGTCTTGGCGGCGCGGTAGGCCTGATCGGAGATGAGCCCGTTCTTGAACAGGGCTTCCTGCTGCGTGAAGTCGCGCTGGGCGTTCTTGAAGCTGACGCGGGCCTGGGACAGACTACCCTTCACATCGGAAAGGGTCTGGGCCTGATTGACGTCCGGCTCCACCTCGGCCATGACTTCGCCGACCTTCACCGTGGCGCCCTCCCGCACGCGGATGCCGACGATCTTGCCGCTGACGGTGGATTTCACATCCACCTTGACGTAGGGATCCACATAGCCGACCTCGCGGACGCTCACCTGCAGGTCTTCTGCCTGGGCCTTGCCCAGCCGGAAGGGCGGCTGCTCGGTGCCCTTGGATTGATCACCTCCGCGCGCGGCGACGAGTACGGTTCCTACGATCACGACGCCCACACCGCCCGCGATCCACCAGCGCTTTTTCATGATTGCTCTCCCTCGACCCGCAAACGATTTCTTCCAGAAACCGGATGACGCAACGCCTACGCAGCAAGGGTGCCGCCGTTTAGGCAGAGTGGGAGCCCAAATTCGGCGAAGAGAGGATGGCGATCGGCGAATGGTCCCGTTGGGAACGTCAAAGCCTCTCGATGAGCACGATCGCCTGTGCCGCCAATCCCTCGCCCCGCCCCGTGAAGCCCAGCTTTTCCGTGGTGGTGGCCTTGACGTTCAAATCCTCGATAGCGATGTCCAGGATGGGCGCGATGCGCTCGCGCATCCGCTCGCGGTGGGGGCCGAGCTTCGGGCGTTCGCCGATCAGGCAGACATCCGCGTTCACCACACCCCAGGACGCGGCCTTCAGCGAAGCCATGACGTGTTCCAACAGGACGGCGCTATCCGCGCCCTTGTAGGCGGGATCGGTGTCGGGAAAATGTTTGCCGATATCGCCCATCCCCGCCGCACCCAACAGGGCATCCATCAAGGCGTGCAGCATCACGTCCGCATCACTATGTCCTTTCAAGCCGCGATCGTAGGGCACCTGGACGCCCATGAGCACCATGGGGCGGCCTTCTTCGGGTTCCGAAAAGCGGTGGACGTCGAAGCCCTGCCCGACGCGCAAGGAGGATCGCGTCATGACTGTGCTTCCTGTGCGTTCAGCGTCTTGAACTGGTCGGTGCTGTTCTCGCTGGAATCATGCAGGCCCTGATCTGGGATTTCGATCTTCACGGTGGTGCCCACCTCCAATTCGCTGTCCAGCTCCACGCTGCCCCCGTGCTCGGTGACGATCTTCTTGACGGTGGCCATACCAAGGCCTGTTCCCTTGGCCTTCCCGTGGCTGAAGAAGGGCTCGAAGATGCGCTTGATCACCTTGGTGGGGATGCCCTTGCCGTTGTCCTGGACGCTGAGGCGGATTCCGTTCGAGGTGCGTTCCCAGCTCAGGGTGATGAGCCCGCCTTCGACGCGATGCTCGGCCACCGCGTCGATGGCGTTGGCCAGCAGGTTCTCCACGACCCGGGCGAAGCGGTGCTTGTCCAGATGGGCGCGGCACGAGGGACCTTCACAGTTGATCGTAATGCCGAGCTCTGTCGCGCGCGGGCGCAGGGGTTCCACCAGCGATCCCAGGTACGCGCTCATTTCCATGGATTCACGCTTGGGTTCGCGCACCTTGGCGTAATCCAGCACATCCGAGCTGAGCTGGCTCAGGCGCTCCACCGCGCCCAGGATCTTGTCCACGTGGTGCTGGGATTGGGGCTCCTTGGTGGCGGCGCCAATCATCTGGGCGTGGCCCGCAACGACGAACAGGGCGTTCTTGAAATCGTGCACGATGCTGCTCGCCACCTGGCCGACGGTCGCGAGCACCTCGTTGTGGAGGTTCTCTTCCGACAGGCGCGCGCGCTCGATGGCGATGGCGCAAAGGCTGACGATGGCTTCGAACGTGTCGCGGTCCACCGGGTCCGTGACGATGCGCCGGCTGTCCAGGTAGACGACGCCGATGCACTTGCCCTGCACCAGCAGCGGCAGGCACAGGATGGTCTTGAGCTGAAGATCCAGGACGGACTTCTGGGCCATCAAGCTCTCGTTCTCAGCCACGTTGTGGATCCAGATGGCTTCGCCCTGCTCGAACACGCGCTGCACGCTGGACATGGAGAGATGGATGCTCTTCTCCATATCCGAATCCAGGTTCCGGCGGACCTTCACCACCAAGCCATCCGCTTCGGGCAGCATGATGAAGCCGCGGTCTGTGGCCGATATCGTGAGCAACCGATCCAGGGCCTCTTCCAGCAGCTGATCCAGCTCGATCTCGCCCGTCAGCAGGTGCGCGGTTTGCAGGATGGCCTGAAGGTTGATCTCGGAGGCGAAGGCCGTTTCCCGGCGCAACGTCAGGAAATACGCGCCGTCCGCAAGGCGCAGCGTCAACCCCGGTTCCCAGCGCTGGCGGGTGAGCCGTTCATCCGCCACAAAAGTGCCGTGGGACGAAGCCAAGTCCTCGACCCACCATTCGTCGTCGATGCGTTCCACCTTCAGGTGGCTGCGGCTGACCATGCTATCGGAGAGCACCACGTCGCACTGATTGTGGCGCCCGATCTGGATGGGTCGCGTGAGCGGAATGGATCGTTCAAATCCGTGACGGTCTCGAATCGAGATGGAATGACGGTCAAGCACGTAAGCGCTCCATCAAGGGGTAGGCAACCATTCGCAAAAGGGTCGATCGCTTCTTCAAAGTATCCATTCTCGCCCTGGACACAAGGGTGGAAATCATGAGGCAATGACACTTGTCTGGAAAACGCATGGAATCACAACGAAATCCCGATCTAGATCCCGCGGGCCCCGAAGAGGCTGAAGAGTATTCCCTGCGCCCTCAGCGCCTAGCCGAATACATCGGCCAGGAAAAGGTGAAGGCCCGCCTGGAGATCGCCCTCAAGGCCGCCCTGGGCCGGGGCGAGGTTCTGGACCATGTGCTGTTGTTCGGTCCTCCGGGTCTGGGCAAGACCACGCTGGCCCATGTGCTGGCCAACGAGATGGGCGCGGCCTGCAAAGTCATCCAGGCCCCCGCGCTGGAGAAGAAGGGCGATCTGGCTGCCATCCTCACGAACCTGGAAGAAAACGAATTCCTGTTCATCGACGAGATCCATCGCCTGCCGCCCGCCATTGAGGAAATGCTCTATGCGGCCATGGAGGATCGCAAACTGGACATCCTCATCGGGCAGGGGCCCTCGGCGCAAACCCTCAAGGTGGATCTGCGCCCCTTCACGCTGGTGGGCGCCACCACGCGCGCAGGGCTGCTGTCCAAGCCGCTGCATGACCGCTTTGGTATGGTGCATCGCCTGGACTACTACACGCTGGAGGAGCTGACGATCATCGCCGAGCGCAGCGCGCATGTGTTGCGGGTCGAACTGCAGCACGGCGGGGCCGAAGCCATCGCCCGCCGCAGCCGGGGGACGCCGCGCATTGTGAACCGCCTGCTGCGCCGCTGTCGCGACTACGCCGAGGTCAAGGGCAACGGCGTCATCACGGATGGCATTGCGGATGCCTGCCTGCGTCTGCACGAAGTGGACGAACTGGGCCTGGATGGCCTCGATCGTGCCTACCTCGAGGCGCTGTGCGGCAAGTTCAAGGGCGGCCCCGTGGGCGTGCGCACGCTGGCGGCGGCGCTGGGCGAAGTGGAGGGCGATAGCCTGGAGGATCTGGTGGAACCCTACCTCATGCAGATCGGGTTCCTGGATCGAACCCCCCAGGGGCGTCGCGCCACGGATGCCGCCTACGCCTATCTTGGACTGGCCATCGACCAGGGGCCGCTGTTCCGTTCCTAGTTTGGACGGATCAGATGGAATACATCAGCGAGGGATCCGTCTCTTTCGCCTTCTGGCGCTCCAGCAGCCCGGCCAGGCTGATGTTCCGGTATACGTCCTGAAGGGCGCTGCTGCCTTCGGCCCACAGGTCCTTCAGCGCGCAGGTGTCCGGCTGCCCGCAGCAGCCCGAACCCTTGGGGCACTCCGCCAGGGTCAGCGGACCCTCAAGGGCTTCCAGGATGGAGAGCACCTGGATCTCCAGGGGGCTGCGGGCCAGCGTGTATCCGCCGCGAGCGCCCCGCACGGCCTGCACGAGCCCCGCCTTGCGCAGTGGCACCATCAGCTGTTCCAGGTAGGTGCCTGGCAGGTTTTCCCGCTCGGCGATGTCCTTGAGGAAGGTGGAGCCCTGGCCGTGGGTGCGAGCCAGGGCAAGCATGGCGCGCAGTCCATAGATGGCGCGGGTCGAGAATTTCATGTCGGACTCCGGTGACGAGGCGGCGTGCCGCTCGAAACAATCTTAGGCTTTCTGACCGGATGAGTGGAATAGATCGTGCCATCCGCCACAGTCCCCTCCAGGCCGGAAGTCGTCTAGATCATGGGGCGAGTGCCCTCCCACGTTGTCTGGAGCTTTTCCACCAGGGGCTTGATGCGTTCCAGGGCTTCGTCCACGGCGGGTTCCGGCAGATCCCGGTGGGCGATGAAGCGCAGCGCGTTGCCCACCGGGATCGTGCGGACGCCGGTGTCTTCGAGATGGCGGTGGGCCAAGGGCGCATCCACGACTGGAAGCAGCACGATATTCGTCTCGGGAGCGGCGACGCTGAACCCCAGCGCGGAGAGGCCATCCGCCAGCCGCTTTGCCTTGGCGTGGTCCTCGCCCAGTCGCGGGATGTATGCCAGGGCCTCAAGGCCCGCGGCCGCCACGACGCCGCCCTGGCGGACACCGCCGCCCAGCATTTTCCGGATGCGGCGGCCCTCCTCGATCAGATCCCGGGTGGCGCAAAGCAGGCTGCCCATGGGTGCTCCCAGCCCCTTGGAAAGGCAGACGCTGACGGTGTCGGCTTCCTGGGCCAGATCGGACAGTGACTGTCCAAGGGCCACGGAGGCATGCCACAGTCGGGCTCCGTCCAGGTGCACCTTCAGCCCCTTGGTGTGGGCCAGATCGGCCAGGGTCTTGGTTTCAAGGGCCGTCAGGCAGGTGCCGCCCGCGAAATTGTGGGTGTTTTCAAGGCAGAGCAGGGTGGTGCGCAGCGTGTAGTACGCGCCGGGTTCGGGAATCGCCTTCCAGAGCTGAAGGGGCGCGGGCTTGCCGGGGCCGTCCTCCCAGGCCAAGGCCTCGAACATGCCGCCCGCCAGCCAGGCGCCGGTGCCCAGTTCCGATCCCAACACATGCGCCCGGGCGGGTGCCAGGACCCGGTCGCCGCGCTTCACGTGCAGCATCAGGGCGATCAGGTTCGCCATGCATCCGGTGGGCACCCAAAGGCCCGCCTCCTTGCCCAACAGTTCGGCGACGTGGCGCTCCAGGCGATCCAGGGTGGGATCGCGATCCAGCACATCGTCGCCCACCTCGGCGGCGGCCATGGCGGCGCGCATTTCCGGCGTGGGGCGGGTCAGGGTGTCGGAACGGAAATCGAGGATGTTCATGGGTCCTCCGGTCTTGAAATCAGCTTTGGTGCGCGAGGGCGGCGATGGCCTGCATTCGCTCGATGATGGGCAGATGCTGGGTGCAGGCCTGTTCGCAGGCTCCGCACTTCAGGCAGGCCGCGGCCCGATCCGCCGTCATGGACCAGTGCCACTTCAGGCGATCCCGCATGGCTTCGTCCGTGCCTTCCAGAATCCGCTGGTTGTAGACATCCATCCACTTGGGGATTTCCAGATCGGCGGGGCAGGGCAGGCAATAGCCGCAGCCCGTGCAGATGCCATCGAAGCTCGCGGTGAGCTGGGTCTTCAGGCGATCGATGTGTTCCGGGGGATAGGGCGAGAAATCCTCGACGGCGGATACGGCTTCGTCCACCTGTCCGGTGTCCGAGAAACCCACCAGGGCGCAGGTGATCGCCGGATGCGAGATGTTGAACCGCAGCGCCGCTTCGGCAACGCTGCGATCGCCCGACGCCTTGAGGAATGCCAGTCGCTTGGGATTGCGCGGGATGACGCCGCCTCCCAAAGGATTCATCGTGACCACGCCCATATGCTTGCGATGCGCGGCTTCCAGAGCCGCTTCCCGGTAGGGGAAGTTGATGGCGTTGTATCCGAGGGTGATGCCCTCGAAAAGATCGGAATCCAGCACACTGGCGATATGTTCGCCGTCCAGATGCGCCGAGACGACGATGTGGCCCACCAGGCCTTCCGCCTTGGCTTGCTGGAGCGCGCGCAGGGCGCCGCCATCCACGCGCTGCTGGAGTTGATCTGGCCGCAGCAGGCACCAGACGTGAAAGAAGTCGATGCGCTGCAAGCCCAGGCGCGTCAAGGACCGCTCCAGGCTCATACGCAGCTTGCCGCCGTCGGATTCGGCACACTTGGTGGAGACGTAGAAGGTGTTCCGCGGCATCGTCTTGAAGGCGTGGCCGAAGATATCCTCGCTCTGGTCCTCGCAGTAGAACGGCGCGGTATCGAAATAGTTGATTCCGCGGGCGTGGGCGTGGCGAATGATCTCGGCGGAGAGATCGTGGTCGAAGGGCTTGGCGAAGCGCATGCCGCCGAATCCGATGACGGAGACCTGCTTGCCGGTGCTGCCATAGGGCTTCTTCCACATAGGGCATCCTTACAGAAAGCCTTTCATGCTACAGCAGCGGGTGAGCTCCAGAGCGATCTGCCACACTGGATCTTTCAGAGGTTTTCATGCACGTCTGGCACGCCATTCTTCTTGGATTGATTCAGGGGCTCACCGAATTCCTGCCTGTCTCCAGCACCGCGCACCTGACGTTTGCTGAAAACCTGCTGCTCAAGCGCAGCATGCCGCTGGCGTTCGATGTGCTGCTGCATGTGGGGACGCTGGTGGCGCTCGTGATCTATTTTCGGCGCGAGTTGATCAAAGTCCTGAAGGGTCTGCTCGGCCAGGATCCCGAGGGCCGCCGTCTGGCGCTCTGGCTGTTCATCGCCATGATCCCGACTGGCGTGTTCGCCATCCTGCTGAAGCATTTCAAGGAATCCCAGAAGGATCATCTGTGGCTGTATGGCGTCTTCCTCTTGATCACGGCGGCGATGCTCTGGATCGCCAACACCGTGGCGAAGCGTAGGAAGGGACGGGCCATCGAGCAGATGGGTGCGGTGGACGCCCTGTGCATCGGCGCCATTCAGGGCTTGGGCGGTGGTTCGGGGCTCAGCCGCAGCGGCTCGACGCTCTCCATGGGCGTCTTCTGCGGGATGGATCTGGCCGAGAGCACGCGGTTCAGCTTCCTGCTCGGCATTCCGACCATCACCGCCGCTGCGCTGATGGAGGGACGGCATCTCATGAAAGCCCTGGTGAAGGGCACGCCCATTCCCATCGCGGACGCCTTTCCGGCGGGCAGCGCTTCGCCCGCCCTGCTTTGCCTGGTGGGCGTCGTGGTCTCCGGGCTGGCGGGCTATGCCGCGATCGGCCTGCTGAACCGCTTCACCCGCAGCCCGCGCCTTCAGGGATTTGCCGGATACTGCCTCGTCATCGGCATTTTCGTGCTGGTCTATGGCCTGAGGTGAGTCGCCGCCCTCCGCTGGTCTGACGCTCGCCGCCGTTCGCCGATCCTCACAGGGGCTTCGTCGGTTTGCATCGAAGGTTCATGGGAGCTGGCCTACACTGGGGCCCGTTCCCATGGAGGCTTCCCGTGATTCAGCTCGTGGATATCCACAAGACGTTCGTGGTGAAGGACAAGAAAAGCCGGTCGAAGAAACGGATCGAGGCGGTGAAGGGCCTCACCTTCACCGTTCAGCCGGGCGAGATCTATGGGCTGCTTGGCCCCAACGGCGCGGGCAAATCCACCACGCTGCGGATGATCGCCGGCCTGATGAAGCCGGATCAGGGCGAACTGCGGATCTGCGGCCTGGATGGTCTGGCCGAGCCGGAGCGCAGCCGCGCGCAGATCGGCTACCTGTCCACGGATCTGAACGTCTATGGTCGGTTCACGCCACGGGAATTGCTGCGGATCTTCGGCGAGTTCCAGGGGCTGGAGGCCGGGATCGCGGAGCGAAGGGGGATGCACCTGCTTGAGAAGCTGGATCTGCATGACTTCGCGGATGTGAGGATGGAAGGCTTTTCCAGTGGTCAGAAGCAGAAGGTCTCGATCGCCCGGGCGCTGCTGCATGACCCAAGGGTCGTGATCTTCGACGAGCCCACGACGGGGCTGGACGTCCTGACCGCCAAGACCGTCCTGGATATGCTGCGCCTGCTTCGCTCCGAAGGGCGCACCGTCATCGTCTCCACCCATGTGATGCCGATGGTCGAGGAGATCTGCGACCGCGTGGGGATCATCTTCGATGGCCTGCTGCATGGCGACGCGGCGCCGGCGGAAATCCTGTCGAAATGGAACGTGAAGACCCTGGACGAGGTGTTCTTCCAGTTGGCCGCGCAGGCGGCGGTGGAGGCCTGAGATGCGCGGCGCGCTACTGATCCTCAAGAAGGAATTCCTCGAACTTTCGAAAGATCGAAAGACGATCTTCTTCGCTTTCGTGATGCCCCTGCTGCTGTGGCCTCTGATCTTCTCGATGATCCTGTCGCTTGAAAAGACGGATTCGAAGCGCCGCGAGGACAAGGCCAGCCGGATCTGGCTGGTGGATCCGGGTCGCGTGATCACCTCCAGGCTGCAGGCAGAGCCCAAGCTGTTCGAGTTGGTGTCGCAACCCAGCGGGGATATCCGGCAGGCTATCAAGGACCAGAAGCTGGAGCTGTTCGTGGAGATTCCCTCGGATGCTCAAGAAAAGATCGCCCGCCAGGAGACCTGCTCGATCAAGGTGCTGACGGATGAGAGCGAATCCTCCAGCTCCTTGGCCCTGAAACGGCTGAGGAAGGTGGTCTCGACCCAGGAAAAGGATCTCGTCGCTGCGCGCCTGCAGGCCATCCAGGCCCCGCCTCAGTTGGCCGAGCCCATGAACATCGCTTCCACGAACGTTGCGGACATGGGGCTGCAGATGGGCAAGCTGCTGGGCTCATTCCTGCCCTACCTGCTGCTGATCATGATGTATTCCGGCTCGATGCAGCCCGGCATCTACACCACCGCTGGCGAGAAAGAGCGCGGAACGCTCCAATGCCTTCTGGCGACGCGGCTTCCGCGCAACCAGATCATCCTGGGCAAGCTGCTCTACGTCTTCCTGATGGGCGTGATCTCGGCGGTGCTGAACCTCGCCAGCATGGGCTTCACCTTCACGAAGATGGTAGGGGCCGCCATGGCGCAGGACGCTCCTGTAGCTGCGACTGGGCACGGGATGGGGATGCCCGCCATGAGCGCCGTGGCCTTGGGTTTGAGCTTTCTGCTCATGATCCCCCTGGGCCTGCTGTTCGCCAATTTCATCGTGTTCATGGGCATCCAGGCCAAGAACACCCACGAGGCGGGAACCGCTCTGGCGCCGGGCATCTTCGTCGTGGTGTTCCTGGGCATCTTCTCCAGCGCCCCTGGCATCGAGAAGATGCTGTGGGTGCCCTATGTGCCCGTGATGAACGTCAGTCTGGCCATCCGCAAGCTGTTCAGCCAGCAGGGGGATCCCGTGCAATACCTCGTCGCGCTGGGCATGACGGTGCTGCTCGCAGCCGTCATGACCTGGATCTCCACGCGCCTGCTGGATCGCGAATCCGCGATCTTCAAGCAGAGCTAGGGTCGGTCAATCCCAATTCTTGCTGCCGCGGGCGCGCTTGGTGGCGCCCGCGCGCTTTTTTGCTTCCACGCGACGGACCTGGCTGCCCCGTGTGGGACGGGTGGCGCGCCGCAGAATTGGCGCCACCAGGGCTTTTTCGATGGCGCAGGCGATCTTCGTGCGGGCGTCTTCGATATTCATCAACTGGTCCCGTGTGCGGGAGCTGGTGACGATCCAGAGGCCGTCCGCGTCCAGCTGATTGCGGATGGCGGCCAGCAGGCGCGCGCGCGCGCCGTCCTCCAGTCCCTGCACCTGGTTCAGATCCACGCGCAGTTCGACCTTGGAGGCCACCTTGTTCACGTTCTGACCGCCGGGGCCTCCGGCGCGCACCGCCTTCATGGCGATGGCCTTATCCGGAACCTGCACCGGGCCGATCTGGAGCGGATCGTTCATGGGTGGCCGGGTCCGAGAATGGTGAACAGCTTGTCGAACTGCACCATGTCGAGGATCTCCATCACCGCCTTGGAGGGGTTCAGGATATGGATCGCGATGCCCTGCTTCTGCGCCTTTTCGCGCAACAGCAGCAGCATTCCCAGCGCGTTGGAATCCAGATAGTCCAGCGCAGCGAAATCCAGATGGATCTCGTGGATGGCCTGGCCATCCAGCAGAGGGGAGATCAGGCGCTTGAACGTATCGTGGCAGTCGAAGACGAAGCGGCCCTGAAGCGTGATGATCGCGGTGGTGCCCTTGATGACGCTGTTGGAATGCATGGATGTCTCCGCGATGCGCACGATCTGGCATTATACGCAGGCCGAGAGCCGCACGATCGCGGGATCGGGCTGGAGGATGCCATGGCGATCGAACTTCCTTTTGCCTCTGGGCAGATCGTGGTGCTGGTCCTGCGCGATCCACGAGAGCGCATCTGGGGCCGCCTGCTGGGGATCGAGACCGCCGGGGTCGCCGTGCGGGGGCTGGATCTGATGCCGTGGGAGGATGTCCTTGCGCTGGTGAAGCGCGGCGAATCGGATCAGGTCTCGCTCGCGACGCGCTTCTATCCCATGCACCGCATCGAGTCGTTGTACCTGGATGAACCCAGTTCCGGCGTGCCTAGCCTGATTCAGGATTTCAAACGCCGAACGGGCCAGGATGCGCAGGCGTTTCTGGCGGATAGACTGGATGGATGAAGCGCATCGCCTTTTTCATCTCCGGGACCGGTGGCAACGCCTTGAACCTGCTGCGCGCCTGTCGCGATGGGTGCGTGCCCGCGGACCCCGCCCTGGCGATCTCCAGCAGCTCGAAGGCCCTGGGCGTCGAACGCTTGCGCTCGGAGCGCCTGCCCGTGGATATCATCCTTCGCTCCGCCTTTGATGACGATGAAGCCTTTTCAACGGCCTGCTTCGCCAGTGTGGAAGCGGCGAAGATTGATGTGATCTGCCTCTGCGGCTGGCTGAAGCGCCTGGTGATCCCTTCCAGTTGGGAAGGCCGCATCCTCAATATCCATCCCAGCCTGCTTCCGCAATTCGGCGGCTCCGGCATGTACGGCATGCACGTGCATCGCGCCGTGCTGGATGCGGGCGAATCCATCAGTGGATGCACGGTGCATCTGGTGGACAACCAGTTCGACCACGGACGGATTCTCGCCCAGGCCCAGGTGCCCGTAATGCCTGACGACTCGCCGGAAGGGCTCCAGAAGCGCATCTACGAGCAGGAGATGCGCCTCTATCCCCAGGCGCTTGCGGATTATCTGGTCCAGGCCTGAAGCCGTTCTGGGCCGCGAACTCCGATCAGCCTTCGATTTCCAGGTGATCGTCGGCGAGGACCTTCTCGGTCTGCGCCTTGCGGAAGGCCAGCAGCTTTTCGCGCACGGCCTTGTCCGTCGTGGCAAGCATCTGGCCAGCGAACAGCGCGGCGTTGATGGCGCCCGCCTTGCCGATGGCGAAGGTCGCCACGGGCACGCCTGAAGGCATCTGGACCGTCGAAAGCAGGCTGTCCAGGCCATCCAGGGCCCAGCCCTTCATGGGCACGCCCAGCACCGGCAGATGCGTTGTGCCCGCGCAGACGCCCGCCAGGTGCGCGGCTCCGCCTGCGGCGGCGATGATGACCTTGAATCCTTTGCCTTCCGCTTCTTCGCAGAAGCGGATCACCTTGTCCGGCGTTCGGTGCGCGGACGCCACGTGCGCCTCGAAGGGAATGCCCAGGGTCTTCAGGGTTTTCGCGGCTTCCTGCATGGTGGACCAATCGGATTTGGAACCCATGATGATGCCCACGACGGGGGCTTCTGCGGGGGCTGCGGACGGGATGGCTTGGGGCATGTCGTCTCCACGGACCCGCCGTTCTGCGAGCCAGGTCCATCTTACAATGGGTGAATGGTTCCTTTTGGCACGTCTCCCACCCCCAAATCGCCGCGCATCGTGGTGGTGGGGGCGGGCGCATCGGGGCTCATCGCCGCTTGGCGCGCCGCCCAAGGCGGGGCTTCCGTCCTGCTGCTGGAAGCCAACGCCCAGCCCGGGGCGAAGCTGCGCATCAGCGGCGGGGGGAAGTGCAACCTGACGCACGATGGACCGGTCAATGCGGTTCTGGCGGCCTTCCGCAAGGAGCAGGCCCGCTTCCTGCGGCCGACGCTGCATGCCTTCAGCAATGAGGATGTTCGACAGTTGATGTCCAGTCTTGGGATCGAGACCTTCTCGCGCCAGAACGGGCGGGTCTTCCCGTTGGAACGGCCGGAATCCGCGGCGGCGGTCACCGAGGCCCTCGTGGGGCTGGCCCTGCGATCCGGCGTCGAGCTGCGCACGAATGTGCGCGTCGTCGGTCTTGTGGGGCAGGCGCCGACGCTCGAAGCCGTCCGTCTGGGCAATGGCGTATTCATCCGTGGCGATCGCTTCATCCTCGCTACGGGCGGCGCGAGCTATCCCCGCACGGGCACGCGAGGAGAATCGCTGGCCTGGCTGGGCGATCTGGGTACGCCCGTGCATCCTTGGGCACCCGCCCTGGCGCCCATTCCCCTGGTCCACCCCCATCCCGAATGGGAGGGTGTGTCCCTGCGCGGCGGCTCGCTGGATCTCTTCGCGGGGCAGGGGGGACGCCGCGTGGCGCGCCACCAGGAGGACATCGTGTTCACTCGATCCGGCATCAGCGGTCCCGCCGCGCTGGCGCTGAGCCGGGAGGTGGAATCGCTGCGCCGCGAATCCGACGCTTGGCTGAGCTACGCGCTGGTGGAAACCCCTCACGAGGCGCTGGAAGTCGCGCTGCTGGAAACCCAGAAGCAGCAGCCCCATCTGCTCGTTCGCACCTGGCTGCAGCGCTGGATGCCCGAGCGCCTGGCTGCCGTCGCCTTCGCCCTGGATGGCATGCCTCCCAGCGATCAGCGCTTGAAGGATCTCTCCCGCCCGGCGCGCAAGGTCCTGCTGGGCCTGCTGACGGGCTTTCCCTTAGGGAAACCAAGTCGGGTCGAGCTGGCCAAGGGCGAGGTGAGCGCGGGCGGCGTGCAGCTTTCCGCCGTGGATCCCCGCACCATGGCCCTGAAGGGCTGGGACAACCTGCGCGTCTGCGGCGAGCTGCTGGATATCGATGGTCCCGTGGGCGGCTACAACCTGCAGGCGGCCTTCAGCACGGGATTCGCGGCCGGGGGATGAACCTTGCGGCGCCGATCCTGAGCGCCGGCACGGCCTCTAGCGGGATCCGCTGTGCGATGCTTGTTCCAAGGAGTCTTCATGAGCCTTCTGATCACGGTGGATGTGGGCAATACGAATCTGGTGATGGGCGTCTTCGATCTGGATCGAGGGCCGGACGCCCCGGCGATCCACGCCTGGCGCCTGGCGACGACGCGCGAGCGGACCGCCGACGAATACGGCCTCGCCACGCTGGAGCTGATGCGCCACGCAGGATTGGATCTGACCCTGGTGAAGGATGTGGTCATCGCCAACGTGGTGCCGCCGCTGCATCCCGTGCTGGCCGCCTGGGCGCGCCGCTACTTTCAGGTCGAACCCTTCTGGATAGAACCGGGCATCAAGACGGGACTGAAGATCCTCATCGATAACCCGAACGAACTGGGGGCCGACCGCATCGTGAACGTGGTGGCGGGCCTCGAACGCCACGGCGCGCCGCTGATCGCCATCGACTTCGGCACGGCCACCACGTTCGACGTGGTGAACGAGCGCCGCGAATACCTGGGCGGCATCATCCTGCCCGGCATCAAGATCGCGGCGGAGGCCCTGTTTCAGCGGGCTTCGCGGCTGCCGCGCGTTGAAATTGCCCGGCCCGAGCGGCTGGTGGGGCGCAACACCGTCCAGGCCATGCAGTCCGGCATTTTCTACGGCTACGTAGGCCAGGTGAACGGCATCCTGGAGCGCCTGCTGAAAGAGCAGCCTGGCTCGAACGTGGTGGCCACCGGCGGTCTGGCGCGAGCCCTCGCCGCGGAAAGCCGCAGCATCCACCACATCGAGCCGGATCTCACGCTGGATGGCCTGCGGCTGCTGTGGCTCAAGAACCGCGGATGATCCCGCTGATCCGCCTCGCCCAGGTCGATTCCACGCAGGCCTTCCTGGCGCGGCATCCCGAACTGGGGATCTGCGCCGTGATGGCGGACGCCCAGACCGCTGGGCGCGGACGGCAGGGCAACGCTTGGGAAAGCGCATCCGGCGCCGGGCTTTGGCTTTCCGCTCGATTGCCGCGCCCGGAGATCCCACCGGGACTTCTGCTTCAGAACGCCATGGCCGCCGTGATCTTCGCGCTGTCCCCCTGCGGCGTGACGCTGGGGCTGAAGTGGCCCAACGATATCGTGGCCCGGCGCGAAGGTGCCCTGGTCAAGGTTGGCGGCATCCTGGGCGAAGCGAAGGGGGGATTCGTGCTGCTCGGCGTCGGCGTGAACCTGCTCGCCGCCCCCGTCCTGCCCCACCGCTCGATCCCCCCGGCCTGCCTTGCGGAACTGAAACCCCGAGCCCTGCCCGATCCAGAGGCCCTAGCCCTGCGGATCCTGGCGCTCTGGAACTATCCCGCAGAGATCCCCGAGCCGCCTTTCCGCTGGCCGGAACCCGCCGAGCCCCTTCAGTGGCAGGACGAACAAGGCCTACATCGCGGCGTGTGCCAAGGCTGGGACCCCGATGGACGTTTGCGCGTTGAGACCGAGAGTGGCCTCCAGTGCTTGAGCGTGGGCGATGTGCAGAGCGCCGCGTTGCTTGCCTGAGGGCGGCTGTGAGTGTTTGGATGAACCAAAGGTGCGTACCCATGACTGATGCGAGCACCCCCAAAACACTTTCAAATACGTCCACGTGAATCCACAGAACAAAGCCCAATGTCTGCGGACCTGTGTCTTGAGCGATTGGGGGATTCGGAGGCGAATCCTGACAGACCTTTTTATGACAGAACGTCTGCGGCAGGCTGCCGCAGACGTTCTGTTCGTGGCCTGAGTCTTATGGGCGAATTCTGAATACAGCCGTTGATGAGGTCACGTAGAGATCTCCATCACTGCCAACAGCGAGGCCGTGAGGCAGCAAAATGCCTCCTGGCAGATCGCCCAGAA
>DAOPYE010000003.1:0-1671 GCA_035352715.1 Holophaga sp. | reverse complement strand
CGGTGCGACCTTGCGTACGCCGATGCCATTGTCTTCCACCACGTAAAGATACCCATCGGGTCCTAGGGCCAGCCCCGTTGGGTGGAAGAACTGCGCGACATCCCCCTTGCCGTTGGTGCTGCCTCGCTGGCCGCTACCCGCAAAAACACTCACGGAGCCATCCAGGCCAATCTTGCGAATGACATGGTCCTTATAATCGGAAACGAACACTTGGCCCGCGGCATCGATGGCGATGCCCCAGGGGAAATGAAACGGGCTGCTTGATCCACCCACTAAGGTTGACGTGGTGCCATCCGGCGTGATCATTCGAATCGCTCGATTAAGTTCGTCTGTGACATACAAATTGCCTGTGGCACTGATCGCCGCATGGTAGAGACCGCTGAAGCGGGCTTCTGCCCCTGGGCCATTGGTGTTGCCGATTTTGACCCCTTCTCCGGCCCAAGTGCTGACCTCGAACATTGGCGAAACTGTCCGAATGCAGGTGACATCTGCCAGCATGATTTGCCCGCCTGTTGAGACAAGTTCCCCGGGACCAGCGAACATGGCTTGTGAGCCTGGGCCATCTACATGGCCATAGGTATCGGGTCGTCCAGCGACCGTCGTCACCGTGCCATCGCTTAAGGCCACCTTGCGTAGCAAGCAGCTATCACTAACCCAAAGGAAGCCCACGCCATCAAGCGTCAAACCGCCCGGCCACTTGAAATGGGCAGCTGGTCCCTTCCCATCCACGACATCGCATTGGCCCGCGCAGCCCGCCAGAGTGGTAACGGAGCCATCGCTCAAGGCTACCTTTCGGATGGTCCCATTTTGGGTATCGGCAACGTAGAGGAAAGTTCCGTCTGAAACCAGTCCCTGAGGCCCATAGAACCGGGCCTGGTCGCCTTTGTCATCCAAGGCTCCGGCGTTACCTCCTGCCAGAAGTGTCGTAGTTCCCGATACAGACACTTTCTGGATCGAGTTCCCAGAGATTGCATACAGGTTACCACTCGCATCCGCCGTGATTCCGGCCGAAAACCACCCACCATGAGTCAAAGTGCTCACAAGGCCCGTAGGTGTGATCTTTCGAATGCAGTTGTTCCATGCATCCGTGACATAGAGGTTTCCGTCCGCCCCAAAAGTCAATCCGGTGGGATGGTTGAATCGAGCTTCATTTCCCTGCCCGTCCTGGGCACCGCACAATCCCGGTGAACCGGCCAGGGTGCTGACTGAACCTGCTGCATCGATTTTGCGGATCGTGTGGCTCGTCTGGTC
The DNA here is from genome assembly GCA_035352715.1 of Holophaga sp. Classification (GTDB taxonomy): domain Bacteria; phylum Acidobacteriota; class Holophagae; order Holophagales; family Holophagaceae; genus DAOPYE01. The sequence continues at coordinate 420 of DAOPYE010000003.1, read as the reverse complement.
GCACAGATAGATATTCCCTGCGCCATCGGCAGCCATACCCGTGATTCCATTGAAACGCGCATCGGTGCGAAAACCATCGGTAAACCCACCGTTGATGGCGCCGGCCACTAAACTGATCACATGGCTTCTGACGTTCACCACTACCGTCGCTGTGCTTGAGCCTGCGTCATTGGTGGCCGTTAGCGTGTAGGTCGTCGTCTGGGACGGATGGACCGGAACAGAAGCGCCGGTCACGCTGCCAACGCCTTGGTCGATGCTCAGTGTCGTGGCCCCAGTCACGGACCAGTTCAATGTTGTGCTTGCCCCGGGATCGATGCTGGATGTGCCTGCAGAAAAAGCAGCGATGACCGGTTTGTCTAGCTGTGGGTTTTGCGTTGGCGTTGGAGTGGGTGTCGGCGTTGGTGTCGGCGTAGGTGTCGG
>DAOPYE010000002.1:0-61394 GCA_035352715.1 Holophaga sp. | reverse complement strand
AAGGGCCGCGCCACGGTGGATCTGCTTTCAGAGGCCCTGCCCAAGCTGATCGCTGGCCTGCACGTGCCCAAGGCCATGCGCTGGGGCACCAGCGAGTTCGAGTTCGTGCGCCCCATCCGCAACCTGCTATGCCTTTTCGGCACGGACGTGGTGCCCTTCGAGGTGGACGGCGTGAAGACCACGGCCACCACCTGGGGCCATCGCCTGCATCACGCCCAGCAGCCAGAATCCGTGCCTGTGGCGAGCCCCGAAAGCTATGAGTCCGCCTTGAAGACCGCGGGCGTCATCGTGTCCTTTGGCGAACGCCGCCAAGTGATCGATGCGGAAATGAAGGCGCTCGCGGCTCACGTGGGCGGCGCGGTCGTCGAGGACGACGAGCTGCTGGATACCCTGGCCGAGATCGTGGAATACCCCTTCGTGGTGCGCGGCGAGTTCCCGCCCGAGTTCATGGCGCTGCCCAAGGAAGTGCTGGTGACATCGCTCAAGGAACACCAGAAGTCCTTCTGCGTCGAGGGGCCGGACGGCAAGCTGCTGCCCTACTTCCTCGCCGTGGCCAACCGCCCGGACGACCCCGCGGGGTTCGTGAAGTCCGGCAACGAATGGGTGCTGAAGGCCCGCCTGTACGACGCGCGGTTTTTCTTTGCCGAGGATTTGAAGGCTCCCTTGATCAATCGTCTGGAGAGCTTGCAGCAACTCACCTTCCATCGCGAACTGGGCAGCTACCTGGAGAAGACGGGGCGCATCGAGACCGTGGCTGTCGAAATCGCCAAGGTGCTGGGCCTGGAGGTGCAGGAAGCCGCGCAGGCCGCCAAGGCCAGCAAGTGCGATCTTCGCACGCTGATGGTGGGCGAATTCCCGGAACTTCAGGGCGTCATGGGCGGCGAATACCTGAAGCATGAAAGCGCGCCCGCCAACGTCTGGCAAGCGGTCAAGGAGCATTACCAGCCCATCAGCGCCGAGGATGCGATCCCGGCCACGGAGCTGGGCGGCGTGCTGGCCATCGCCGACAAGCTGGACACCCTGGTGGGCTGCTTCGCCATCGGCCAGATTCCATCCGGTTCGAAAGACCCCCTGGCCCTGCGCCGCGCGGGTGCCGGCATCATCCGCACCCTGTGGGAAAAGGGCTGGGCGCTGAACCCCGTGAAACTGAGCGCCATCGCCCTGAAGGCCCTGGGCGAGCGCAACCGCAAGCCCGAGCAGGAAACGCTGGACGCCCTGGAGAGTTTCTTCCGCGATCGCATCGCCTACCAGCTGGAACTGGCGAGCTACGCAGGCCCCGTGCGTCGCGCCGCCCTGCCCGTGGGCTTCAGCGACCTGAAGGATCTGAAAGCCAGGTGCGATGCCCTGTCCGCCTTCGCGGAAGACGCCCGCTTCGCCAGCCTGGCCCAGAGCGCCAAGCGCATCGGCAACATCCTGAAGGATGAAGCGCCCGAGGCGGCCTTCGATGCGAACCTGCTTCAGCAGGATGAAGAGAAGGCCCTGGCAAAACGCCTGGCCGCCCTCGAAGCCACGAAGGATCACGCAGCCCTGCTTTCGGAACTGGCGACCCTGGCCGAGCCCCTGGAAGTCTTCTTCAACGCCGTGATGGTGAAGTGCGAAGACGCCTCCCTGCGCGGCGCGCGCCTGTCCATGCTGAACCGCCTGCGCCAGGCTTTCCTGCGCGTGGCGGACTTCAGCCTCTGGCAGTAGGACGACCTCAGACAGAAGGCCCGCATGGCGTCGCCGAAACAAGCTTCTCCCTTGACCTCCACCGATCTGCTGGCGCGGTTGCTCGACGCCGCGCCGCAGTTCTGGGGCTGTCGAGAACTCTCGGGGCTTGGCACTTCCGTCCTGCGCCTTCTGGAAGAAGTCGTGCCCGTCGCCTGGATCGCCGTCTGGCTGAGCGGCCCCGATGGGACGATGCCTTCGCACTGGGCGGTGGAGATCAACCGCGGCGATCTCATGATGCCTTCCGCCTTGCCGCCGGATCCCAGCGTGTGGCAGAAGATCCTCCCCGAGGATGGGTGGGTCGCCAAGGATCTCCGGCAGTGCGAGCATCCGAGCCCCAATTTGGTCTGGTTCCTGGAGCGCGGCATGCGCTCGGTGCTGCTCATGCCGCTCAGCACCCCCGAAGGGCTGATCGGAGGGCTGGCCATGGCCTGTCGCAAACCCGGCGCCTTCGCCCCGCTGGGCCAGCGGTTCCCGCCGCACATGGCCCGGTTCCTATCGCCCCTGGTGGACCGCATCCGCCAGAAACTGCTGCCCGACCACCGCAGCGAACGGCTGAGCCGCGAATGCAGCCATCAGCGCATCGTGCTGGATGTGAACAACCATCTGGCGCGTCATCTGGAACCCCGAGCCCTGTTCCAGGCGATCTCCGAGCATCTGCGCGCCCATTTCAGCTACGACTCGCTGAACCTGCTGCTTCTGGATGAGGCCAGCGGAGAAGCCAGCATCCGCTTCGTCGATTTTCCCACGGGGCGAGGGTTCATGCAGGAGAACCAGCGGATCACTCACGGCGATGGTCCCGCCATGCGCGCCATCCGGGAGCGCCGCCCCCTGCTATCCGAGCGCAAGGATCTGATCCAATCCGACCCTGGCCTCGTCCAGGCCCTGGTGGAGGGCGAGGGGCTCCAGACGACCTGCTGCATCCCGCTCATTTCGCGCAACCGCGCCTTGGGCTCGCTGAACTTCGGCAGCCGGGACGAGCGCGCCTTTTCGCAACAGGACGTGGATCTGCTGTGCGCCGTGGCAAACCAGGTCGCCATCGCCCTGGACAACGCCTTCGCTTACGAGCAGATCCAGCAACTGAAGGATCGCCTCACCGAGGAAAAGCTGTATCTGGAGGAAGAAGTCCGGGAGGAGTTCGCCTTCGGCGAAGTCATCGGGCACAGCCCCAGCCTCCAGAAAGTGCTGCGCCAGATCCAGACGGTGGCGACCTCGGACGCCACCGTGCTACTGCTTGGGGAAACGGGCACCGGCAAGGAGCTGATGGCCCGCGCCCTGCACACGCTGAGTTCGCGCAAGGATCACACATTCGTAAAATTGAATTGCGCGGCGATCCCTCTGGGCCTGGTCGAAAGCGAGCTCTTCGGGCATGAGCGGGGAGCCTTCACGGGCGCCATCGCGCAGAAAACGGGGCGCATGGAACTGGCCCACCAGGGAACCCTTTTCCTGGATGAAGTGGGCGAGATGCCCCTGGATCTCCAGACCAAGCTGCTGCGCGCGATCCAGGAGCGCGAATTCGAGCGCCTGGGCGGCACCCGCACCCACAAGGTGGATGTGCGACTGATCGCCGCCACCAATCGCGATCTGGCCGCCATGGTACAGGAAGGCACCTTCTGCAGTGATCTCTACTACCGCCTGAAGGTGTTTCCCATCCAGATGCCGCCCCTGCGAGAACGAAAGGACGACATCCCGCTGTTGGTGAGCTACTTCACGCAGAAATACGCCCAGCGTATGAAGCGCCATATCGAATCCATTCCCGCCCGCGCGATGGACGCCATGGTCGCGTGGCCCTGGCCCGGCAATGTGCGCGAACTGGAGAACTTCCTTGAACGCTGCGTCATCCTGACCCGGGGCCAGGAACTCTACGTGCCCATCTCCGAGCTGCGCCAGCCGGATGGCTCATCCACCGAAGAAAGCCCCCTGGCCAGCCTTCAGGACGCGGAACGGGAACACATTCTCAGAGCCCTGCGGGAAAGCAACGGCAAGGTTGGCGGGGCTGACGGCGCGGCGGCCCGCCTGGGTATGAAGCGGACCACCCTGCAAAGCCGCATGCTGAAACTGGGTATCCCCACACCCGCCATAAAGCCGACATTTCGGCAATAAGCCCAAATATCGGCAAATCCGTTCGGCACACGGCGTCACCCACTAGCATCAAGCCAAGCTATTCAAACACTTCAGATGGATTCCGGTTTGGCACAGGACCTGCCCTTCCTCGGCTTCGAGGAGGCGCGCGTGCTTCGGATCACTCCCACCGCGAACGAACAGGATCTTGTGCTCCGGATGGAAGGCAAGCTGGCCGGCCCCTGGGTGGCGGAAGCCGCGCGCACCTGGGCAGAACTGCAACCACAACTTGGAGACAGAAAGGTCACCGTGGATTTGAAAGACGTGTATTACATCGACAACGAGGGGGGTGACCTGCTCCAGACGCTTTACCTGCAGGGGTGCCGAATGATCGGCAGTGGCCCCTTTATCGGCCCTCTGATTCAAGCCATCACGAGCACTTCCCGGATCCTGGGTTCCGCCCTCATCGGCCTTCTCGCCTGCGGCGGGACCTCCGTATATGCGGCGCCGGAACCTGCGCTGCGGCTCACGCTGAAACAGGCCATCGAGCGGGCGCTGGACCAGAACCCGCAGGTGCGCCGCTCCCTGCTGGCGGTGGCCCAGAGCCAGAGCGACACGCGCGCGGCCCGCGCCGCCTTGCTGCCCACCGTGGACGCTATGGCCACCATGCAGCGCACCAAGACCAACATGGACACGTTCATGGGCGGTCAGGTTTCGCCCATGGCGCCCATTCCCGAGGTGGTCGGCCCCTTCAATTGGGGTCAGATCGGCGTCGAAGCGCGCGCGACGCTCTTTGATCTGAGCGTCTGGGATCGCTGGCGCGCGGCACGCCAGGGTGAGACCGCCGCCCAGGCCCAGGCCCGGAGCACCCGCGAAGGGATGACGGCCCTGGTCGTGGGACAGTATCTGCGCGGCCTGCGTTCGACGGCTTCCGTGAAGGCCTCCCAGTCCCGCGTCGCCCTGGCCGAAGCCCTTGAGAAGCTGGCCGAAGACCAGCAAAAACACGGCGTCGGCACCAAGCTGGACACGCTGCGCTCGCAGGTGCAGCTGCAAACCGAGCGCCAGCGCCTGATCCAGGCCCAGACCCAACTCAAGACCTCGCTTTTCGGCTTGGCCAAGCTGCTGGAGGTCGAGCCTGGTACACCCGTCGAACTGGCGGATGAACTCAGCGCCCCGTCCATCCCCAGCGCCACGTTTGATGTGGCAATCCAGAGCGGGCTGAAATCGAGGCCCGAGATCGCCGCCTTGGACGCCCGCGAGAAAGCGGCCCAGAACCTGAGCGATAGCGCCCGCAATCTGCGGATGCCGAGCCTCGTGGCCTCTGGAAGCTTCACCTCCACGGGCGTGGTTCACGAGCCGTGGGTTCCTATCTATCAACTGAACGTGGGCGTGAAGGTGCCGCTCTTCACGGGAGGTCTCATCTCCAGTCGCATCGCCAAGGCCAAGATCGAGCTGGATCAGGTGCGCCAGGAACAGCGCGATCTGAAATCCCAGGTCAGCCTGGAAGTCCAGGTGGCCCAAGCGGAGCTGGAATCCACGCGCAGCGAGGTCGAGGTCGCGAACCAGGCCTACAGCTTTGCGGAGGAGGCCCTTCAGCAGGCCCGCCACCGGTTCGAAGCCGGCGTCAGCAACAACATCGAAGTGATCAACGCCCAAGACGAGCTGGCCAAGGCCAGCGACAACCAGATCAACGCCCTGCACCGTCTCAACCAGGCCAACGCCGATCTCGCCAAGGCCACGGGACAGATGGAAGCCCTTTTCGTCCGCTAGATGGAGTCCGCCATGAGCAATGAAACAAACAACTCGAACAATGCCCAGACGGGCCCTGCCCTTTCCGACACCCTGCCCGATTGGCTGCCGCGACTGGCGATGATCGCCATCCCCATCCTGCTGGTGGGCGGGCTGGGGCTGTTTCTCTACTACCACAACCGCCAAAGTACCGATGACGCACAGGTCGACGGCCACCTGATGCCGGTGTCGTGCCGAATCTACGGCAGCGTGGACAAGGTCTGGGTGGAGGACAACCAGCCCGTCAAGGCGGGCGATGTGCTGGTCACGCTGGATCCGAAGGATCTCCAGGTCAAGGTGGACCAGGCCAAGGCCGCGGTGGCCCAGGCCCAGGCCAGTGTGGATCAGGCCCGAGCCGACCTGGAGCGGTCCCACGTGGCCTTCACCCAGGCCAAGGGGGCTGATCTGCAAGGCGCCCAGGCCAACCTGGATGCCCGCAAGGCCAGCTATGACAAGGCCCGCACAGATCTCCAGCGCATGAAGCCCCTGGCCGAGCGCGAAGAGATCAGCGCCCTGCAGTTCGACGGCTACCGCACACAGGCGGATGTGGCCGAAAACGAATGGAAGGCCGCCCAGCGCCGCTACGCCTCGCTGCAGCACGAGGCCGAAATCCGCAAGGTCGGCATCACCAGCCAGGAATCACGCATCGCCCAGGCCCAGGCCAGCCTGGACCAGGCGAAAGCGAACCTGGCGGCCCTGGAACTGCAGCTCAGCTACACCAAGATCACCGCGCCCTCCGATGGCGTCGTCACGCGCAAGGTCGTCGAGAACGGCCAGATCATCCAGGTCGGCCAGGGATTGCTGACGATCATTCCGCTGCACCAGACCTGGGTGACCGCCAACTTCAAGGAAACGCAGCTCAAGAACGTGCGCCCCGGCCAGGAAGCCGAGATCAAGGTGGATATGAACGGCGTGGTGCTGCACGGCCGCGTGGATTCCATCTCGGGCTCCACGGGAAGCCGCATGAGCCTGCTGCCCCCCGAAAACGCCGTGGGCAACTTCGTCAAGGTGGTCCAGCGCATCCCCGTGAAGATCAAGGTGGACGACGCGGAAGCTTCCAAAGGCTACCTGCGCCCTGGCATGAACGTCGAAGCCACGATCATCGCGAAGTAGGCTCATGAACGCCCAACACAAACACATGCACATCAGTCCGTGGGTGATCGCTTTCACTGTGATGATCGCAACCTTCATGGAAGTGCTGGACACGAGCGTGGCCAACGTCGCCATGCCGCACATCGCGGGCAATCTGTCGGCGACGGTCGAGGAAACCACCTGGGTCCTGACCTCTTACCTGGTGGCGAACGCGGTGGTGCTGCCCCTGGGCGGCTACCTGTCGAGCCTCATGGGGCGCAAGCGGTTCTACCTCACCTGCGTCACGCTGTTCACGGTGGCCTCGGCCCTATGCGGACTGGCTCCATCGCTGGGCTGGCTGATCTTCTTCCGCGTCCTGCAGGGCTTGGGCGGCGGAGGCCTTCAGCCCATTTCCCAGGCGATCATGGTCGAGACCTTTCCCCACGAAAAACGAGGCATGGCCATGGCCGTCTACGGCATGGGCGTGGTATTTGCCCCCATCATCGGGCCGGTGCTGGGCGGATGGATCACCGACAACTACAGCTGGAACTGGATTTTCCTCATCAACATTCCCGTCGGCCTGATCGCCATCCTGCTCAACAGCGCCCTGTTGCACGATCCACCCACCATGAAGCGCATTTCCATCAAGGAAGGCGCCCGCTTCGACTACATGGGCATCGGCATCCTGACGCTGGGGCTGGCCTCCCTGGAGATCGTGCTGGACGAGGGGCAGCGCAAGGACTGGTTCTCCTCGAACTTCATCATCTTCTTCGCCATCATTGCCGTCGTCGCGCTGATCTCGACCATCGTGATGGAATTGCGCAAGCCAGATCCCATCATCGATCTGCGCCTGCTGAAAAACGGGAACTTTGCCGTCGCGGCCCTGATGCTGTTCATCCTGGGATTCGTGCTCTACGGCAGCATGGCCCTGTTGCCCATCTTCCTCCAGACGCTGCTGGGCTACACCGCTTCGCTCAGCGGATGGGTATTGAGCCCGGGAGGCGTGGCCATCCTGGTGATGATGCCCGTCGTCGCGGTGCTGCTGAAGCACGTCCAGCCACGCTTTCTCATCGCGACGGGCTTCATCATCTGCGCGGGCGGGTTGTTCATGATGGCGGGCTTCAACCTGCAGGTGGACTACAAAAGCGCCGTCGTGGCCCGCATGATCCAAAGCCTGGGGCTGGCATTCCTGTTCGTGCCCATGAATGTCATGGCCTTCCAGAATGTGTCTCCCAGCCGCACAAACTATGCGACGGGCCTGCTGAACCTGCTGCGCAACATCGGCGGTTCCACAGGCATCGCCCTGGTGAACACCGTCCTTTCGCGGCGCAGCCAGTTCCACCAGGCGACGCTGGTCGCCAACATGCACCCGGCCAGCACCTCCTTCCAGGGATTCCTGGCGGGCGCAGGCCAGAAATTCGTGGCGCACGGCAACTCGATGGCAGATGCCACCAAGAAGTCCATGGGCCTTGCGTATGGAACCCTTGTCAGGCAATCCACCATGATGGCTTTCGTCGACGTATTCTGGATCATGGGTGTGCTTTGCCTGGCGCTGCTGCCGCTATTGCTGTTCATCCGAAAACAGAAGCACCCGGCCCCCATCGACGCCTCAGCGGCCATGCACTGAAGTGTTTTTGACATCCACTGTCCATTGGAGAGAAGCATGTCGAATCCGACTCTTGAACTCATGATGAACCGCCGATCGGTGCGGGCCTTCACGGGAGCCTCGATTCCCGAAGCGGACCTCGAGACCATTCTCCGAGCCGCCCAACAGGCCCCCACCTCGGTGAACGGACAGCAGATTTCCCTGGTCGTGATCCGCGACCGGGAAAAGCTGAAGCGCATCGCCGAGCTTTCGGGCGGACAAGCGCACATCGCCCAAGCGGACTGTTTCATTGCCATCGTTGTGGATTTCCAGCGCCCAGCCGAGGGCGTGCGAAGCACGGGCAAACAGCAGGTGATCGAGCAGTACGCCGAGGGCATCCTTGTGGGCGCCGTAGACGCGGGAATCATGCTTCAGGCGCTGCAAACGGCCGCCGAGTCCCTTGGCTACGGAACGACGGCCATCGGGGGCATCCGCCGCGATCCAGCGGCCATGATCGCCCTGCTGGGACTTCCAGATAAAACCTACCCGATCGTGGGCACCACCCTTGGCGTGCCGACCCCTGAAGCCCTCTCCGAGGCAAAACCTCGCGTCAGCCTGAAGAGCTTCGCCATGCAAGAGCGATACGACCTGGAGACCGTCAAACAGGGCGTCCACACCTACGAAGCGACCCTGCGAACCTGGCTGAACGCCAAAGGACACCGCGAAGCCCCCGCGTACGGAGCGGCCACCGCGGCCTACTACTGCCGGGTCTCCCGAACCATCGCCGCCACCATGGCCCAGCAAGGGTTTGCGTTCAAGGATTGAGGATCGCTCCCCAATGTTCACGATGAAGGCTAAGCACGACAGCCCCTCGCGGGGCTGTCGTGCTTTGGGTTGATGCATGAATTGCTCTCTATGAACGCCTCTAGTTCGACAGTCGATGTCCAATTCCAATCGAACCAAAGGCGTCCAGAGGGCACTACTTCTCGGTCAGGATCTCGACGCCATAGGCGGGCAGTTCGAGGGCTTCCGACGGCTTGCCGCCCAGGACCTGCTTCATGACGCGCGGGAGTGTGATCTTCTTGGTTTCCCGGGTGAGGTTGATCAACACATAGACGGTGCGCCCATCGCCGACGCGCCGGGAGACCTCGACGCCTTCAGGCATGGCTCCAAGAATGGATTTCACACCACTGTCTTCGGCCAGGCGCGTGACGATCGAGGCCGTCAGGGATTCGTCCAGGACGGCCCCAATCAGCGTGATGCGCCCCTTGCCAACCTTCCGGGTGATGACAGCGGGTTGATCATCCAGCCAGCCATTGCTGGCGCCGTAGCGCAACAGCACTTCCGTATCCGCGGCATTGGCCTTCAACTGTTCGGCCCAGATCATGGCTTGCCCGCGCCCCAGAGGCCCAGAGACGGGTGCATCCTTTTCCAGCGCGTAGTACTGCTCCACCCGTCCCCCGAGCGCATCGGCCAGAAATCCGGGTTGGCGCTGCGTCAGCAGCTCGTTAAAGGCCCCCTTCATGCCGGAACGGGGCCCCAGCACCAGATGACCACCACCACGAACATAGTCCAGCAGGTGATCCGCGGTCTCCTTGGGCATCACATTCAACGCGGGCGCAAAGACAATCCGATAGGCGTCGAGGCGAACCTTGGGGTTCACCACATCCACGGACTGCGCCAGTTTGCGCAGGGGCTGGTAGTAGCTCCTCAATTGGCCCACAGCGTCGAACTTGTCGGCATGCTTCTGGAACAGGATCGCCCAGCGGCTGTCGTAGTCGAACAGCAGTGCCGCCTCCGAGACCGGAGCAGTGCCCTTGAAGAGGGCCTGCGTCGCGATGAATTCGCGCCCCAGCTGCGCCACTTCGTCATAAAAAGGCACGGGAGTGCCATCGGTTCCAACCAGGGTGCCGTGGTACTGCTCCTGGCCACCCAGCGCGCTGCGCCACTGCCAATACCCCACGGCGTCGCTGCCATGGGCGATGGCCTGCCAGGCCATGGCGCGGATCTCGCCTTTGTTCAGATCGTTGTTATTGGCAGCCCAGTTCACGTGGCCCGGCTGCGTCTCCATGATCCAGAAATTGCTGTTCTTGAAGCCACGCGTCAGATCGTGCGACAGGCCGTTGTAGGTGCCATCCAGATGACCCGATCCCACGTAGTCGTCCCAAGAGGCAAAGGACAGTTGCTGGCAAATATCGTAGTGATCGAAACCGTCGAAGAAGCCCATGAAGTTGCCGGTGTAGAACTGGCGGGCATCAGCGAGCTGCCGGATCTCAGCGATCTGAAGATCCTGGTATTCCTTCCAGGCCTTCGTGATGAAGTGCTTCCATTCGAGCTGAAGCCCCGGGTTGTGGCCGCCAATGGGAATCGGAATCTGATCCCAGGCAAAGTAGGTCTGGCTCCAATAGGCTGTTGTCCAAGCATCGTTCAGGGCGTCCAGCGTCTGGTACTTCGATTTCAGGAAGGCCTGGAAATCGGCCTTAGCGGCGTCATCAAAGGACATCAGGGCATAGCAGTACTCGTTGTCGATCTGCCAGCCCACCACGTTGGGGTTGTGCCCAAAACGCTGGCCCATGGCCCGCGCGATCTTGGCGCAGTACTGCCGGTACAGCGGCGAAGTCACGTTCCCGTGGGCGCGGCCCCCGTGCGTGGCCCGACGTCCGCTTTCCTCCATACGCAAGGTCTCGGGATGGGCCTGCGTCAACCACGCGGGCGGCGTCGCGGTGGGCGTCCCCAGCACGGTCACGATGTGGTGCTTGGCCGCCAGCGAAATGGCGCGCTCCAGCCAATCGAAGTCGTAAGCACCCTCGCGTGGTTCCAAACGGCTCCAGGCGAATTCCGCAACGCGAACCATGCGGATGCCAGCCGCTTCCATCAGGCGCAGATCCTCTTCCCATCGGGATTCAGACCACTGCTCGGGATACCAGGCCGTGCCCAGCAATAGCGCGTCGCACCCAGGAATCTGCGTGGGAATCGTGGCGACGGAATGGGTGGAAGCCTTCGAGTCAGCCTTGGGCGCTGCGGCCTGGGCCGATGGAATGAATGCGCCACACAGCAGCAGGGCGGGAATGGAGATCAAATGTTTGGAACGGGACATGAAAACCCCAAAGCGAAAATGATTCAAGACGAAGATCAGGGCTGGACGGTGATGGCGGCACCGCGGTAGGTCACCACACGATCCGGCTTGGATTCGGGATTGATGCCGACGCCATGGCCTGACTTCACAAAGGTCACGTGGAAGGTTCGTTCCTTCAACATTCCGGGGAACTGCCCCTTGCGCTGGCCGATGGTGAGCGTCTGCGCGGCCTCGTTCCATTCCATGGGGATGGTGGCGTACTGGCCCTTCTCGTAGTTGTACGTATCGCCTTCATCCTCATAGAGCGTGAACGCACCGTTGGCGCCGCGATAGATGCGCAGCTCGATGGGATCGGCGGGCTTCTGCTCTGTCCATTCCATCGTGGGGCCCAGCGGCAGGATGGCTCCGGCGCGAACAAAGAGGGGCATCTTGTCGATGGGCGCGGCGGCATCCACGGCACGACCGCCATTCTGGACATCGCCTGTCCAGAAATCGAACCAGGAGTTCTTGGGCAGATAGAGGCGCCGGGTCGTGGCTTCGGGTTCCGTGACCGGGCTGACCAGGAATGCGGGGCCGAACATGTATTGATCGCCGGTATCGATGGCGCGCACATCCTCGCGGAAATCCATGATCAGCGGGCGCATCAGGGTGTAGCGTTCATGCGTCGTCTTCCAGGCCAACGAGTAGATGTACGGCAGCATCCGGTAGCGCAGCGAATCAAAGGCCACCAGCGTCTTCTGCGTCTCCGGGCCATAGGACCAGAGCTCGTTCTCGTCCTGGTTCCGCGCGCCATGCACGCGCAGGATGGGGCAGAAGGTCCCGAACTGGAACCAGCGCGTGAACAGTTCGCGGTATCCCGGATCGTTGACATCCCGAGGCAGGAAGCCGCCGATGTCCATCGTCCAGTACGGGATGCCCGAAAGCGCGAAGTTGAGCGCCGCCGGGATCTGGCGGCGATAGCTGAACCAGTCGGAATTGATATCGCCCGACCAGGCCACCACGGCGTTGCGTTGCGCGCCTGCGAAAGCGGAACGGGACAGGATGAAGACGCGCTTCTGATCCGAAGTTGCGCGCTGGCCATCGTGAACCGCACCCGTCGTGAGCAGCGGATAGAGGTTCAGGATGCGGTCGGCGCTGCCCATGGACAGTTTGTGTCCAAGCAAGACGTTGTCCTGCTGGCCTTCCGTTTCAGGCTCGGTGGTATCCAGCCACCAGGCGTCCACGCCGAGCTTGAACAGGCCCTTGTCCATGATCTGCCAGTAGTATTTCCGGGCCTCTGGGTTGCTCGCGTCATAGACCGCCATGCCGTTCTCGTGGTACGGCGGCTTGGCATACTTGAACTTTTCCACCAGCCATCCGTTCTTATCCATCTCGGCATATTCCTTGGAGCCGGGCTCGAAGAACGGCCACACGGAGATCATCAGGTGGAAGTTGTCCTTGTGCAGCTGATCCACCATGCCCTTGGGGTCGGGGTATTTCGGATTGAAGACGTGCTCGCCCTTGCGGTTCCACCAGAACCAGTCCTGCACGATGTTGTCGACCGGGATATGCAGCTCACGGTATTTCTTGGCCACGGCCAGCAGTTCATCCTGGCTCTTATAGCGGTTCTTGCACTGCCAGAAGCCGTAGGCCCATTTCCCGAACATCGGCGCATCGCCCGTCAGCTCGCGATAGCCCGCCACGACACCATCCAGCTCGGGCCCATAGATGAAGTAGTAGTCGATCGAATCGGCCACTTCGGAGCTGAGATAGAGGTAGTGCGTGAAACGGTTGTTGACGCGGCTGCGGGAGGCGTTGTTCCAGAAGATGCCGTAGCCGTTGCTGGAGACGAGCATCGGGATCGAAATGTTCGTGTTTTCCTGCGCAAGCTCCACGTTGTCGCCGCGGTAGTTCCAGACGCCCGCCTGGTGCTGGCCCAGGCCGAACAGCCCCTCGGTGGATCCGTAGATGTTCAGGAAGGATTCCGATTTGTAGGTGTCCTCGCCATTCACGGTGACCGGTGTCAGCTTGCGGGACGATTCCTGCACCAGCGGCTTGCCGGACGCGTCGCGGTAGGCGATCGAGCCATCCTGGCGATCCACGCGGATCTGCAGGCGCGCCGTGGAGAGCGTGACGATGGAGCCGGACTCCGAGATCGTCCACTTCACGGCGGGCCACTGGCGCTTCAGGACGACCGGATCCGCCACATCGGGAAAGGCGTTCGTGCGGCTGTACCGCACGCGAACGATAGAGTCGCTGCAGACCTGGATCTTCAGGAACCCCGTCTGCTGGGCCAGCACCAGCCCATCCGCCTGCTGTTGGAGCTGGGTCACGGGATTCAAAGGGGTCCACTGGGCCTTCATCGAAAGACCGGTGGCCGCGAGCAGACAACTCAAGGCCAGGGAGGAACAAGGCTTTGCCATCGGATAGACTCCAAAAGTCAGGCCAGCATAGTCTCGGATCGCATGGGATTGTCGATCAAACTTTGTAGTGTTCCGGTCGGACCTGAAACCATCATCCCCAGCCTGCGAATGGTATCTTCACTACCATGTCCACGCCCCTTCATCCCCAGAACGTCATTGCCCTGGTATGGGACTTCGACAAGACCCTTATTCCCGGGTACATGCAGGACCCGATCTTCGAGGCGTTCAACCTGGACGATGTGACGTTCTGGCGCGAGGTCAATGCCCTGCCCGCCTACTGCCGCCAGTTCGGCGTACACATGCACCCGGATAGCGCCTACCTGAATCACCTGATCACGTATGTCCAGCACGGACGCATGCCTGGGCTGACGAACGCGCGGCTGCGCGAACTGGGCGCGTGCATCCAGTTCCACCCGGGCCTGCCTGAATTCTTCCAAGAGGTGAAGGAGGATCTGGCCGCGGTTCCAGACGCGGAGCGGTTTGAACTGCGCCTGGAGCACTACATCGTCTCGACCGGCCTGCGCGAGATGATCGAAGGCAGCGCCATCCGCCCGTACGTCGACGGCATCTGGGCTTCCGAGTTCCTGGAGTCCCCACCGCCGCCGGGCTTCGATCCCGACGCCACACAGAACCTGGATGCGCCGGGGGCGCAGGACTCACTGTTCCCCGTGCATGGCATCAGCCAGATCGCCATGGCCTACGACAACACCAGCAAGACGAGGGCGCTGTTCGAGATCAACAAGGGCAGCAACAAGCAGCCGAGCATCGACGTCAACGCGAAGATCCGCCCGGAGGATCGCCGCGTTCCATTCGAGCACATGATCTACATCGCCGATGGCCCCAGCGATGTGCCCGCGTTCTCGGTGCTGCGCCAGGCCGGAGGCACCGCCTACGCCGTCTATCCCGCCGACAAGACCACGCCGCGCAAGGCCGACGAGAGCCGCCGCAGCCTGGAACAGGTCGAGCGCCTGCGCCGCGATGGCCGCGTGGATCACTTCGGTCCCGCGGACTACCGTGTGGGCAGCCCCACCGCCGACTGGCTGAGCATGCGAATCCGCCAGATCGCCGAAGACATCGTGGAAGAGCGCCGCGCCGCCCTCAAGGAACGCGTGGGACAGGCTCCCAGCCACCTGCCCCACTGATGCTGCGCCCCACTGTCCCATGCGTCTTCCGGTTCCGCGAGAAGGCCTCGATCTTTTTGACGGAACTCCACCCTGCGCAAGACGGCGAAGCACGCGCCGAAATCCTGGCCCGTATCCGCAAGCGGGACCATGACGCGACCCACCACTGCAGCGCTTGGCGCCAGGGCGCGCCGATCCTGGCGCAGGGACAGGACGATGATGGTGAGCCTTCCGGCACCGCCGGTGCGCCCATGCTGAAGGTGCTGGAGGGCGAAGGACTGACGGATGTGCTGGCCGTTTGCATCCGCTGGTTTGGTGGCACGAAGCTCGGATCGGGCGGGCTCGTGCGCGCCTACACGGAGGGCGTCCAGGGCGCGATCCAGGAGGCCCGAATGCAGGGCGCCCTGGAGGGGATCCGCATCCTGCATTCAGGCTCGATCACGGTGCCCAGCGAGATCGCCCACCTGCCCTTTGCGCTGTTGGGTGCGTTCCCCGAAGCCGAGATCACCGGTCAGGAATTCACCGGCTCGTGCGCAACGCTGCGCTTCCGCATCCCCCCCGGCCGCGAGGCCGAGATGGACCACGCTTGGCGCGAACGCAGCCGGGGGGGAACGATCGTCTGGGAATAGTTCGTCAGCGCTTGTCTAATTCGCTTAAGGCGAAAGCGTAAGCGCCGATGGCCGTCGCACGGCTGGTGCCCAGGCGCGTGAGGCCTACGCCCGTGCGCTTCAAGGGATCGTATGGAACCTGACGCGCAGAGCCGGGCACCGTGATCATGCGGCAATCGCCCTGGATGAAGCGCTGCCACTGAGCAGGATCTTCCAGGTTGAAGCCCGTGATCTCCAAGCGCGGAAAGGTCTGCCCGGGAATAACCGATTCGTAGCTGCCATTCAATTCGTCGACCAGGGTCGGCAGGATCAGGGAGGCAGCGCCGGCCAATCCGCCGCCAACCACCACCAGGCTGTCGGTCACCGCAAGGATATTGGCTACGGCGTTGCCTGCCACTTCGCCCAGACGGCGGAAGGATTCGAGGGCGGCCGCCTGGTTGCCCTGGACCTCTCCCTGGGCGATCTGGAAGATGACCTTGGGCTCCGGTGCCTGTTCAAAGGGGATCCCGGCCACCGTGGCGTATTCGCGGCGCACTGCGCGAATACTGGCGCCTTCTTCCGTGATGCTGTTCGGGTAGCGCTTGTTGCGAAGGCACCATACCTCGGCACCGGCCGCGTTATCGCCGGTGTAGAGGCGGCCGTCCCAGACAAAGCCGCCGCCGAAGCCCGTCCCCAGGGTGATGCCGAAAAGGCTGCGGAAGCGCTTGGGGCTGCCCGCCTTCCCCAGCGCCTCATTGACCTGGGGCAGCAAGCCAGCGATGGCTTCTCCATACGTGAAGAGATCCGCGTCGTTGCTGATGAAGACCGGGATCTTGAAGTGGTCTTCCAGCATGGGGCCCAGGGCCACGCCGCCCTGGAAACCGGGCAGATTCTTCTGGTCGCCGATGATGCCCGCAGCGTAATCCGCAGGACCCGGAAACGCGAAGCTGATGGCCGCAGGAGCCTCGTTCAGCCGCTGTTTCACCTCCTCGAAGCCCTTGAGCAGCGTCGCGAGACAGCGATCAAGGTCATGGCCGCTGGAAGGATAGGTGATGGGCTCCACGATCTCTTTCCCGCCACGCATGGCAGAAAAAACGAAATTGGTGCCACCGGCATCCAGGGTCAGCACCGCACGGGAATCGGATTCGAGTTTCACAAGGAACCTTTCAGGAAAACCAACGCTTGCCGTTTGATCTTATCGAATCCAGGGTGCCGCCTGGAATGGGGTCGGACCAGCACCCCCCAACGCTGCATCCATGGGCACGCCCTCCAGGAGACAACGCTTGGCCTGGACCCCGAACAGTCAAAAAACGATAAACACACACAAAGGCCAACACCATCCTCTCCATCAGGCCTGGGTGATATTGAGCAAAAACCATCCCCAAAAAGAGCACAGACAGACAGCTTTTCCCCACGCCAGGCCTTGATTCCAGGACTCATGCAGCAACAACAAAGATCCGATAGCATGAGAGCGATTTGGATGAAGGGAGAGATGCTGGTATGCCGCAACCTCGCAATAGGCGTCACACGCTATCCAGCAAGATCCTGGCGATCATCTTCCTTCCGGTGCTTCTCTTTTTGGTCCTGTTGTTCGGCTTCATCTTTCCCAAGATCGAGAACGCCATCATGGATGGCCGCCGGGAATCCATGCGCCGCGTGATCGAGATGACGAACAGCGTCCTCGACAACTACGAGAAAGAGGCCGCCGCTGGCAGGATGACGCGCGCCGAAGCCCAATCCGCCGCACTCGCCGTGGTGAAAGCGCTGCGCTTTGATGGCGATAACTATGTGCTGATCGTGAAGACGGCGGGCGAGATCGTCTACCATCCCAATCCCGCCATCAAGAACACCATTCCGAACGTGCAGAAGGTTTGGGTGGATACCCTGGCGCAGAATCCAGGGGGAGGCAGCGCGCAGTACCAGATGACCAAGCCCGGGCACAAAGGTGAATTCCCGAAGGTCTCGTACATCAAGCGATTCGAGCCATGGGATTGGATCATGGGCGCTGGCGTCTATGTGGACGATGTCCAGAAAGAGATCAGGGCCTTTTTGTGGCTCGCCATCCTTGCATCCGTGATCGTCTGTGCGGTGGTCTTCCTGGTCACGCTCAAGCTGGGCAATCGCATCGTGCACCCCATCAAGCAGCTGGTGCAAGGCCTTCAGGAAAGTGATCTCAACCACAGGATCGAGATTCGTTCCCGTGATGAGATCGGAGAGGCGGCCGCAGCTTTCAACACATACAACAGCAATCTGCGCGAGCGTGTGCTCAAGGTCGATAGTTTTGCCTCCCGCGTGGCATCGGGCAGCACCCAGCTTGCCGCATCCTCAGAAGAGATGGCCCGGACCGTGGTGGACATCGCACAGGTCAGCGAGGATCTGAAGAACGCGGGTGAACGCGTCTCCCAATCCATGCTTCACCTCGCCAGCAATGTGGAGACTACGGCCAAGGGCACCAAAGCCACAGGCCGCCAGAGCGACGAAGCGGTTCACGATGCATCCCTGGGCGCACAGGCCGGACAGGGCGCCGCGCAAGGGATGCAAGAGATCCAGCAGGTCACGAACCAGATCGTACAGGCAGTGAAGGTGATCCAGGATATTGCGCGTCAGACGAACCTGCTTTCGCTCAACGCCGCCATCGAAGCGGCCAAGGCCGGCAGTCAGGGCAAAGGTTTCGCGGTGGTCGCAGAAGAAGTCCGAAAGCTCGCCGAGCGCAGCCGAACCAGCGCCCAGGAGATCGAACAACTCATCCAGAACGCCCAGGAGACCGTGCTGACGGGCGTCTCCAGCGTCAAGACCACGCTGGAGAACCTCGACGCCATCCGTGGCAGGATCACGAACATCGCCAACAGCATCCAGGATATCGATCGCTTGAGTCACGACCAGGCTGAGACCAGCCAGGAAGTCACCAGGATGATGGATGAAACGAACCAGCGCTTGATCATGAATGCGACTTCGACCCATGAACTCTCGGCCACCGTGGAAGAAATCGCCCACACCGCCGACGAGTTGGCCCACGTCGCCGCAGGCATGAAGGATGTGGTGAGAAGCTTCAACATCTGATTCGTACCATCTTTACTCGCAGGTCACAGCCACCGACATCGTTCGTCACAGCGCGCGGGTCTCCTGGACCAGGAGGAACGCCCATGCGACGTCTATTCATCGCCACCCTTCTGATCGCCCCCTTGGTGCTGGGTGGATGCCGCAAGCCGAATGTCATGGAATCAGCGGCGGAAGCCCCCAAGGTCATGAAGGCTTCCACCACCCTTGCCAGCCTGCCGGATTACCAGCCTGAAAGCCCGGCTCCTCTATCAGGCAGTCTGAATCTCGTCGGGTCAGATTCGATGGACCCCCTGGTTCAGCTCTGGGCGGAAGACTTTCGCTCCCGCTATCCCGGCGTGGACTTCTCCATCACCTCCAAGGGTTCCGCCACGGCGCCCACGGCGATGATCGAAGGGCGCAGCCTGTTGGGCCATATGAGTCGAGAGATGAACGCCGACGAACTGGGGCGGTTCCAGGCACGCTTTGGGTACGCGCCGACGCGCATCGTGGTGGCCGTGGACGCCATCGCCATCTACGTGAACGCCAACAATCCCATTCGGCAGCTCTCTCTGGAGCAGCTCGACGCGATCTTCTCGAGCACGCGCAAGGCCGGTTTCACCAAGCCCCTGGAAACCTGGGGCGATCTGGGGCTTGAAGGCATCTGGAAGACCCGGGCCATTCAGCCTTACGGCCGCGATGAGAACTCCGGCACGCGGGCGTTCTTCCGCGAACATGTGATGAAGAAAGGCAGCTTCAAGCCCGAAGTCAAAGCCCTCGCCGATCAGTTCGCCGTGGTGGAGGCCGCCGCCGTCGATGGAGCGGGCATCAGCTATGGCCCTGTGCAACATTCGGTGCGCATGGTGCGCTCCGTGCCCATCGTGGATTTCGGTGCCACGGAAGCCATGAGCGCCACGACGGAGAATATCCTGGGCGGTCGCTATCCCATGACGCGATTCCTCTACCTCTATGTGAACAAGGCGCCGGGACGGCCCATGGATCCGCTGGTTCGCGAGTTCCTGCGCTCGATCCTCTCTCGCCAGGGACAGACCAACGTCGCCAATTTTGGCGCCATTCCGTTGCCTGCGGATCTACTCACGCAGAACCTCGACAAGCTCAAGTAGGGATCACGCGGGATCGACTACCAGCGAGGGACCCAGGTGTGGCGGATCTCCCCCGCCACACCTGCCTTGTCGGAACCGCTCTGGCTGGCGCCGAGCTGGATGACAAAATTCCCCAGGCGCCACTCCACCTGCCCTCGCAGGGTCGAGACGTCGCCGACCTTCTGGTGGCTGGCCACGATGGGGATACCCAAAATCGTCTTGCCCACGGTGATATCGGTCTCCGAATTACCCCCGGTCCCGGTTCTCCAGACCACGTTCACGCGATCGAGCTTGAAGATGCGCCGCATCCGGTCCTGGAACTCCGCCAAGGCCAGGGTCGTCAGCAACCCGCTGCTGGTCGCCAGCAGGCCGCTGTTCATGGCCATCTGCGACATGGATCCGCTACTGGCTCGGGAACCAATGCTGGATGCCAGCGAGGGATCGATGAGGATGGACATGATCTCCTCCTGCCGCAGATGCGGCGTGGAAGCCATCTTCACATCCAGGCTGTCCACCCCTCCCCGCACATCCAGATTCACGACGTAGGGCGAATCCGGAATATCCACGCGGCCTTGCAGATCCATCAGCGGCGAGCGCACGCGAGGGTCTTTGAACTCCAGATAGCCCTTCTCCAGCACCAGGTCTCCGGCGGGCAGCAGGTTGGTCAGGCGTCCGCCGGGCACAATATCCATGCGCCCCTTGAGGCCCGGCTCCGCAAGGGTTCCCTGGATCTTGAACGCACCCGCCGGTTTGCCTTTGACCTTCAACAGGTTCGTATCGAATTCCCAGGGTTCCTTCAGCACCACATCCAGATCGAGATCGATCATGGAAAACGGGTTGTCCGGCTCGGTGGCCGTCCCTAAGCCGTTGCTTCCCATGGCGCTCAAAAGGATCACGTCGTTGATATCGATCTCGGCGCGGTAGGCCATGTGATCGGCCTGGATGGTCCCACGCAGGGTTCCCCCCTCTTCGTCACTGCCCTGCAGCCGTGCGTCCAACGCTCCCTGCAGCTCAAACCCTTCGGCGCCCGGGAGATCCCGCAACTGGAAGTTGTTCAGCCGCGCCTGGAAATCGTATTTCGAAAGGCCGCCAAACCCCCAGGTGGCCTGCCCCCAGGCCCTAAGATCCCCCTGGGCCATCCGCCCCTTCATGGGATCTTCTTCGGCCAAAAAGATATCGCGCCCCTTGAATCGCAGTTTGAAGCTGAGATCTTCCACGCTTTGGGGGTACGTGAGGATCTCCAGCCGCCCCCCATTCAGCGATAGGGTGCCATCCAGCGAAGGATCCAGGAACGTGCCTCCGCCGTGCAGATCGAATCGGGCCGTTCCGTGGGGCTTGATGTCCTCCACCAGCGAATAAGCGTCGACCTGCAACAGGTGATCCAGAATGGCCTTGAGATTGGAAAGTTCAGTCTTCCCCGACAAGTTCAGGGCCATGGGCTCCCTGGTCGAGAAGGGCACATGGCCCGAGAGGCGCAGCTGGCCAGGACTGGCGATGGCGGCTTGACCATCCTTTACCGGCAACGTACTGATGGCCCTCAGCCCCAAATCCAGCTTGAGCCCGGAGGTATCGCCTTCGAGCGCCACCTTCGATCGCTGCGTGAGATCAAAGCCATCGAAGCGCCCTAGAAGATTTTCCATGCGCCCCTTCCAGTGCAGGCCCGATGCATCAATGCGGCCTTCCGCCTCCAGATCCAGGGAGCCGTCCTTCAGCAGATCTCCCGTCAAGGTCGCCGCGAGATTCGCGGTATCCGCCGTGCTCGGGTTCACATGCGCACCCAGCGCGCCGATCACATCACTTCCCTGGCTCCACAGATTCAGAGCCAGAAAAGGGTCGCTGTGGCCGGAGACACCCACTTGTACCTGAATCGCCTTGGGTTCAGAGACGATCTTCCCCTGCAAGCCTTCGAGGCTCTGCGAGCCCAGGAAAAGCCTTCCCCCATTGAAGGAAAACGAGAGGCTGGGCATCTTCGTCGTTCCGAAGGCCGTGGCCCAGGGGCCCGCAAGATCCGCCGAAACCATCGCCTGGAAGCGCGGCCCCGGGAGGCCGAGGGGCTGGGAGTCGATGGTGCCCTTGAGCCCGCCCTGCCATTGGGATCGCGAAATATTCAGATCCAGTGCGCCCTGCAGAGCCAGGGGCCCCGAGGGTGATTCATCCACATTGCCCAACTGCTGGAGGGTTTCGGCCACCCGAAGGTTTGAAAGCCGGATACGACCATCCGCAAGATCGAAATCCATGTCCCCGGAAGCGGCCGGGATCGAGAGCACTCGCGTCGCCTGTTCGATGGCACCATTCGCAGGCGGCACCAGGATCTGCGCCGCTTCGGCTTGGGCCGAGGCTTGAATCCGCAGGTGATCATACGGTCCGTAAATGCGGGCCCATCCCGTGCCCAGGCCAGGGATGATGACCTTCTCCACATCCGCAGCCTTCAAGCCTTCCTGGATGGGCAGACGGAACGCGCGATAGCACATGTCCATGGCGGGAGCGCCGGGCGGCAGGTCGCGCCAGGTGAGCCATAGCTCTCCGCTCGCGCTGCCCTGCCCTTTTTCCAGGGCGATGTTCTCGATGCGCAGATCAGCCCCTTCGATGCCCACGTCTGCTTTCAGATGATCGGCCTGCGCACCGTGCCAACGGGGCTCGTCCACATCCACGTTCCCGGCGAGATGAAGCCCGCGCGCGCTGTCCCACACCACCTGGGCCTCGGCCTTCACGCGGCCATCCATATCCAGATCCACGATCTTCCAGTCGCGCAGACTGGACGCCACCCGCGCGGCGGTCGTCTCCACCTTGGCTTCGGCCTCGACCGATCTCAGCCCACGCCCATTCAAGGTCAATCGCCCCGCACACACGGCCTTGAAGCCATCCATCGCGACTTCCAGATCATCCAGGCGCAGCTCTCCACGCTCCATTCGCGCGGTGAAATGCCCGGCATCGAGCCCGCCCTGGCGGAACCCGCCTTCCGCGCTCACAGTCAGATCCGATGGATTGAAGGGCGCCCAGGGATCGCCAGGCAGGCTCAGTTCGCCGCTGCAGGCCACGGTGAGTGGTTTCAGCCAGGGAGCGCGCAGCACGTCTCCGACCATCGCCATGGAGGCATTGTCCGTTTTGAAGGAGACATGGGTTCCCCCCTTCTCTTTCCATGCGCCCGAAGCCTGGATTTCCCCCTGCGAGGAATGCCAGTCCAGATCCTTCAATGCGATGGCGTGCAGGCTGCCACTGGCGCTCAGGGCGAGTTCGCCCGGTGCCACCCCGGAAGCAGGCAGAGCCAGTTCGCGCCCCCGCAGATTCAGTGTCCAGGCAGG
This sequence comes from Holophaga sp., assembly GCA_035352715.1. GTDB lineage: Bacteria > Acidobacteriota > Holophagae > Holophagales > Holophagaceae > DAOPYE01. Next base: position 38,555 of record DAOPYE010000002.1, on the reverse strand, counting down.
ATCGTGGATGCTTCCCTTGGCCTCAGCGTTGAATTCCGCCCGACCTTGCAGCACCTTCGATCGCCCCGGAGTTGCGAAGCGCACGATCTCACCCAGATCTGCCTGTCCTCGCAAGCCCGCCTGCAGCGTGGAGCTGCCTGCGTCGTACTGCCCGTTGAAGAAAAAGGCGCTGTCTCCAAAGCGGGTATCGCCGCGCTTCACCTCAATGCCGGATTCGCTCACCGAGGCCAGAAGGCTCAGGGCACCGCCCATGCGCGTGGGCCCCTGGGTCAACTGGAAGCGAGGCACCCGCAGATCCGCCTGGATGCGATTGGGACCAAGCCCCAAGCCGTAGATGCGGAAGTCGAACTCCCCGTCGGGCACGTGCCACCCGGCGCCGTGCAGGCGCACATGACCGCCGCGGACTGCAAAGCGGTCAAGGATCCATTTCGGGCTGTTCTTGCTTTCGGGATGCGGCTTCAAACGGATGCGCGCGATGCGATCGGCATCCAGTTCCACATGGGGGTCTTCAACCTCGATGTTCCAGACATGCGGCGCGTTTCCCACCACGAGGGATGCGAAATCCGCCTGAACGCAGATCTTTCTGGCGGTGAAGAAATCCTCACCCCACGCCGGGCGCTCCAGGATCAGGATGCCCTTGAACGGATGCACTTCCAGGTGCTGGGCGCCGAAGCCGAGCCCCGTCTGATCGCGGCTGACCGCGTCCAAGCGCGCGATGAGCCAGCGGTTGAAAAAGGGTTGGCGCACCGTCCGTAACAGCGAGCCCGAAAGCACCGCGCCCGAGGCCAGAACATAGGTCACGCGACGCAGCCAGGGGCGATGCCAAGCCGAACGCCAACGACGCTTGCCCTCCGTGACCTCCGCGCGGAGAGACATGGCCTAGTTCTTTTCCCCGCACCTGGGACAGGTGGCGGTCAGCCTAGGCAGGGGCTGATAACAGAAGCGGCAAAGGCGCTGCTGCGTGTTCTGGCTGGCCATCGAATTGGTAGAGCGCAGGATGGGCACCGCCACACCGGAAGCGGACGCGGAGAGCACGGATGTGCCCAGCGGGCGGGTTTCGCGGGAAACCGAATCCCGAACCCCCTTCAGCGCCTTCAGGAAATCCTGGGCGGACAGGAATCGGTCCCCCAGGTTCACAGTCAGCGCCTTCATCACGATGTCCGAAAGCCCCCGCGGTGCCGCGGAGTTCTTCAGATGGGGCGGCACGATGGGATTGTTCTGGAAGGCCTGGGCGATCTTGACGGGATCCGCATCGTAGAAGGGCACCGTGCCCGTCAGCATTTCGTAGATGGTGATGCCGAGCGACCAGAGATCGCTCTGGAAGACGGCCCTGCCGCGGAAGTGTTCGGGCGCCATGTACGGCGGACTGCCGATGCGCGTGCGCGCGAAACCTTCCTTCTGCAATTCCAGCAGGCGGCTGGTGCCGAAATCCGTAACCTTGGCCACGCCTTCGCGCGTGAGCAGAATATTGGCGGGGCGCAGATCCCGATGCAGCACCTGATGGCTGTGCGCAAACCCGATGGCCGAACAGACATCGATGGCGATCTCCAGCGCCCGGGCCGGAGCCAAGGTGCGCTCACGACGGATGAGCTTGTCCAGGCTCTCGCCCTCGACGTATTCCATCACCATGAAAAAGGTCGCGTCCTTCTTTTCGACGGTGATCAGCTCGACGATATTGGGATGCTTCAAGGTCGCCATGATGCGGGGCTCGTGCAGCAGCGCCTGTTCGTCCGCCTGATGATGAGGCACCTTGAGGGCGACCTTCCGATTCAATAGGCGATCCATCGCCAGATAGACCGTCCCGAACCCGCCCGCACCGAGCCGATCCACAATCTGGTACTTGCCCAGCATCTGGTCCTTGGAAAACACGCGTCACCCCGGAGATAGTCCCTAGAATGACGTGAAACGGGCGTCTGGAGGAGTCCCCCTCGCACATTTGTGCCCCTCGCCGGTGGAACCGCCCCTTGAAAGGAAGATCCTCGCCATGACCATCACCTCGGACATCACCCGCTGGATGCATGAACAGCACTGCCAAAAGGCCGTCAAGGCGTTGAATCACAACGGATTCACCGCCACCTACTGCGAGGACGCATCCCAGGCCGTGGATTACATCCATCGCGCAGCCCAATCGGCGTCAAGCATCGGATTCGGCGGATCGCGCACCCTCATGGATCTGGGTGTCGAAGAGGTGCTTCGGCATCAAGGCAAGGAAATCCTGAATCACGCAAGTCCCGATCTGACGCCAGAAGGCAAGCTGGCCGTCATGCGCCGCCAACTAATCTGCGATCTCTTCCTGACCAGCACCAACGCCCTGACCCTGGATGGTCATTTGGTGAACATCGATGGCAACGGCAACCGCGTCGGCGCCATGTTCTTCGGACCAAAACAGGTGATCGTCGTGGCGGGCCGCAACAAGCTCGTGGATGGCGATGACGAAGCTGCGCTGCGCCGCATCCAGTCTTGGGCCGGTCCCGCCAACGCCAAGCGCCTGGATCGCGCCACCCCCTGCGCCCAGACGGGGCTCTGCGCCGACTGCGATTCCCCAGCCCGCATCTGCCGCATCACCACCGTCCTGACCCACAAGCCCGGCTACACCGATCTCCATGTCCTTGTGGTCAACGAAGACTTGGGCTTCTGATCGCACAAAAACAAACAGCCCCGCCGCTAGGCGGGGCTTGGACGTTCGGACACCCCATGGGGGTTTCAGCACTCACGCATTTCTCTCCCGAATGGCTTGACGGTTTGAGGATGCCATCAAACACATCTAACACGCCTCAGCCCAGGAAGGCCTTGAGCGTCTTGGAGTAGCGGGGATGACGGATCTTGCGCAGGGCCTTGGATTCAATCTGACGGATGCGCTCGCGGGTCACGGCGAACTCGCTGCCGACTTCCTCCAGGGTATGCTCCGAGGCTTCGTCACCAACACCAAAGCGCATGCGCAACACCTTCTCTTCGCGCTCCGTCAGCGTGTGCAGCACAGAGTTGACGGTTTCTTTGAGGCGCTGGCTGACGACCTGCTCGACGGGCGAGACGATGCCCTTGTCCTCGATGAAATCGCCAAGGTGAGAATCCTCCTCCTCACCAATGGGCGTTTCCAGACTGATGGGCTCCTGGGCGATCTTCATCACCTTGCGGACCTTGCCCACGGGCATGTCCATGGCGTGGGCGATCTCCTCGCTGGACGGTTCGCGGCCGAGCTTCTGCACCAGTTCACGCTGGGTGCGAATCAGCTTGTTGATGGTCTCGATCATGTGCACGGGGATGCGGATCGTGCGCGCCTGATCGGCGATGGCGCGCGTGATGGCCTGACGGATCCACCAGGTGGCGTACGTCGAGAACTTGAAGCCACGGCTGTATTCAAACTTGTCCACGGCCTTCATCAAGCCGATGTTGCCTTCCTGAATCAGGTCCAGGAACTGCAGACCGCGATTGGTGTAGCGCTTGGCGATGCTGACGACGAGGCGCAGGTTGGCTTCGGTCAATTCGGCCTTGGCCGAACGACTGATGGACTCGGCCTGCTTCAACATTCCGAAATCCGCATGGAACTGGGTGTTATCGGTTTCGTATTTCGCGAAGAACTTGTCCAGTTCGCCTTGGATGTGCTCGATATCCTTCGCATACTTGTCCGCCACGGCGGCGAACGCCGGATTCTTAATGCGGTCCCGCAGCTCACGCAGTTTGCGTTCGCCTGCCATCACTTGGTTGTGGTGATGCGTGATCTTGTCGATGAGGCGCGTCACCGCGAGGCTGTTCAGCCCCAGGCGGCGAACCTGCCGACTGACGCGCGCCCGCGCGAACAGAATCTCGCGATCAATGTTCCGTTTTTTCGGCAGGGGCTTCCCGCTGCCCCGAAGGACCAGCAATTCTTGGAGTGCCTGCTCGTACACCAGCAGCTTTTCAAACTGGTGATGCACATGCTGTGTGGCGGAGGTGCTCTCGGCATCCTCGTCCTCATCCACCTCATCCGAAAGACCGACCACCTCGCGGATCTTGCCTGGGTTTTCCTTCAACATGCGCCCGATATCGATGAGCAGGCTGGCAGCCAGCCGGCTGCGGGACAGCGCGCGCATGACGCTGCGTACGCCGACCTCGATGCGTTTGGCGATCTCGACTTCGTCCTCGCGCTTCAGCAGCGGGACGGTGCCCATTTCCTTGAGATACATGCGGACGGGATCATTGAACTTGTCACTGTCGGCGCCGTCGATATCGACATCAGCGCCTTCTTTGTCGGCCCTGGCAGCGGGCGCCTCATGCACAACGTTTTCGGCTTCCGATTGCTCGCGCGCCGCGAGCGCGTCTTCCTTCGTGTTTCCGATGCCCACCGAAAGGCGGGAGAACATGTTCAGCAGCAATTCGAGATCAGCAGGGTTTGAGGCGGAATCAGGCAGGAAGCTGTTGAGCTCATCAAACAACAGGAATCCACGATTCTTCCCCAGGGAAATGAGCGCTTTCGTAAGCGTGAAATAGCTTTCGCGGGCTGGGACAGGAACCATCTATACCTCAAAGAACCACGTTGGGATCGCGGGAGCCAATGGATTTTGCGGAGAGAAACAGGGACAAGAAGATCGTCATGGGCACAGCTAACCCACCATGGCGAGAGGCCCGGAACTACTCAGTATAGGTGTTGGCGAGACTCGCGCAAGTGCGCTTTTTTTTCAAAGCCCACCCTTTATTGATCGACAAATCCACCTTCCCTTGCATCCCTCCGACGGCGTTTCAGGGCCCGCTCACGCAGCAGGAGATCGGCCGCCCGCTCGTTGAGCTTGCGGGAAGTCGCCTCATCCGAAACCAGGGCCGGATCCAGCAACTGGCGGGTGACCGCCTGGAGCTCACGACTAACATAGGCGACTTCCAGTTTGAGGATGTACAGCCCGGGATCGAACTCGGAATCGTTCTTTTCATCGGCCCATGCGGATTCCAGATAGCGGATGTGCGCGAGCACTTCCGGCGGCAGCTGGTCCGGATCGCCATCGGCATCGAGTACCGCCTGAAGCATGGGCGCTCCAACAAGGGGCTCCCACCAGGCCGCGGGGACACGCTCGAGCTCCCGTCGGAACGCTGCATCCCGACACAGGATGAGGATGGGGCGCAGCAGATCGTCCACCTCCGGCCGTTCGGGCGCTTCCGGCGCCTGGTGCGCATCGTCCGCCTCGCCGCCTTCCGAACGGCGCAGCTTCACGGCGCGCTCGAACTCCACCAGCGGAATGCGCAGTTGATGGGCGAGGCTGGCGAAGAGTTCGCGCCGCTCCACCGTGTTCGGCAGGAACACCAGGTACTCCGCCAGGCTGCGAAGCGCAGCCATGCGATCAGGGATGCGATTGATGTCCTTGCCCTCCAGGGCGTGATCGATGATGAAGCTGGTCCAGTCGGGGGCGCGCAGCATCAATTCACGAAACCCTTCCGCCCCCAGTTTTAGACACCAAGTGTCGGGATCCTCTCCCGAGGGCAGCACGAGCAAACGCACGTCGAACCCGGCGGGAAGCGCCAGGCGCAACCCCTTTTCCATGGCTTTTTGCCCGGCGGCATCCCCATCGAAGCACAGGATCAGGCGCTTGGTGAATCGGCCAATCTGCTGCAGGTGCCCTTCCGTCAGGGCAGTCCCAAGCGGCGCCACCGCATTGCGAATGCCTGCCTGGTGGAGCTGCAGCACATCAAAATAGCCTTCCACCACAAGGGCACCATCGCGCAGTTGTCCCTTGGCGCGATGGAAGCCGAACAGCACATGGCTCTTGCTGAACAGGGTCGTCTCTCGCGTGTTCAGGTACTTGGGCTTTTCGTCCCCGAAGGCGCGCCCCCCGAACGCAATCAACCGCCCCCGCGCATCGTGAATGGGGATGGTCAAACGGTTGCGAAGGAAGTCGATGAGGCTGCCTCGCTCGCTGCGGCTGGCGAGTCCGCATTGTTCCAGAACCTCGAAGGAGAAGCCCAATCCCCGCAAATGGGTCACGAGCGCCTCCCACGCATCCGGCGCGTGACCAAACCCGGCGTCTTCGATGAAAGCGCCCGACAGGCTGCGTCCTTCAAGGTAGGCCTGAGCCCGAGGCGATTTCTTCCGCTGCTCGACATAGAACGCCTGCGCCGCGTCAAGCGCACTGCGAAGCCTTGTCTCCAGGTCGACTTCCGCCATGGAGCGCTCTCTCCTCTTGGGCAATTCCACGCCCGCCGAAGAAGCGAGCTGTTCCAAGGCTTCCGGGAACGTAAGGCCTTCCCGTTCCATGATCCATGTGAACGCATCACCATGCTTTCCGCATCCAAAGCAATGGTAGAAACCGCGATCCGGCACCACCTGAAAGCTGGGGGTGCGCTCGCTGTGAAAGGGGCATAGACCGCTCCAGGCCGAGCCCTGCTGGCGCAGTTTCACCGCTTGCCCGACGAGGGCCACCAGATCTGTCGCGTCCTTGACGCGCTGGACGATCTCACGATCCCGCATCTTCAAGCGTCCAGATCATCGAAGAGCCCCGGCTGGGAGGCCGAAGCGACATCCATCAGCGGAACGAAAGCGCCAGGAGACGCCCAGGGATGTTCTTGCGTATAGGGCCCGGAAGGCACCACTTCCGGCGGCATCCACTGGATGGCCGGAATCGCAGAGGCTCCCCGCAGGAAGGCGGAAACACCGCTCTCCCCGGGCACCCGCGGAACGCGCAAACGAGCCACTGGCGGATGGGTCACCACGCCCAGAAGCGCCTCTGGGCATTCAGAACGGGATTCCAGAGGTGCGGGATCGCGTGGATCCGCAGCCAGCCCAGGCGTGAAGACCGGCGCCGTGGGCGGAAGCGGAAGGGCGTGACGCCATGGGAGCGCCTCGCGCATGGCCTGGTGGCCCAGCACGCTCCCTGCCGAAACATCCTCGCTCGTGCCCGCCCATACGGGCGTTCGCAGCAGCACCGCAAGCCGGGCGCAGAAGTCGGCCAAGCGTTTGGCGGCATCTTCCCAGGTGCCTCCCGCTTGGCGGAATTCACGCCCCCCCAGCACCGCCACCCGCCAAGCGGCTCTGCGGCGATGAAAGGGAAAGAATACGGGCCAAGCCGTGGCGCTGAGCCGCAGGCTTAAGTCCTGTTCAAGTCGTGCCTGGGTATCCGCCATGGCCCGTGCGACATCTTCCGGGTTGAGTTCAGCCAAGGCCGCCAGCGGTAGGACCAATTCACCCCAGAGACACCCCGGCGCAGGCAGTTCCGGGCATTCCGGCGCGCCTTCGGCTTTCCCAAGGCCAGGCAGACGCCAAGCGGGCCCCGTCTCGGGAACCCATCCGATCCATCCCTGACGCCAGGCCTGTCCCAGATCGCCTTCGGGAGGAAGAGGGCCATGGAACCACGCGGAGACCGGCCCGTCCAGATGGACCGCAAAATCCGCATCCCGGAAATGAAGGCTCAGTCCGGGCAGATGCCCCACCGCGCTCCAGAAAGCGGCCCGCACCTCATGAGGCAGGCTGGAGAGCGTGGGCAGCGGCAAGTCCCAAAGCAGCGCACAGCCTCCGGGGAACAGCTGACACAACTCCCCCAGCATGCGAACCAGCATCCAGGGCGCTGCCTGAATGGGCATATGATGATCCAGTTGAGAAGCACAGATCCATCCCGCGTAGGGGGTATCCGCGCCGCTTTTCAGAATAAAGCCCCTTCCCTCCGTGATCTTCATGAACGCCCCGGCGAAAAACTGGGGCGACCGAATCCCCCGGGAGCAAAGGCGCGGGGCCACTGGTTCCGCAGCCAGAGTACGGCTCGCCAAGCGGCAGGCTCGGGTTCATGCCCCAGCAGACGATAAGCCAGCCACGCTGAAGCAAGCGAGCATCCGGTGCCGCGCCGATCGCCTTCCAGACGCGCGAAGGCGCCCAGACTCGCCACGCCCCGAGGGGTGATCCAGAAATCCTCGATCAAATCGCCCTCGCCATGTCCGCCCTTGATCCACACCGCATCCGCCCCAAGTTCCAGGAAAGGTGAAGCGAGGCGCGAGATATCGTCCGTCGCAGAGCCCTTCCGCGACAGTCCCGCCAGCAGGGCTGCCTCCTGGCGGTTGGGAGCCACCACCCACTTGCCCCTAGGCAATAGGATCTGCGCCATGCGCCGGAGCCGACCTGCGTCGTGCAATCCGACCCCTGCCGTGGGCGCCTGTATGGGGTCCCAGATGCACGCGAAGGGATGCAGATCGAGCGCCATATTCACCAGATTCCAGAGTTCTTCATCCGCCAGAGCGCACATTCCCAGCTTGAGCCCCCAACGCCCCGAAAGGTGGCCCCGAAGGGACTCCAACCGGAGCAGCGGACTGCAGGAAGGACCATCGATAAAGCTGCATGCGCTGCCGTTCTGTATGGTTTCAGCCACGGGAACGGCCATGGGAGAAATCCCGAGCGAAGCCAGGGTCATGACATCCCTGAGCAGGCCAGCACCGGCAGAAGGATCCATACCGCCCAGGCAAAGGGCGACAGGCCAATCAGGATGGGTAACGGATTCCGCCGACATCGCCTACCAGATTGCCACACCTAGCCTCAGATCTTTCGGCTGGGGTCCACGATCTCGACGATCCGCAAGCCCAGGGAGTCCTCCAGGACCGTGACCTCTCCTCGCATGATCGTGCGCCCTTTGCACAGGACATCCATAGGCTCACCAGCGCTTTTCTTCAGCTCCACGATCGAACCGACCTCAAGATCCAGGACATCTCGAATGGTCATCCGAGCCTGTCCGAGCTGAATTTCCAGCTTGAACGGCGTCTCGATGAAAGGGACCAGATCCGTAACCACGTTGGCGAACGTGATCACGCGCTCCGTCTCCAATTTGTCGTTTCGCTTGGTAGCCAAGAGATGCCCCTGAAGCCTATTACCGATATTCCGGGATGAATGCCAAAAAACGGATTCCCCAGATCACTCAATAAAATATCGTGCCAATCAGACCTGATGTCGATTGCATGAGCGCACCGGCTACTGGGCAATGGCCCACGAGACGACCAGCACATCCTTGATCGGGTGCTTCGGCTTCTTGTGCTTCTTGTCTTCCTTTTCGCCCGGCTTGAGCTTGGGGGCGAACTTCTCGTTGAGCCTTTCCTTGATCTCGGCACGAACGGTTTCCCGACTCTCCATGTCCGAGACTTCTTCAATCGTTTTGCCTGAAATGGCCTCGAGAATCATGGCTCGGACAATGCTGTTCTCAGGTGTCGGCTTATCGCTGGTGGCCAGCTTGCCGAGCTCCTGGTCCCGGAACAGGACATGCAGTTCGACCACCAGATATGCGTTGTGTTTGTTCTCCAGATTGACGTTGTTCTTGTAGACCAGCACGGCAGGACCAGTGGCGCCTTCACCTTCAGCGGCAGCGGGCTCGTCCTCGTCTTCCTCTGTATCCTTATCCTTGTCGTCCGCGGCCTTCTGGGCCTCTTCAGGAGTCGCCTTCGCAGCCTTAGCGGCAGCCATCTTCCGGAAGACAAAAAAGCCACCGCCCGCCAGGACGCCCACCAACAACGCGCCTACCACGGCCAGCAGCAACATCTTCATCAGCGGTTTCTTTCCAGATGTTTCGCCATCAGCCATCGTCATCACCTTTCAGAACAATTTCCTATCGGCAGGTTGTCTTTCTCTGCTGAGTATCGAATGCATTCAAACCCAATCGCCAAGGAACGACTAACGGGAATGCATGCCAAAGCCCTTCACGGCGCAAAAAACAATTATTGAAGATCACAACAAAAAAACAGCCCGACAACGCGGGCTGTTTTTTGTTAAAAATACGGCTAAAGCAATTACTTCTTCTTCTTGCCGCCCTTGCCATTCACTTCGTCAGCCAGCTTCTTGCCGGGCTTGAACTTCGCGACCTTCTTGGCAGCGATCTTAATCTTCTGGCCGTCGCGGGGGTTGCGGCCGGTGCGGGGGCCACGGGTCGCAACGGAGAACGTTCCGAAGCCAACGAGAGTGACCTTATCGCCGGCGCGGAGGGCGCCTGCGATGCTCGCGAGAACCTGATCGAGGGCAGCAGCAGCCTTGGACTTGTTGATGTCCGCCTTTTCTGCGATGGCGGCGATCAGTTCGGCCTTATTGGTCATGGAAACCTCCAAAATTGGGGAACAAAGTCCCCGGTTGGAAAAATCTGGACGAGCCCATTATTGAGAACGCCCATTTTCACTGGCTTTTCAAGAACAGACTGCTTCAGAAGCATCGCAGCATCTACGTTTCACACTAAACTGCTTGCAGGGTATGACTCGGATCTAGCGCAGTCAAGGCTTTCAAGGTTTTTTTTTTTGCAGATTCCCACTCCATGGGCATTTTTGAACATGGCCGATAGAAAGAACCTGCCCCCACTAGGGATCTAATCACTGTGCCCAGGGTAAATGCAACAAGAGTGCCCCTCCACGTATGGTGCCTGCCCCAAGAGCGCCTGCCCATGGACATCAACGCCGTTGTCCCAAGGGCGGCTCCACCTCCTACAATGCCTCATGGACGTTCCTTTTTTTCTACGCGTCGCCTATCTGGGCTCGGGGTTCCACGGATGGCAGATCCAGAGCCATCTGCGCAGCGTGCAGGGTGATTTGTGGACAGCCATTCGAGCGTTCTCACCTGAAGCCCCCATGCCCCAGGGGACCGGACGCACCGATGCCGGTGTCCATGCCCGCGCGCAAGGTGTGCTGGTCACGCTGGAGCGTTCATGGGAGCCCTACCGCCTGCTGGCCGCCATCAATGCCCATTTGCCTCACGACGTACGGGTGATGGAGGTTCATCCCGCGCCAGACGGCTTCTTCCCCCGGCAACACGCGATCGCCAAGCGCTATGTCTACCGAATCCAGGAAGGCCCGGCAGAGAATCCCTTCCATCACGACCGCTGTTGGCACATCCAGGGGGCGCAAACTCTGGATCGAACGGCCATGCTCAACGCTTCCCGCAGCCTCATCGGCGAGCATGACTTCTCGAGTTTCCGCCACAAGGAATGCGTGGCCCTGACGCCCATCCGAAAGATCTACGACATACGCTTTGAGGGCGCAGGCTCAAGCCTGGACATTATTTTCGAAGGCAATCGATTCCTCATGCATCAGGTGAGGATCATGAGTGGAACACTGGTCGATATCGGCAAGGGGCGTATCGCCGAGAATGCCGTGCCGGAGATCCTCCACGCCCGAAATCGCCAAAGGTCCGGCAGGACTGCGCCCCCACAAGGGCTCTACATGGAAAAGGTGTGGTACCAATCCCGCTGGGGAATCGGGGATCCATGCCCCTGGGGGGACGGCGAAATGGCAACCCCCTCTTGATGCGCTGAGTGAATCACCCACACTTACGGCCTGAACCCTGTCGGATGCATGCCCCATTTGAGGAACGCCATGACCAACGAGCGTCCTGCCATTTTCGCCGCCGTGGGCGCCCCTGCCCTGGCCGAAGCCCTGGCAAACACCATGGACCACCGTCATCCGATCCTGTTCGCCCAGCCCGGTGAGGACATCGCAGCGCGCATCCAGCAAAAGAGCGTGCAACTGATCATTCTGGACCCCGAGTTCCCGGGCCTTGATTTGGCAGCATTGCTGCGGCAACTGGCTGACACCCCAGCCACATCGAACCTTCCGGTACTCGTCATCGCGACATCGGAAAATGAAGCAGGCATGTTCATCGAACAAGGGGCGACGGACGGCCTTGTGAAACCCTTCGAGAAGAGCGTGCTACGGGCGCGGTTGATCAACTACCTGAACCTGAGCCGCTGCGTCGAAACCCTTCGCCGATCCTCCTTGATGGATGAACAGACGGGCATTCCGAATCGCCGCCGCTTTGACGAGTTTCTGAACCTAGAGTGGCGCAGGAATCTCCGCAATCAGACACAGCTATCCATCGTAATTTTGAACCTGGATTGCTTTTCCGAATACACCAAGCGCAACGGCAATGCGGCTGCTGACGAGTGCCTGTACCGCATCGCCTCTGCCCTGGCCGGGCAAATCCAGCGCCCAGGCGACCTCTTTGCCCGATACAGCCGCGACGGGTTCGCGTGCGTCCTGCCAGAAACGGATACCTTGGGCGCGGTTTCCGTGGCCGAGCACCTGAGGGCGGAGATCAATGCGCTGGCCATCCGCAATGAAGGATCCGACGTGGCCCCCTTCATCACGGCAAGCCTTGGCATCGCCACGGGCATGCCGCTGGAGGGAACGGAACCCGAGAACCTGCTTGCCATCGCCGAACGTCAATTGGTCGCAGCCAAACAGGCTGGCCGAAACCGCGTGGCCTTCGGGGCCTGATCAATTGAGATAGAAACCCACGCCCTGCCAGACCCGCACCTTGGTCTTTCCATCGGCAGCGCGGGCGGGATCGAAGACCACGCGCTTGGCGGCTTCCACGCATTCGTCGTTGGCCTTGCGCACCCATTCGTCATCGCCGGGAAGTCCCTGGATCAGCCGTGAATCCAGCACCTCGCCATTCTCCGAGATCAGGACGTTCACCACGACCACACCGCGATCGACCTTCTTCACACGGGGCGTCACACGATGGATGTTGATCGCGCGAGCCGGGGTGATCTCGCGCGAGAGCAGCACCAAGGCACCTTCGCCGGCCAGCTTGGTGCGGCTTTCCACCAACTGCTGCTTGAGCGCGGCGACTTCGCCCTGGGAGGCGCTGAGATAGTCCTTAGCCTTGCGCAGCTCCAGAAGAATGGCATCCCCGCTGTTCTGGTTTTCCGAGAGCGCAGCCTTGATGTCAGCCAAGGCCTTTTTTGCATTTTCAGCTTCTTGCCGAGCCAGATCCCGGCTCTTTTTCGCCGCGGCAAGATCCTGCTGAAGATCCTCCGTCGCGACCAACCGTTCCTTGAGATCATCGCGCTCAACGGTGAGCTTTTTCACCTGAGCCTGCAACTGGGCCGCCGTGGGTCCTTTGGTGGCCTTGGCTACCGCCTGGGTGGAGAAGGCGCTGCCCGCCACCATCATGGCCACCATCCAAATTGCCGTTGCGCGCATGCTTCCTCCGGTGTGGGAGATCACCCACGCCAGGAAGTGGGCCGGGTGCCTCCGGGGTGGGGTTTCTGCAACTTGAGAATCCCACGCTTCAGCAGCTTCGCAAAGATGGTCATGCACTCCTCGCGCGGAAACGGGGAGATGGAAATGATGTCCTTGATGCTCCAGACGCCATTCACCCGGGTCGCGAGAAAGGCTTCGTTCGGCCCCAGCTGCGCCTGCATCAGCTCCTCGATGCTCAGAGCAAGCTCGGGCACCAGGGTCTCGTCAAGCGACACATCCTCCAGCAGATGCTCGACCACCTCCAGCATGCGGGTGGCCTCAGGCAGCTGCGGCTGGTCGTGAAGGATGAGCCGCAGTTCCTCCTGGGCTTCCTGCAATTTCTGCTTTTCCACCAGCTGCCGGGCGCGCTGAAGCTGCAGACTGGAACGCTCTCCCAGCCGACCGCCAGGGTGCAGGATGCGAACCATGCCCTTTTCATAGAGGTCGAACAGCAGCTTGTTGGCCTTGAACTCGGTGCAGCGGATCTCGATGACCAGCTGGTCGATGGTCTTGTGCCCGTCGATGCGCCCAAGGATGTCCGCATCCTCCGGCGCAAGGGGCAGCATCTCGGCGATGGTTTCCGGAATGGCCGCCATGACGGCGTCCCCGCCCTTGATCACCATCCGGATCCGCTTCCATTCATCCACGCGCCGTGCGCCTTCCAGCACGATCCCCGTCACATCCAGGCTCAAGAGCATCGTCTTCTGCGTCGGGGCCTGCCCGTCGTGGAATTCGAATGTCCCGAGCTCCCAGAGGAAGGTGTCGTAGATGGATTCCTCCACCTTCAGCTGAACGATACGGCGGATCTCCGCTTCGGTCACGAGCTGGCGATTGACCAGGATCCGACCCAGCAACTGGTTCTCGTCCTCCTGTGTCGCCAGGGCCTCGCGCAGTTGGTCCTCGGTGATGCGGTTGTAGGCGAGCAGATACTGACCCAGGTATTCCCGGGGATCCGAAGACCACAGACTGCTGACGCGACCTTCATGAAAGAAAACGCGCTTCGTGTGGAGAAAGCCTTTGAGTTCCAGGACGCCTGTCTTCTTGCCCACGGCCAGCCACTGGAAGATGTCTTCCAGCCCCATGGTCGCCAAGTCGCCTTTGAGTCCCATTCATGCATCTCCAGATCCGGCGAACCCGGGTCCCAACGAATCGTAGCCCGGTGAACCCAAGGTGTCCAAGCCCTTGATCAACACATTGGATGCACCGGGACAACGTTTTTCATCGGGCCTCGCGGCTTTCGACTAAAGCGCAGCGATGACGTCGCGGATGGCCCGATTCAGCAAATTCGGGTGATGTCGCGCAAACGTCGTTTCAGGATCGAGCAGCGGATAAGAAAAGACAGGCACCCCACAAAGTGCCGTAGCATCGCCCATCAAGGGGTCAGATCCATCTTCCCGGTAGCGGCGCAGCACGTCTTCCGGCAAGGGCGTGTTGTTGGCCAGAACGGCATGGATGGGGAATCCGCCGAAAGCCTGCAAGGTCGCCACATGGGCCGCCAGATCCAGGCCCAGACTCTCCATGGGCTCCGTCATCAGGTTGGCGATATAGACCACCGGGGCGTCCGAGCGCAGGATGGCCGTCCTCAGCTCCGGGATGAGCAGGCTGGAGAGCGTGGACGTGACGAGACTGCCGGGAGCCAACAGGATGAGATCCGCGTGCATGAGCGCCAGCATGGCTTCCGGCAGCGGCTCCACATCCCGGGGTTCGAGCCAGATCCTCGCCAGGGGTGGCCTGCACTCCGCGACATTCGTCTCACCCACATGGCGGACCCCGTTCATATCCTCGGCGCAGAGCGTCACGGGAACCGTGGTGGACGGAAACAGGCGCCCCACGGTCACCAGCACATCCGATAGCTGGCGAATGGCGCGCACCCAGTCGCCGGAGATGTCGGCCATGGCCAGGAGCATGAGATTGCCCAGCGAATGTCCACTCAAAGAGCCCAGGCCACCGAAGCGGTAGTTCAGCAATTCGGAAAGCAGGGAATCCTCGCGCGTCATCGCCGCCAGGCAGTTGCGCAGATCACCGGGCGGAATGCCACCCAGCTCCGCACGCAGGCGTCCCGAGGATCCGCCATTGTCGGAGACGGTCACGATGCCCGTCAGGCGCCAGGGATCCCGGGAGCGCCCGGCCTCGCTCTTCAGCGAACGCAACAGCGATGCGAGCCCCGTTCCGCCGCCGATGGCGGCCACCCGCAGCGGCTGGTCGGGATGAAGCCCGCGATGGCCGCGCATGGCCGAACTCAGGACCGCTAGACCAGTTCGAAGCTGGCGAAGGCCGCATCACTGCGGACACGGTCGAAATCACGCTCATTGCGGAACTGGAAGACCAGGGATTCGTCAAGACGGAACGCCTGCTGAAGAACCTGAGCGGAGGCTTCCGCCTGATGCTTCTGAGCCAGCGCCAGGGCCTTGAGATACAGCAGGTGCGCGTTTCGCTCGTCGGCGGCCAGCGCTTTTTCCAGAACCGGAAGGGCCGCATCGGGATCCTGACGATTCAGGAACACCTGGGCTTCCAGCCCCGGCGACGATGGCGCGGCCTCCTGGGGAACAGCCTCTAGCACCACGATGCGCATGCGCGCCGCGCGGGCCAGCGCCAGCTTTCCGGCGGCAGCGGCAGCGGATTCAAGGGAAGCGAAAGCGGCCAGCGCCTCATCCCGTTTTCCCGCGGCGAGGAGCCCCAAAGCATCGGAGAAGACGTCTTCCAGCACTCTCGCGCCCGTGGAACTCGTATTTCCAGCGGTTTTGGCTTTAGTGGCCATGCATATCCTCGCAGATCCGAAGCCTCACTATAGCGCAGAAGAACGCCATGAGAAGCCGTCATCGCCGACCCAAAAACGAAACATGCCGTAGGAGCCGCCTGGATGGAAATCAAAGGTTCGGACATGCCCTTCGACCGCTCCCGCTTCTCAGGTATATGACAGTTGCTGTCGATGATGCGTGAGATCCCCCCGTTATCCAGAGCCCCGATCGATGGTCTTTTTTTTCAAATCACAACGATTCACCATCAAGCCATTGGCGTCATTTCGCCCCTGTCCCGTGTTTTTGGTTGCCAGCTTAAGGCCATGGGCGGATAACAGGGGCGATCCATCTTTGACCACAACCTGTTTCCAAGGAGAACGAACGTGCTGAAGTCTCCATCCGCCCCCCGTGTAGCTGCGTTTGTCGGCCCGTACACATCCGGCAAGACATCCCTGCTCGAAAGCCTTCTATACGCGACACAGGCAATCCCCCGCAAAGGCACGGTCAAGGAAGGCAATACAGTCGGAGATCCCTCTCCCGAAGCCAAAGCCCGCCAGATGAGCGTCGAGATCAGCGCAGCCGAAACCTCGTACCTGAACGAGAAGTGGAGCTTCATAGATTGTCCAGGTTCCGTGGAGTTCATGCAGGACACCTACAACGCGCTGATGGTCGTGGATGCCGCAGTGGTGGTCTGCGATGCGGATCCGGCACGGGCGCTGATGGCCTCCACCATCCTGAAGTTCCTGGACGATCACCAGATCCCCCATGTCCTCTTCCTCAACAAGGTGGACCTGGTCTCTGACCCCGCCAAGATCCGGGAGACTGTTCAGGCCATCCAGGCCGTAAGCCAGCGCCCGCTGCTGTTGCGCGAATACCCAGTGAGCGATGGCAAGACCATCACGGGCTTCGTGGATCTGGCCAGCGAGCGGGCCTTCGAATACCAGCCAGGCCAGGATGCCAAGCGCATCGAGATCCCCGCTTCCATCAAGGATGATGTCGCCATCGCCCGCCAGGAGATGCTCGAGGCCCTTGGCAATCTGGATGACGCCTTGCTGGAAAAATTGTTGGAAGAGCAGACGCCCACCGTCGATGAGATTTTCCCGGTCCTCACCCGCGGGGACCAGAAGGACGAGATCGTGCAGGTGCTCTTCGGCAGCGCCGACAAGGATCTCGGCATCGAGCGCCTGCTGAAGCTCCTGCGGCATGAAGCGCCCGAACCCAGCGCCACAGCCGCCCGCCTGAACATCCCCGAGAGCGCCACGGCCCTGGCGCAGGTGTTCAAGACATCGCAGGCGCAGCACCTGGGCAAGCAGTCCTGGATCCGCGTCTGGCGCGGCGAAATCGCCGAAGGACACAGCTTCAACGGCGTTCGGCCCAGCTCCATGACCAAGCTCTTCGGCAGCCGCCAGGAGAAGCTCGCCAAGGCCGTACCCGGTGAACTGGCGTCCCTGGGGCGCATGGACCCCGTGAAGACCGGCGACGTACTGGTCGAGAATGGGAACGGCAACGTGCCGGAACTGGCGTGGCTCGAGCCGATGCAACCCATGACGGCCCTGGCCCTGCACACGATCAAATCCGGCGATGAAGTCAAGCTGTCCGCCGCCTTGGCCAAGCTCATCGAGGAAGATCCATCCTTCCGCCTGGAACAGAACCAGGAGACGCAGGAGCGCGTGTTCTGGGGTCGCGGCGAGATCCACCTGAAGAACGCCGTCGAGCGGCTGAAGACGAAGTACAACGTCGAGGTGCGCGCCGAGCGCCCCCAGGTTCCCTACCGCGAGACCATCAAGAAGGGATGCGAGGTCCGCGGGCGCCACAAGCGCCAGACGGGCGGCCACGGCCAGTTCGGCGATGTCCACTTCCGCATCAAACCCCTGCCTCGCGGCGGCGGCGTCGTCTTCACCGAAGAGATCGTCGGCGGCGTGGTCCCCAGGAACTTCATCCCCGCCGTGGAAGATGGCGTGCGGGACTACTGCAAGCAGGGACCTCTGGGATTCCCCGTCGTGGACCTTTCCGTATGCCTGTTCTTCGGCAGCTATCACGACGTGGATTCCTCCGAAATGGCGTTCAAGACCGCCGCCCGCATTGGCATGCAGGAAGGGCTGGTCCAGTGCAGCCCCGTTCTGCTGGAACCCATCCTGGAGATTCATATCTCCGTACCCAGCGAGTTCACGTCCAAGGCCCAGCGGCTCGTCACGGGACATCGCGGCGGACAGATCCTTGGCTTTGACGCCAAGCCTGACTGGCCGGGATGGGATGTGGTCGAGGCCTACCTGCCGCAGAGCGAGATGCAGGATGTCATCGTCGAACTCCGCAGCCAGACCCTCGGCGTCGGACACTTCACCTGGGCCTTCCACCACCTGCAGGAACTCGAGGGACGCGACGCCGACAAGGTGATCGAGGCGCGCAAGAAAGCGATCGAAAACGCGCACGGTTGAAGGTGCAGGAAGTCCGCCGGACGGCGGTTCGGAGGTGCCAGTGCGTCGAACGTGGATGAACGTCCCCAACCTCGCACTCTCCGGACTGCTGTTCGTGCTGGCTTGCAGTTCCTCCCCCGATGCAGGCGGCCCCAGCAGTCCTGGCATGCCGCCCAAGACCAGTCCGGCCTGACCCACGGCAGCCAGCTCGACGCCACCAACACTGGGGTTCCCGCCGGACATGCCCTGGTGGATGTGACGAGCACGATCATCGTCACCGAGGACTGGATCGCGAACCAGAACGGCGGCAGCCGCGTGCTGGAAAACCGGAACTTCCGCTCTGGCGCGAGCCGGCTGATCGCAGTGAAGGGTTTCACGGTGCGGTTCTGCAAGTTCAACGGCCAAAGCTCGCTTTCCGAGAATCCCAACACCGGAGGCCTGCCCCTCGGCAGCGACATCGTGGTGGAGGACAGCGAATTCGACGGGAACCACCAAAACACCGGCGGCGGTGTCGCGATCTTCGCCTCGAACCTCACCCTTCGGCGGGTGCATATCCACCGCTGGCCGCGGGCGCTGTTCACGGGCGATGGGAATCTCCGGGTCGAGGAGTGCTACCTGCACGATCTCACGGCCGATGGCGGCGACGCCCACCTCGAGAACATCTACGACGCCGGAGGCGCCAACCAGACCTGCCTTCGGAACAAGTTCATCAGCAACGAGATCCATATCAACGGCGATAGCCGAATGATGACGTCGGCGTCCCTGGCCATCTACAACGAGTCCTACGCTCGCGGCATCCCCTACGGGGCCTTCCCGGGCCTCGATGGCATCCTCGTGCAGGACAACTACCTGGAAAGCGATGGCCACTACACGCTCTATGGCGGGGCCTGCGTGGGCAAGCTGGGCGTCTACGCCCGGAACACCGTGTTCACCGGCAATGTCTTTGGTCGCACCTTGCACCGCCGTTCTGGCGTCTCAGGGCCAGCCGTCGCCTTCGATCCGCTGCAGCCGGGCAATGCGTGGACCCACAACACCTGGGGTCCGCGAGGCCCCGAATGGCAATCGGGCGATCCGGAAGAGGGCGACGAGGTGCCCGCACCCAATCCCAACTGAACCTTTCCTTCGCACGGCAAGGCAGGCTTCGTCAGGCCTCGGACTCCGACATCGAGCTAAGACCTTGGGACTCTGGCCTCGGCGCCATGCGCCCCAATTCGCGAGCCAGCGCGCCGCAGTGGTACAGCACGCCCAGCAGACGGAAGATCTCGGCGCTGGGGAAGGCCTGTGTGCCGCGGTCTCCGCGCACCGCTTCGTAGGCCGTCTCCATGTGGGCGTGGGCTCGGCGCAGACCCAGCATGCGCTCGGGGAACGCGGGATCACTCGCGGCAAAGGCCTCGGCCGCAGCACAAAAATGGGCCGCAAAGCGCTCCAGGTCTGCGCGCATCAGATCCGCCGCCCGGTCCTCCTGGCGCTGCTGGTGGATATCGCGCAGCGCGGCGCAATGATCCACCAACAGATGCACAGCCTCAGCCTGATCGGCCAGCGCATCCCGCGGAGCATCCGGGTCTTCGGGTTCCGCCCCCATTTCCTTCAAGAGCTCGGCATACGTCAAGCGCCCGGCCTGAAGCTCCACCAGACGAGCATCCGCAGGAGGCGCGCTCCCGCTCAGATAGGCCATCACCAGATCCGACGCCATGCGCCCCAACCCGCCCACATCCGAGCGGATGCGGGCAAGCAGCTTGACGGAGCTTCGCTCCGGCCACAGCAGGCCATCCATGACCAGCGTCATCAAGCAGCCCACGATCACGTTCCCCGCGCGGGATGCCACCGTGGCCATGACCGGCGCCAGGCCCGGTTGATCGGTCACGGTGACGCACGGAAAGAGTGTGCTGAGCGCCGCCACGCGCACCGCCGCCTTTAGCCCCAGCGCCTGGCACAACAGGATCGCCAGCAGGATCGCCAGCGCCGCGGCCGTAAGGGAATGGCCCAACAGCAGGACCATCAAGGTGCCCGACGCGAGCCCCACCAGGGTTCCGCTGAAGCGCGCGAGGCTGGCGCTGAAGCTGCCGCCAGGCGTTCCCGTGGATACGACGATGGCGCTGATGCCGGCCCAGTAGAAGGCGGAGATGTGCATCAATTTGGCCGCGATCATGGCCAGAACCGCCGAAAGCGCGATGCGAACCCCCAGGCGCACATCCAGCCTGGAAACCCCGCGGTAGAGCGATCCTCTGGCGATGGGAAGCATGAACAAGCATCCTCCGAGGGGTCCATTGTCCGGCATCTGCCCGAAACAGCCACGAGAAGCTATGCTGATGCGAAACCAAGGAAATCCCGATGTCCGATGCATCCGCCCGGGGCCGTTCGGCCCGCGCCTATGGCCGCTTGGCCGAACGTGCGACGCTCTGGCTGTTGTGGCTTCGCGGATGGGATTCCGTGGCCTCGAACCTGAAGCTGGGCCGCTGGGAACTGGATCTGCTGATGAGCCAGGGCCGGGAGTTGCGCCTGATCGAGGTCAAGGCGCGCCGCGCCGGAGCCTGGACCAGCGCCGATCTGGCGTTGTCCTTCGAACAGCGCCAGCGGCTGCAGCTCGCGCTGCGGGGCTTCCTGGATCGCGTACCATGGCCGGGCGAGATCACTTTCCAGCGGGTGAGCTGGGCGGGACCGCGCTGGCGGTTCCATCCGCCGGAGCGCTGGGACGCATTGAAGATCCCGCGCTGACCGCCGAGTGCGGAACCGGCAGACCCACCAGGGGAACGCGCATCCGCTCGGGATCCCCCCGAATGCCCAGCACCAACGCGGCCTTGACCGGCCCTTGTCCCGTGCGGCGGACACTCACGCGCTGCTCGATCGAAAGCCCTTGATCCAGACCTCGCTCCAAACGGAAGCCTTCGCCATCCAGCGTGGCCTCCGCCAAGGTGAAGGCTTTGCCATCCGAGCGACAGATCTTCAGTTCGGACCGCTCCTGTCCATCGAAAACCAGGCGCGAAGGGCTGACCTCCAGCAACGGCTGGATGCGCCAATCGGCATAGAGCGTGAAAACAGGCTGATCCGCAACGCTGGTACCCACACGAAACGTCTCCAGCCCCTGGAGGACGCCCGCTTCCACCTGGGACGCCCGCAGCACGACGTGCAGTTCGCCGCGGCCCTGCTCAGCCTCCTTGCCGCCCGCGATGCGGGCCTCCAGGTAGGGCGGAAGTTCCGAAAGCAGACGCAAGGCCAGGGGTTCGCCCGTCTCGCGGCGGAACTGGAACACCAGTTCAGGACTTTCATAACTTCGAGCAGGCGAGAAGTGCTTGCGAACCGCATCCACCTCCAGATCCGGACGCACCGTGGCTTCCACGGGCAGCACGTACGCGCCCTGGCGCGGATCGTCCGTCCGCAGTCGCACGCGGCGTCGCAACCAGCCTGAATGTCCGGTGGCATCCACCTCCAGCTCCAGATCCTGCGCCTCGCCCGGCATCACCGGATGCAGCAGGGCCTGGCCTTCCACGCGCATCCCCTTGGGCGCGTCTTCGACCCGAAGCGAGAGCGGCGCGTCGCTCCGGTTGCGGAAGGTGTATTTCTGGACCCGCTTTTCGCGAGGACCGAGCGATCCCAGATTCACAAGCCCCGAAGGGGAAACGTCGAGACGGGGAGGATCCACCGCCATCGCAGCTTCAGGAGCCGGAGCCGGAGCCGCCCCAAGCGAAAGGGACACCAGGATCAAGGAACAGAGCCAAAGGGAACGCATGGGCTATTCTCCAACGGAAGGGCCGTCCGAAGACGGCCCTTCTCGCATCAATCCGCTGGAATCACTTGGTGACGAGGGCAACCTTGTCGATGACAAACGATGTCTGCAGGCTGCTGTCCTCGCTGCCCTTGAAATAGACGCGCAGCGTCTTGCCCTTGTAGGCGCTCACATCAAAGTTCTTCAGGGTATAGCCGGTCCCCTTGTTCAGGTTGCTATAGGTGGCAAGGGTCTTCAGCGTCGATCCAGACGTGCTCTGAAGCGAGACCACCAGCTTGTCGTACGCCTTGCTGGTCGTGGTCTCGGCGGTATCGATGTGCAGATAGAAGCTGAGCGTGGCCGAACTCACCGAACTGGGAATGGTCACGGCTTGATACAGCGTCTCGGTGACGGTCTTGCCGTTGCCCATCAGCCAAGCGTCCGCAGTGCCATCCGCCGCGGGCTGCCCGCTCCAGACGCCGATGCTGCTGGTGGTTCCAGACCAACCCGTCGCGCCGTTCTCGAAGCTGCCATTCGTGATCAGATCGCTGCTTCCGGCCGCCGTGACCGTCACCGTGGCCGTGGCGGACACCGCTGAATCCGCCTTGCTCGTAGCTTTCACGTGGTAGGTTCCAGCCGTCGCTGGCGCGGTGTAGAGGCCAGCGCTCGTGATGCTGCCGCCGCCGCTCTCGACGACGGACCATGCCACCGCCGTGCTGGAAGCCCCGCTCACACTGGCGGTGAAGGTGGCGCTGCCGCCCGCCTGGACCGTGGCCGCGCTCGGCGTGATCTTCACCGTGACCGCCGAAGTCCCCCAGGCGTCCCCGACATTGATGCCGTGGAAGGCGTTCCACACCGCCTGTTCCTCGGCACTTCCCGCGCCATAGAGATCCTTGGCCGCGCTGATGGCCGCAGCGCGAGCCCCCGCGTAGTCGCTGCTGGACGTCAGGTACGTCGTCAGCGCCCGGTACCAGATGCGTGCCGTCTTGTCGTTGCCGATGCCCGTCATGCCCGAAGGCAGGTAGCTGGTGCTGGTGTCCCCCGAAGTCGTCGCGCCCTGGCTCAGGAAATAGGCGGCGCGGTTCATGGGACCCGAGCTGTAGTGGACATCCAGGTTCTTCAAGGTGGAGGACCACGCATCGGGGCTATACCCGTCCTTGCTGGGCTTGTACATGTAGCGCAGCGGCGTGCTGCTGAGCTGGGAGCCGATGGTCCACGGGGTGTAGCCATGCAGATTGGCGCTGGCGATGCCATCGGGGATGGTGGTCCCGGAACCGCTTGCCCCATAGGTGTAGAACGTGACGAGGGTGCCAAAGATATCCGAATTGGCTTCGTTCAGACCGCCGGATTCGCCGCTGTAGTCGAGGTTCGCCGTGGCCGCACAGACGCCGTGGCTCATTTCGTGACCGGCCACATCCAGCGCTTCCAGGCTCGTAAAATCGCTGCCGTCGCCGTAGGTCATGCAAAAGCAGGTGTCGTCCCAGAACGCGTTGTCGTAGGACTTGCTGTAGTGAACGCGGCTGTAGGTAGCTTTCCCCGCGCCATCGATGCCATTGCGGCCGACAACGTTGTAATAGAAGGCGCTGGTGGCCTGGATGCCGAAGTGCGCGTCCACCGCAGCCGTCTGGCCATTGGCGCTGGTCGTGGAGCTGCCGCTCACGTAGTTGGCGCCATCGCCCCAGGCGTTGTCGGCGTCCGTGTAAAGCGTTCCGGTGCCGCTGGTCTTGTGGTTCAGGTTATAGGTCTTGATGGCCATACTGCCGACGACATCGCTCAGTTCGTACGAGCTTCCGTTCAGGTTCGTATTCAGCGAGACGGTGCCGCTGTACTGGCTCTTGCCCGAACCCACGGCGGCGGAATCGCGCAGGGTGCTCCACTTCTTCAGGATGGCCCCGGTATTTGCGTCCACCAGGTAGTCGGTGTGCCGTGTCTCTTCCGCGCCGTTCTCCAGCTGCGTGTGGACGTGGTAGGCCAGCACATGCTTCACCACCTGCCGCTGGTAATCCGTGGCGCTGCGATGATCCTCGCGAAGGGACGCCTTGCCGGGCTTCACGATGTCCGAGAGCACGGGATAGACCACCAATTCCGTGGTGGGCTCGTAGGCGTAACCGCCCTTGGGAGCCAGATCCGCATCGGCGATGGCCAGGGCCTCTTTCCCGCTGAGCACAGGCTGGGTGTAGAGATGGAAGCTTCCGGTGAGCTCCCCGCTATGGGACCGCCGCTGTCCATGAGCGTCCTTGTGGGTGATCAGATCTCCGCCCCACACCTTCAGCCCCTTGAAGGTCTGCTGGAATCGGGTGTGCGTCTGCCCCAGCTCATCGTGGTGAACCCCACGAACCCGGAAATCGTGATCCGCATCCAGGCCCAGCTCCCAGCGCTGATCCAGCAATTCCTGGCGAGCCAGGGTCGCCGGTCCTTCCTGGGCGGAAACGCCCAGCCCGACGAGGATCATCACGGAAAGGGGTATTCGAGGTAGAGGTCGCTTCATGTGTCTCTCCTTGGCGAAGGACGGCACGCCTGCGCGATACCGCGGTTTGATTGATTGCGCCAAGGATGCCATGTCAAAAACCGGCGTCCACAACAAAACGAGTCGAAATCGAATCAATGTTATCCAAATCACCGCATTGGGAATCTGCGACGGAAGAAAGAAGTCGCCATGCTGAGACGGGACGGCTCGTCAGAACCCTCCCGTCTCAGCGAAATGAAGCTGTCCAGCGCGATCAGACCAGATCGAACGCGCTGAAGAAGTAGTGGACCTCGCGCTCGGCGGTCGCAGGGGCATCCGAGCCATGGACCGCGTTGCGCGTCAGGCTATCGGCGAATTTACGACGCAGGGTGCCCGGTGCCGCCTTGACGGGATCCGTGGCGCCCATGATCTCGCGCCAGCGCTGGATGACATCCTCGCCCTCCAGCACCATGAGGATCACGGGGCCTTCCAGCATGAAACTTTCCAGTTCCTTGTAGAACGGCTTGCCCACGTGCTCCTGGTAGAACCCGGCGATCAGCTCGGTGTTCAGGTGCACCATGCGCAGGCCATGGATCGCGAAGTTCTCACGTTCAATGGCGCTAATGATTTCGCCAATATGGCCGTTGCGAACGGCGTTGGGCTTGATGATTCCGAAGGTGCGTTCAACGGCCATGGAAGGCTCCGGATTTCCACAAAGAGGTTGGGGCAATGAGGATGGCTCGAAGATGGATCATTCTTTCCGGAAAGTCGAAGAAGGCAAACCGGAAACCCAGACGATCGTCAGAAATCTGTGGCGTAGTCTCCGGCGCGGACATTCCGCTCGAAAGGCACGAACACTTGCGCTCCCACGCCGCGAGCGATCCATTCGGCCACCCGGATGCCATCCACGGCCGCGCTCGTAATGCCCCCTGCAAACCCGGCGCCTTCGCCGCATGGATAGAGTCCGGAATGGCTGACGCTCTGGCCATTCTCGCCACGAATCATCCGGACCGGGCTGCTGGTGCGGCTTTCAATGCCGATCAGCATGGCTTCGCGACTGGTGAAGCCACGGATCTTGCGATCGAAGACGGGCAGCGCTTCCGCCAACTGCTCCACGATGAAACTGGGCAGACAGGTACGCAGATCCGCAGAGACGGTGAAGGGCCGAAAATGGGTTCGTGGCAACCGACCCGACGCCTTGCGCTGGAGGAAATCTTGGACCCCGCACGCCGGAGCGCCATAGCGTTCGCCCGCGGCGCGAAAGGCGGCCTGCTCCCATCGCCGCTGGAAGCGCACGCCCGCCAGCACATCGTCGGAATCGAAATCAGCGGTGTTGACCTTGGCCACCAGACCGGAGTTGGCGAACCCGGAATTTCGCGCGGCATTGCTCATGCCGTTCACCACGACGCCGCCCTCTTCCGAAGCACACTGGATGACCTCGCCGCCCGGACACATGCAGAAGCTGTAGGCGGCGCGATCGGGCCCGAAGTTGCAGGCCAGGCGGTAGTCCGCGACGGGCAATTCCGGAAGCCCTGCGCTGGGACCGTACTGGGCTCTGTCAATGAGTTCCTGGGGGTGTTCGATGCGCACGCCCATGGCGAAAGGCTTCTGCGCCATGGAAACGCCATGGCGCTGGAGCATCTCGAAGACATCCCGCGCGCTGTGCCCGCAGGCCAGCACCAGGGCATCGCAGGGGATCTCCTCGCCACTTTCAAGAACCGCCGCGCACACGGTACCGCCCTGGACGCGGATATCCGCCAGCCGAGAGCGGAAGCGATAGATCGCGCCGCGCGCCTGCGCAGCCTTGCGCATCTCCACCGCGCAGCCACGAATCACGTCCGTGCCGACGTGGGGCTTGGCGAGGTAGAGGATGCGCGGATCCGCGCCGCTCTTCACGAACGCCTCCAGCACGTAGCGGATGGCCGGATGCCCGATGCGCGTGGCGAGCTTGCCGTCGCTGAACGTGCCCGCGCCGCCCTCGCCAAACTGGGCGTTGGCGGTCGGATCCAGAACGCCTTCCTGCCACAGCCGATCCACGGCCCGGATGCGCTCCTCCATCGCGGGGCCCCGCTCCAGCACGATGGGTTCGATGCCGTAATCCAGCAGGCGCAGGGCGCAGAAGGTTCCGGCCGGACCCGTTCCCACCACCACCACGCGCGGTTTGCGGGACACCTTCGGCACCACCCAACCCACGGCCGGAGAAGCCGCTTCCAGCTTTGCCCCGGCGGGCAGGGAAACGTCGTCCAGTGCGCGTTCGGTCTCGAAACTGAACGCCATCAGGAAGCGGATCGCGCCCTTGTGCCGCGCATCGAGGGCCTGTCGTTCCAGGACGACGTCCTGGTAATCGGCGGACGATCCACCCAGGGCTGAAACCAGCAAGGCCGAGGGTTTCCAGGACGCGGCCTGCCGTTCCACGGGAAGATTCGAAAGCAGGAAGCGCATATCCACCTCGGCGAAGGGATCCACAGGGATCAAAGCCGGAGACAGGATAGCGGACTTCCCCAAGGCTCACGCAGCCGTCAATATCAGACAAGGCATATCGCCCGGCACTTCACAGATGGATGTCTTCATGGCCTTTGATCCCTACCCCCTGCTGCGCCCCCTGCTCTTCCAGTTCCAGGCGGAGAACGCCCATCGCCTGGCCTTTGCGGCCGGCAGTCTGAGCCAGCGGATCCCCGGCGTGTGCGCACTGACGCAGGCCTATTGCGGTCGCCCCCAGCCATCCATCGCGCGCGAGGTCTTCGGCATCCAGTTTTCTTCGCCCATCGGCATGGCGGCAGGCCTGGACAAGGGCGCGCAACTGCTCCCGCTGTGGAAGGCCCTGGGTTTCGGCTTCGTCGAGATCGGCACCGTCACCCCACGTCCCCAGCCGGGCAACCCCAAGCCGCGCATCTTCCGCGTGCCAGAAGAAGGCTTGATCCTCAACCGCATGGGCTTCAACTCTGAAGGCGCGGAGGTGGTGGCGAAACGCCTGAAGCATCGGCCATCCGGCCTCGTGGTGGGCGGCAATCTGGGCAAGAACAAGGTGACGCCCGAAGCCCAGGCGTTGGATGACTACCGCGCGGCGTATCGCCTGATCGCGCCGCTGGTGGACTACATTGCCCTGAACATCTCCTCGCCCAACACGCCGGGCTTGCGCCGCCTTCAGGCGCCGGAGGCCCTGAAGCCCCTGCTCGAAGGCATGCTGGAACTGCGCAAGGAGATGGGGCTGGAAGCGCAGCCCATCTTCGTCAAACTGGCGCCGGATCTGGGCTTGGAAGAACTGGATGCCATCGTGGATGTCGCCGTGGCCAGTGGCATCTCTGGCCTGATCGCCACGAACACAACCCTGGATCGCGGCATCGTCTCCGAAAAGAACCGCGCCAAGGTGGAAGCCTGGGGCGATGGCGGCCTTTCGGGGCGCGCGCTGAAGCCCAAGGCACGCGAGATCCAGCGCCGCATCCTGAGCCGCCTGTCGCCCAGCCAGGCCTTCATGGGCTGCGGCGGCCTGGGCAGCACGGAAGACGCCCGCACCGCCCTGAACGACGGCGCGGCGCTCGTCCAGATCTATTCCTCCTTCATCTTCGAAGGCCCCATGCTGGTGAGCCGCATCAACCGGGAGCTGGGAAGCTCCATCGCATGAGCGACGAGCATCGGAAATCCCTGACGGCGCTCGTCACGGGGGCCAGCCGCGGCATCGGCCGCGCCCTGGTGATCGAATTGACGCGGCGCGGCGTGAGCGTGTTCGCCACGAGCCGCGACACGTCCCTACTTGAAGCCCTGCAAGCCGAGACGGGCTGTGCGATCGCCAGCCACGATCTGTTGCATCCCGAGAACGCGATCACGGCCTATCGCGAGGCTGTGGCCTGCTTCAGCTCCGCACCGGACGTGCTGGTGAACAACGCGGGATTCAATACGCGCAAAACCCCCATCACGGAAGCCACCCTGGAGGACTTCGAGCTCCAATTCGCGGTCAATCTGCGGGCGCCCTTCCTGCTCTGTCGCGAAGCGGGACGGGACATGAGCCAGCGGGGCAGCGGCCACATCGTAAACATCGTGAGCACCTGTGCCCTGTTCAGCAACGAGACGATGGGCGTCTATACCACCATGAAGGGCGGACTGCGCGATCTCACGAAAATCCTGGCCAAAGAGCTTCGGCCCGCAGGCGTGAAAGTCACGGCTGTCTTTCCTGGCGGCGTGGACACGGAATTCCGCGCGCAGGCTCGCCCAGACTACATGCGCCCTGAGAGTGCCGCCCAACTCATCGCAGACGCGATCTTCGCACCCGACGACGTGGCCGTGCATGACCTCGTGTTCAGGCCAATGGTGGAGTCGAACTTCTAGCGTCTAGCGTCGCAGCTTAATTCGTCTCGCCGTCAAGGTAGACCCAGCGGCCGTTTTCGCGAACGAACTGGCTCAGCTCGCGATGGAGCATCCGCCGTCCATTGATCTGGAGGCTTGCGTGGAAGAGCACGGTACCCGTCTCATCCTGCGCGCCACCGCCTTCGGTCTTCAGCACCTTCAGGGAGATGCACTTCACGGCGCGGCAGTAACGGGCCAGCTCATCGACATCCAGCTTCTCGCGCTCGGCCTCGGCGGTGGTGTCCACCAAGTAATCCGCGCGCAGCATGGCATAGGCGGAGAAGCGGCTGCGCATCAACTGTTCAGCCGTCTCCGGCGCTTTCTGGCCCGACAGGAACGGGGCGCAGCAGGCATCGAATGGGCGTTTGGAGGTACAGGGGCAGGGTCGCGACATATGAATTTCCCAGTGTAGATCAATCCAGCCATAAATCGGCCTGAAATCGGAACCCTAAACAGCCCGAGCTCCAATTCAACATCACACATCATTACAGCATTTGGAAATAATTATAGACGGATGCTGTTCGTTGACAGCCGGAAGGATCGGCGTAGGCTGGTATTCAAATTCCCGAAGAGCTTTGAATCCCAGGATAGCGACGTAAGTTCCGGATCCATTCCGGTTTCCTTAACCCACCTATTATTCAGGAGCCCACATGCTACACGCGTGGTTCGACAAACTCCGGCTGTCGCCCATGAAACGCAGGGTGTACCTGCTGTTCATGCTCTGTTTTTTCGCGACAGCCTACGCCCTCGAGCCCGGGAAAGCGGTCGTTGAATCCGTTTCCGAGCACTTCCTCTTCTTCGCGCCCTTCCGCAGCGCGGAGTTCGGAACATTTGAGCGCGTATGCCTGCTGGTGGTCCTCGGCATCGCCGTCGCGGGTCTGCTCTACGCCCTGATGCTGGTCAAGCAGGTCAAGAATGCGGACCAGGGCACGCCCAAGATGCAGGAGATCGCCGCTGCTGTGCGCGAGGGTGCCAATGCCTACATGGCCGCCCAGTTCCGCAAGATCGGTCCCTTGATCATCATCATCACGCTGCTGCTCTACTTCACGACTCAGGGCAGCGTGGCTGCATTCAGATATGGCCGCGCAGGCGCCTTCCTGGTTGGCGCACTGTTCTCCTGGGCCGTGGGCTTCGTGGGCATGCGCCTGGCGACCACGGGCAACCTCCGCGTGGCCGCCGCCGCAAAGCACAGCTACGGCGAAGCGATGCAGTTGGGTTACCGCACGGGCACCATCACCGGCATGCTGACCGACGGCCTGGGCCTGTTGGGCGGCACGACGATCTTCCTGCTCTATGGCGCGCAGGCCTACGAGGCCCTGCTGGGCTTCGGTTTCGGCGGCACGCTGCTGGCCCTGTTCATGCGCGTCGGCGGCGGCATCTACACGAAGGCTGCCGATGTGGGCGCCGATCTGGTCGGCAAGATTGAGAAAGACATTCCCGAGGATGATCCACGCAACGCCGCCACCATCGCCGATAACGTGGGCGATAACGTGGGCGATTGCGCCGGCATGGCTGCCGATATCTTCGAGAGCTACGAAGTGACCATCGTGGCCGCCATGATCCTGGGCATGGCCACCTTCGGGCACAAGGGCGTCATCTTCCCCCTGCTGGTGCGCGGCATCGGCGTGCTGGGCTCCATCATCTCCACCTACACCGTGAAGGCCGGCCCCAACGACACCAGCGACACGGCGCTTAAGAGCGTGCATCGGGGCTTCTGGATCGGCTCCATCATCTCCGTGGTGGGCTTCTTCGTCCTCGGCTGGTTCTACCTGCGCTTTGATGATGCCTACTTGGCCGCCAATAAGCTGATCACCGCCGGGTTCCCGGGAGGAAACCCCGCCAATCTGCCCATCTGGGCGAATTTTGGCGTCGTGGGCCTCGATCTGCGTCCGGCCATCACCTGCCTGATCGGCGTATTCCTCGCCGTGGCCCTCAACAAGGCCACCAGCTACTACACGCACACCAGCCACGCGCCCGTGAAGGGCTTGGCCAAAGCCTGCACCACGGGCCATGCCACAAACATCATCGAAGGGTTTGCGGTTGGTTACGAATCCACGGTGGTCACCCTGGTGATCATCGCCTCGGCCATCTTCCTGTCCGTCCTCGTCTATGCGGGCACGCCGCCCATGTTCATTGCCTATGGCGTCGCCATGGCGGGCATCGGCATGCTGACACTCACCGGCAACACGATCTCCATGGACGTGTTCGGACCCGTTGCCGATAACGCGAACGGCATCGGCGAGATGGGCTACGACAAGGACGAGATGGAAGCGGAAAAGCCCGGCAGCTACAAGCGGGCCCGCCAGATCCTGGCTGATCTCGATGCCGTGGGCAATACGACGAAGGCCGAAACCAAAGGCATCGCCATCGGTTCCGCCGTCATCGCCGGCGTTTCCCTGTTCTCCAGCTTCATCGCCGTCATCGCCGTGGGCAGCGAGGACAAGCTGGCCCTGATGACCGACGCGCAGTACAACAGCATCCAGAGCCTGCTGACGGTGGCCAATCCTCGGGTCTTCATTGGCCTGTTGCTGGGCGGCGCCGTGCCCTTCCTCTTCAGCAGCTCGCTGATCCGCGCCGTGGGCCGCGCAGCCTACTTCATCGTCAAGGAGTGCCGCGTTCAGTTCCGCGATGCCGAGATCTGGTCGGGCAAGAAGAAGCCTGATTACGGTCGCGTGGTGGACATCTGCACCCACACGGCCCAGAAGGAACTCATCGGCCCCGGCCTGCTGGCCATCTGCGCCCCGGTCGCCGTGGGTCTGCTCCTTGGCCCCTTCGCCCTGGGCGGCTTCCTGGCGGGCACCATTGTGGTTGGACAGTTGCTGGCGGTTTTCATGGCGAACGCGGGTGGTGCGTGGGATAACGCGAAGAAGATGATCGAGGATGGCGTCTATGGCGGCAAGGGCAGCGAAGCCCACAAGGCCGCTGTGACAGGCGACACCGTGGGCGATCCCCTCAAGGACACCGCGGGACCTGCCATCAACCCACTCATCAAGGTGATGAACATGGTCAGCCTGCTGCTCCTGGGCGTGATCATCAAGTTCTCCCTCTACGGCGGATCGCACAAGCTGGTGGGCGGAATCGTCGCCCTCCTCTGCGTCGGTGCCATCGTTTGGGGCGTGCTGCAGAGCAAAAAGGAGACCCCGGGCCTCACCGAGGAGTAATCCCCCAGCGATGGGAGCAAGGAGCGCCGCAGGAATGCGGCGCTCTTCGTTTCTCTCCCCGCGTCGTCGCCTTGCCGAAATCTGATCCAGAGCAGGAGGAGTCCATGGAAAGGGGTTCATGCCAGCGCATCCTGATCGCGGGGGGGACGGGACTCGTGGGAAGAGCCCTCGTGCAAAAGCTTCGAGCGGAGGGCATCAAGGCGCGCATCCTGACGCGCGATCCCGCATCGGCCCCGCCCATGGAAGGGGTTCGGTTCTTCTCATGGAAGGCGCTGCCGAGCGCCCTCGACGCCGTGGATACCGTCGTGAACCTCGCGGGCGCAGGCATCGCGGACCATCGCTGGACGGCGCGACGCAAGGCGGAGCTTCTGGAAAGCCGGATCCAAAGCACCCACGCGCTCGTACAGGCCATGGCCGCGGTCCCGGACCGCCCCTTGACGCTCGTGAACGCCAGCGCCATCGGGTATTACGGCGCCCATGGTCCAGAGCCCGTGGACGAGCAGACGCCCCCAGGAATAGGTTTCCTGCCGGACATTTGCCAGGCCTGGGAGGCGGAAGCTGATCAGGCCATCTCCCACGGGGTGCGTGTGGTAAAGCTGCGCCTAGGCGTGGTGCTGACGCGAGAGAGCGGTGCCCTGCCCCACTTGATCGCCCCGGTTCGCCTGGGGTTGGGCACCAGGCTCGGCTCAGGCCGACAGGGCGTCAGCTGGATTCACGCAAGCGATTTGGTGGCAATGATCCTGGAAGCCATCCGAAGCCCGCTGTGGCAGGGGGCTTACAACGCAGCCGCCCCTTGGCCCATCGCCCAGGCGGAATGTGTTCGATGCATCGCAGACGCCCTGCACCGACCCATCTGGCCCATGCCGTCCTGGATCAGCGCCGCGGGCCTGAGGCTCCTGCTCGGTGAACTGGGCAAGGAGCTGCTGCTGCAAGGCGCGTTCGTTCTGCCACGGAAGGCCATCCACCAAGGGTTTGCCTTCCGCTTCGAACGCTTCGACGCGGCGCTGGCGGACTTGCTCAGGCCAGTTCGCCCCTGAGAAAATGGGGAGCCGCATCCACGATGCGGACATCCACCAGCTCTCCGAACGGCAGCTGCGCATTGGCCGGGGCCGACAGGTGGACATTGCGCCATTCGCCGGTTCTCGCCATCCAGTGTCCATTCTCCACGGGGCCACGGCTTTCGATCCGAGCCTTCAGCATCCGCCCAACTTGGCGGCGATGGCTCTGGAACGTCAGTTCGTTCTGCCGTGCCTGAAGCCGAGCCAGGCGCTCGGATTTCACCTCTGAAGGAATATCGTCCTTCAGCTTGAGTGCAGGCGTTCCCGGGCGTGGGCTGTAGATGAAGCTGAAGGAAGCGTCATAGGCCACCTGGTCGAGGATGCGCATCGTGTCCTCGAAGTCCTCGTCCGTCTCGCCGGGAAACCCCACGATGAAGTCCGTGGACAGACTGATCCGGCTGCGCCCTTCACCCAGATAGCCCAGGCGCTCCAGGTACTGGGCCGCCGTGTATTGGCGTCCCATGCGACGCAGTACGCGATCGCTGCCGCTCTGGATGGGAAGATGCAGGAACGGCGCGACCTTGGGGTTGTTCACGAGGACGTGGGCCAACTGGGGCGTGAAGTTCATGGGATGGCTGGTGGTGAAGCGGATCCACTCCAGGCCAGGGATATCGGCGACGCGATCCAGCAGCTCCGCAAAAGAGCATCCGCCCGCGTAGCTATTGACGTTCTGGCCCAACAGCTCGACCTCGCGATAGCCGCGCCGCACCAGGGCCTGGACCTCGCCGATCACATCCTCAAAGGGCCGGTGCCGCTCGGGACCGCGAGTGGTGGGGACCACGCAGTACGTGCAGGCGTGGTCACAACCCTCGATGATCGTCACCAGCGCCTTGGCCATGGGCTTGCGCTGGGTCACCTCTGGCGGGAACAGATGATTGTCGGGATATTCGGCGGTATCCATAACCTGCTGCTCCCCCGATCGCACCTGCGCGACCAACTTGGGCAGGTTCTGGATGGCCATGGTTCCCAGCACGAAATCCACCTGGGGGGCCCGTTTGAAGATGCCCTGCTGATCCTGCTGGGCGAGACACCCCGCCACCCCAATCATCAACGGGCGCTGCTTCTTCTCCTCGCGCAATCGCCCCAATTCCGAATAGACCTTCTGGACGGCCTTCTCGCGAATGGAGCAGGTATTGAGCACCACGATATCCGCATCATCCACCGAATCTGCGGGCAAATAGCCCTCGCGCGCCAGCATCCCCGCCAGCTTTTCGCTGTCGTGGTCGTTCATCTGGCATCCCCAAGTTTCAATGCGGTATTTCATGCGGTGATCCTTGAGGCAATGTTTGGCGCACAGCCCTTCCCTTGGAGAATGCCGATGAACAGGACCACCCCTCGATCGCATGCGCCTTTTACGCATGCTCCCGCTCCCGCCCCATGGGCGATCGCGGAGAGGGGCCCGTTCTGGCATCCCCAGGTTTCAATGCGGTATTTCATGCGGTGATCCTTGATACAGGGAACGCCAAACGTCAGGCGGCAAACCTTCATTCTACCGTCTGGCGAAAGATTCCCCTCACCAGGATCTCGGGCAGGCGCTCACTCCCAGCCCAGGGATTTTGCGACCTCCATCACCGCCAGATTGCGGGCGCAGCGCAGGCCATAGATGGCCGCTTCCAGCTGGGCACACCAGAACAGGAACGTGCGGTCATCCAGCTGGAAGACGGCCTGCCGCTGGGCGAAACCGATGTAGAGAATGCCGAGCAGATGATCCTGGTGCCGCAGCGGCACCAGGTAGGCATCGTCGTGACCTCCAGCCCAGAACCAATCGATGGGCTCCGTCAGGCCTTGCGCTTTCGGGAGGATGGACACGTCGAACCACGGCCGATCCTGAACCGTGGACACCCGCTCCCAATGGCCTTCCTCGCCGGGGAAGAAGATCGCCAGGGCCTCGGGATGGTAGCGATCCTGGAAATAAGCAAGGAAGGGCTCGGTCAGGGGCTGTTCGTCCATCTGCCCCTGGGCGTCGAGCAGCAGCCGATTCAGCGCGAGCACATCTAGGTGGAAGTCATGGAGCTCGTCGGCACGCTCCATGACTCGCTGTTCCAACTGCTCCCGGTAGCTCCGGATCTGAACCAGGAGGCGGGCGTGTTCCAATGCGCGATCAATGACCGCCTCGATCTCAGCGAGCTTGAACGGTTTCTGGATGAAGTCGTACGCGCCCCCCTTCAGGGCCCGGATCGCCACATCCAGGCTCGCATATCCCGTAATGACGACACAAAGCGCGTCGGGATCCCGCACCTTCACGGAAGCGATCAGATCCAGCCCTGACGGCCCGCCAGGCATATTCAGATCCGTGAGGATGACGGGATAGTGCTTCCGGGCGATGAGCTGGAGCGCATTCTGTGCGCTGTCGGCGTCCTCGACCGAGTATCCATCGGCCACCAGGGAATCCCGCAGCGGCTCTCGAAGCTCTGCTTCGTCATCAACGAGAAGGATGGGATCCGGAATCATGGCTCACCTGCTGGATGAAACCAGGATATCGAGAAGCAAAAAGCCCAGATTCAGTTCTTGATATTCGGAATCGCCAATTCGTAGATCCGGGCGTCGACAAAGATCCGGAACGCTTCGGCGTCCAGGAGGCCGCTCTTCACTTCGTTATCAAGGATTTCAAGGCTGCGCGGAACGGTGACGGCCACCTTGTAGGGCCGGTCCGCCGCCACCAGCGCGTCGTAGACATCCGCCACGGCCATCAGCTTGCTTTGCACGGGGATCTGATCGGATTTGAGCCCGCGGGGATAGCCCTGGCCGTTCAGGCGCTCGTGATGGGCATAGGCGATCTCGGGGAGCGAAGCGAAGGAATCGGTCCAGGGGATCTGGCTCAGGAAGCGGAAGGTGTGCGTGACGTGGCTGTTGATCTCGTCGCGCTCTGCCCCGGAGAGACTGCCCTTGGGAATGCGCAGAGCCGCGATGTCCTCGGGCTCCAGGATGGCCTTGCTGCCCCCCTCCCAGTGCAGGAACTGAAGGTTTTCCAGATCGTCCATCGCCTCGGCGATCTCGCGAGGCAGGACCTGGGGTTCGTTGCAGCGCAGGATGAGATCCACTAGGCGCTGGGTCTCGTGGCGCCGCTCGGCCAGGATCGATTGCAGCGAGAGGCCACCGCTGTCACGCCCTTCCTGGCGCGCCTGGTCCAGCATGGCCACGGCGCGCTCCATATCCCGCTGATACAAGCGCTGAAGAATGCGTTCCAGGCGCTCGGGCTGGAGCTTGCGCGCCTTAACCAGGACTTGCTCGCGCACGCCGACCTTGCCGAAATCATGCAGCAGGCTCGCGTAGCGGATTTCCTTGATCTGGCGTTCGCTGAACTGGACATGCCCATAGGTGCCGTTCGGCGTGCGATTGACGGCTTCCGCCAATCCCACCGTCAGATCCGCGACGCGGGCGGAATGGCCGGACGTGGACGGGTCGCGCGCTTCGATGGCCATCACGGAAGCTTTCACGAAGCCGTCGAAGAGTTGCTCGATATCCTCCTTCAGCCCAAGGATCTCCTGGGTCCGCTCCTGCACCATCTCCTCCAGCCGCGACTGGTACCGCTCGTTCTCGCGCAGGGAGCGGTAGTGGCCGAGCGCACGGATCAGGCTGGCCTCCAGTTCCGCGAGCTTGAACGGTTTCTGGATGAAGTCGTAGGCTCCGCGCTTGAGGGCCTGGATGGCGGATTCGGTGGTGGCGTAGCCCGTCATCAGGATGCAGAAGGTTTTGGGATCCAGCGTCTGGATCTCCCGCATCAGGTCCAATCCCGAGATGCCGCCCGGCATGTTCAGATCCGTGAACACGATGGCGAAGTGCCGCTGGTTGATCTTCTCCAGCGCACTCTCGCCGTTTTCGGCCCCTTCGACGGAATAGCCGATGCCTTCCAGCGCCTCCACCAGGAGATTCCGGAACTCGGGTTCATCATCAACAATCAGGACGCGGAAGGTATCCATAGGTTGTTCGGCTCAGGACGTGTATCGGAGCATCCCGACGTGAAGAATAGTTTCGCGCGGATGGATATTTCCGGACACCGCTCAAAGTCCGTAAGTGCGGCGAAGAAAGGCCTCGAAGAGCCATGCGGGCAGGATGCGATGGGCCACTTGGCCCCAATAGGAATCACTTCCCACCACAAGCCGACGGGGCGGTCGGCGGGCGTTCACCGCCCGGACGATCCGCTGCGCACAGGCTTCGGCGGGCAGCCCATGTTCTGCGGCAAAGGCTTCCCGCTGGCGCCGATAGGTGTCGATCGCGGCGTGGTAGGGCGTCCCCTCGGCCCGCTTGGGGAGATCGCCCCAGGCGTTCACCAGCGTGTTCCGGAATTCGGTGCGGACGGAACCCGGCTCGACCAGGATGACGGGGATCTCGCGTCCAATCTCCACGCGCAGGGTCTCGCCCAGCGCCACGACCGCGTGTTTCGAGGCGTTGTAGGCCCCGGCCATGGGAATGGAAAGCCGCCCCAGTACCGAAGCAATGTGGACGATGCGCGCGCCAGAGTTTTTCCGCAGCAGGGGCAGGAAAGCGACCGTGACGGCATGAAGCCCGATGACGTTCGTCTCGAGCTGGGTCCGCAACTCCTCGGATTTCAGCAGCTCGAGGGGCCCCATCTGGCCATAGCCCGCGTTATTGACAAGCGCTGTCAAATCCAGATCGGAGCACGCCGCCACGGCGGCGCAGATGCTCGCGGCATCCGTCACATCCAAGGCGAGGATCCTCAGATCCGGGCCCGGTCCCAGCTCGGCCAGGCGCTCAGGATTCCGAGCCGTCGCGACAACACCCCATCCCGCTGCCCGGAACGCCCCGACCAAGGCCCGCCCGATGCCCGAAGAACACCCTGTGATCAATACCCATTTCATGCGCGCGCAGTCTCCACCTTACCCATTAGATCCGATAACGCGCGGTGCAGCTCGGCGATTTGGTAGGGTTTCTGGATGAAACCAACGCTGGGCTCGCCCAGTGGCAGGGCGTCAATGGCTTTGCTCCGATAGCCGCTGGTGAACAGGATCGGCAGGTGAGGCAGGCGCTCGCGGATGGCCCAGAAGGTTTCGACCCCGCCCATGCGCGGCATGGTGAGATCCAACAGCACCACATCCACCGGCGAACCCGCGTCCAGGCAATTCAGGGCCACCAGGCCGTTCCCGGCTTCGGTGACCGATAGCCCTTCCGATTCAAGCATCTCGCGTATGGCTTCCCGCACACCTGGCTCGTCATCCACCACCAGGATGCGCCGCGGGGTCAGCGCAGGTGCCGACCCCTCTGCCACCGCGTCGACGGCCAAAGCAGGTGATGACACCACCGGGAAGAACAGCGTGAATTGGCTGCCCTGCCCCGGCCGGGTCTGGATCAAGACGCCGGCACGATGACTGCGAAGCGTGCCCAGGAGCGTGGAAAGCCCAAGCCCGCGCCCCAGACTCTTGGTGCTGAAGAAGGGATCAAAGATCCGGCCCAGCAGCCCCGCATCCATGCCACAACCCGTATCTGAGATGCAGAGCGAGAGGTAGGGCCCGGGCGGAAGCACCTGGGTTGGCAAGTGTTCTGCGATGAACGACGAACTCAGTTCCTGGGCTTCGGTGACGACATCGATCTGGCCGTCCGCATCGCCGATGGCTTCCACCGAATTGGTCACGAGGTTCACGATGACCTGCTGGATCTGGACCACATCCCCCCTGAACCGGGGCATACCCTTTTCAAGATCGAGGTTCAGCTTGATCTTCCGCGAAACAGTCGCCCGCAGCAGACCAGCCATGTCCTCCACCAGTTGATTGAGATCCAGATCCTGCATATTGAGTTCGGCCTG
>DAOPYE010000001.1:71015-95725 GCA_035352715.1 Holophaga sp. | reverse complement strand
CGCTGGTCTGCTTATGGAAGACGCCGCCATCGACGTCCTGCATCTTCAGCATCCATTCCAGGTTCCAACGCGTCTCGGCCAGGATATCGGGCGTGCCTTTGCCACTCTCGGGAATCCGCAGATTGATCTTCTGGACCTTCGGGCCATACAGCTCCCAGGTCCACATGAGGTTCGCGACGGTGATACTAGAATTGACG
Organism: Holophaga sp.; assembly: GCA_035352715.1. GTDB lineage: Bacteria > Acidobacteriota > Holophagae > Holophagales > Holophagaceae > DAOPYE01. The sequence continues at coordinate 95,528 of DAOPYE010000001.1, read as the reverse complement.
ATGTAGCGGCCGTAGTCGCCCGCGTCGTGCCAGCCCCCGATGTTGTCGCGGCGGCCTTTCTGGCCACTGGACGAATGGAAAGCCCCCTGCAGATGGCAGGCCGGATACTTGAACTCGGGAAACTCCGGGCCAAGATCCACCGCCGTGCCGCAGCGCTGCCCGTAGAAGGCGCGCATACCCAGGTAGTAGGTCCGCTCGTAGACGTTCGGTGCGATGGCGAAAGACCAACTCCGGCCCACGCCCGGGATATCCAGATAGAACTCGCCAGATTCCTTGAGCGCCGAGAAATCCGCCACTGCCAGCCGGTCGCCGCTGTCCTTGTCCGGGACGGCTTCCGACAGCCGGCCTTCCAGGACCACGGCGCCATCCTTGGCGCGGCGCACGCTGAAACGGGATCCAGGCGCAGACACCAGGGCGACCTTGCGCGCATCCGGCAGGTAGCCCACCTGGTCGACCTTGATGGCAAGGCTGGCCTGGGGAGCCACCTTGGCAGCCGGACGCCCGGCATTTCCCTCGGCCATCAAGGCACCCCCGTGCAGGACAAGGCCCAGCAAAAGCCCGGAAGTGATCGGAAGGCATCGCATCGCAACAGCCATGACGCACCCAAAATCCCTGCATGAAGCATGGGAAGGAGCCGCCTACGCACAGGTATCCACAAGACAATCGCTCATGTAGAATCACGCAGCCGGCCAGATTGACAAGGTAGGCCGCACCCAACAGAAGCGGTTTCCAAGAATCTACAGCGCGGCAAGATCCAGGTCATCCCACAATTTTCATCCAACCCCCACCACCCCACCCACGGAGGATCAGAACCATGCAATACGGGCATTTCGATGACGCCCGCCGGGAATACATCATCACCCGGCCGGATACCCCCCTTCCCTGGATCAACTACATCGGTTGCCAGGCCTACTTCGGACTGATCTCCAACACCGCCGGCGGCTATTCCTTCTACAAGGACGCCCGCCTGCGCCGCATCACGCGCTACCGCTACAACAACGTGCCCTTGGACTTTGGCGGACGCTACGTATATGTTCGCGACAACATTTCCGGTGAATACTGGTCTCCCTCCTGGCAGCCCACCCGCACCGAGCTGGAGGACTACGAGTGCCGTCACGGCATGGGCTACAGCGTGATTGGATCCAAGCACAACGGCATCGAAGCGCGCACCCGCTACCTCGTGCCCATGGACGAGAATCTGGAAATCTGGCAGATGACGGTCACGAATCATCGCGACACGCCTGCCGAGCTTTCGCTGTTCTCCATCATCGAGTTCTGCCTGTGGGACGCCCAGGACGACACCACCAACTTCCAGCGCAACTTCAGCACGGGCCAGGTGGAAGTCGAGGACGGCGTGATCTACCACAAGACCGAATACCGCGAGCGGCGCGACCATTTCGCCTATTTCGGATGTTCCAGGAAAATCGAAGGATTTGACACGCAGCGCGAATCCTTCCTGGGCGCCTACCGCGGATGGGACAAGCCTGCGGTCGTGGAGACCGGCAAGTCCGGTGATTCCATGGCCCACGGCTGGTCTCCGGTGGGCAGCCACCACGTCAAGCTCAGCCTGAAGCCAGGCGAGACGCAAGAGGTGATCTTCGTCCTGGGCTACCAGGAAATGCCCGTGGACCAGAAGTTCTCCCCCGCGGACAGCCAGATCATCAACAAGAGCGAAGCCAAGAAGAAGCTGGCGAAGTACCTGGACCCCAAGGGCGCCAACGAGGCCTTCGATATCCTCAAGCAGCACTGGGACAACCTGCTGGGCATCTGCCAGGTGGAGACGCCGGATCTGCACACCAACCGCATGGTGAACATCTGGAACGCCTACCAGTGCATGGGCACCTTCAACATGAGCCGCTCGGCCTCGTTCTACGAATCCGGCATCGGCCGCGGCCTGGGCTTCCGCGATTCCAACCAGGATCTGCTGGGCTTCGTCCACATGGTGCCTTCGCGAGCCCGCCAGCGCATCCTCGACCTGTCCGCGACGCAGCTCCCGAGCGGCGGCGCCTACCACCAGTACCAGCCGCTGACCAAGCGCGGCAACAACGATATCGGCGGCGACTTCAACGACGATCCGCACTGGCTGATCATCGGCGTCTCCGCCTACATCAAGGAGACCGGCGACTGGAGCATCCTGGACGAACTGGTGCAGTACGACAACCAGCCCGGCAGCGAAACGCCGCTCTATGAGCATCTGCAGCGCAGCTTCCAGTACAGCCTCGAACGGCTTGGCCCCCACGGCCTGCCCCTCATCGGCCGCGCCGACTGGAACGACTGCCTGAACCTGAACTGCTTCTCCTATACGCCGGGGCAGTCCTTCCAGACCACCACTAACAAGGAAGGCAAGGTCGCCGAATCCATCTTCATCGCGGGGCTCTTCGTCCATTCTGGACAGGAACTGGCGGATCTTGCCGAGGCCCGCGGCCTGAAGGATGAAGCCGCCAAGTATCGCGGCGAAGTGACCAAGATGACCGAGACGGTCATGAAGCACGGCTGGGACGGCGAGTGGTTCCTGCGCGCCTATGACGCCAACGGCGAGAAGATCGGCTCCAAGGAAAACACCGAGGGCCAGATCTACATCGAGCCCCAGGGCTACTGCGTCCTGGCGGGCATCGGCCTGGAAGATGGCAGCGCCAAGAAGGCCCTCGACAGCGTCAACGCGAAGCTCTCCACCAAGCACGGCATCGTGCTGCAGCAGCCCGCCTACTCGAAGTACTACATCAACCTGGGCGAAATCTCCTCGTACCCTCCGGGCTACAAGGAGAACGCGGGCATCTTCTGCCACAACAACCCCTGGGTCATCATCGCCGAAACCCGCGTGGGCAATGGCGATCGCGCCCATGACTACTACCTGCGCATCAACCCCAGCGCCCGCGAGGCCATCGGCGATCTGCATCGTTGCGAGCCCTACGTCTACGCCCAGATGATCGCGGGCAAGGACGCGCCCAGTCACGGCGAGGCCAAGAACTCCTGGCTGACGGGCACGGCTGCCTGGAACTACTACACCGCCACCCAGTGGATCCTGGGCATCCGCACCAGCCTGAAGGGCCTCACGATCGCCCCCGTGATCCCCACCAGCTGGCCGGGCTTCAAGGCCACCCGTGTCTTCCGCGGCGTGACCTACCAGATCGAGGTCGTGCGCGCGGGCAAGGGCAACACCGTGGCGCTGGAGGTGGATGGAAAGGCCATCGAAGGCAACACCGTCATGCCTCCGACCGACGACCGCAAGGTGGTCGCCGTCAAGGTGACGCTGAAATAACGTCGAGCTGATTTCGATCGGCACCAAACACGGCCCCGCACCAGCGGGGCCGTGTCATTTCAGAACATCCAGACAGCGCGCCCGGAGATCAGGGGCCTCGATGCTCCCCCGCAGGAGCACCAGAAACCCCAATCACTTCTTCGTGGGCGTGCAGATGGAGACAAGGGCAAACATCGCGCAACAAGATAGCGGAGTGCCCGCATCCGCGCGTCTTCACTTATGCTGAACCCCTATCCAGTCGATGCGAGACCAGTGGAGATGAAGGAGCCCCCCGCGTGACCCTGCCCTCGAAAATCGGGAAATACCAGATCCTGAGACAGCTCGGCAAGGGATCCATGGGTGAGGTCTTCTTGGGGCAGGACCCGCTGCTGGGGCGCCAGGTGGCCATCAAAACGATCCAGGCGGGCACTTCCTTCGGCACCGAGGCCAGGCTGCGCTTCGAGCGCGAGGCGAAGGCCACCGCGGCCCTGAACCACCCCAACATCGTCACGGTCTACGAATTCGGCGAGGACGCGGGGCTGCACTACCTGGTCATGGAATATGTCGAGGGCGAGGATCTGGACGGCCTGATCCGCAAGGGAGAACGCAGCAAGGCGGACCTGCTGGAGGCCCTGGCGCAGACGTGCGAAGGCTTGGCCTACGCCCATGAACGCGGCATCATCCACCGCGATCTGAAACCCGGCAACGTGCTGGTGAGCATCCGGGGCAAGCGGATCCAGGCCAAGCTGACGGATTTCGGCGTGGCGCTGGTGGATCGCTCCACGCTGACAGAACAAGACGTGCGCATGGGCACCGTCAGCTACATGGCTCCCGAGTATCTGGATACAGGCAAGGCCTCCATCAGCACCGATCTGTTCGCCATCGGTGTGGTGCTGTACGAGATTCTGTCCGGCGGCCGTCGCCCCTTCGCTGCGGACACCCCGACAGGAACCCTTAACGCCATCCTGCGCTCGCCCGCCGCGCCCCTGGATCTTGAGCAGATCCGCGATCTGCCCCAAGCCATCGTGGAGCTGAGCCAGAAGGCCTTGGCGAAGGATCCTTCCGAGCGCTTTCCCGATGCCGAAGCCCTCGCCACCGCGATCCGGGAGGCGATGGAAGCGCCCGCCACCACCGGCAGCGGCGCCCATGCCCTGCCCAAGGGCCAACCCCTGATCGTCGGCAAGGGCGGCAACTGCCTCAGCATCCGCGTGGCCCTGCGCCAGGCCATCGCCGGAAGCGCCATCCGCCTGCTTCCGGGCATCTACCGCGAAGCCATCACCATTGATAAGCCGGTCACCCTCATCGGCGACGGCCCGGCGGGCGACATCATCCTGGAATGCCCGGAGGACGGACAGATCCGCGCCCAGGCCGACCGGATCACCCTCGAGAACCTGGAGATCCGGCGCACCGGACATCGGGATGCGGCCCTGATTGAAGTCCGCAAGGGCGTGCTCACCCTTCGAGGTGTCAAGCTCCAGACGGATTCCGGCCCGGCCATCCAGGTGGACCAGGGGTCGGAACTTCGCATCGCGCAAGGTTTTCTGCGAGGCGGGAGCGAAGGACTGCGCCTGAAGCCCGGCGCTCACGCCGAAGTGCAGGACTGCGAACTGACGGGACAGGCCACCGCACTGCGCCTGGAGGGCGGCTCGGAACTATCCCTCACGCGCGCCCGCATCCACGACGTCTCCGGCCTGGGGCTGCAACTGGGACCCGGCTGCCAGGCAACGCTGGAGGACTGCGAACTGGACGCCCTGGCGGGTGGAGGCGCGGAACTGGAAGCGGACGCGCGCATGAAGCTCCGCCGCTGCCATGTGCGCGCCTCGGGTCCGGTGGGCGTGCTCGTGCTGGAAAAAGCCCAGGCGGTCCTGGAGGACTGCGAGATCACCGGGCACCGGGATTCCGGCGTGCACATCGCCGCGGGCGCCACGGCCCAGCTGCGCCAGTGCCGCATCCATCACAACGCGGGCTATGGCCTTTCCCTTCTGGGATCGGGACTCGCCTCGGCCGTGGAATGCGAGTTCTCGGCCAACGAGGCCTCCGGCGTGCTGATCCACCAGGGCGCCACCGCGCAACTGAAGGGCTGTCATCTCCTGAACGGCCTGGGCGTGGGCATCGAATGCGCCGATCACGGCCAAGGCGTCCTGGAGGGCTGCGAGATCGCCGGCAACGCCCAGACCGGCGCGAGGGTAGAACCCGGAGGCAGCCTCCTGCTCGTCCGCTGCACCCTGCGCGACAGCCGCGAGACGGGGCTTATGCTTTTCGAGAATGCGGAAGTCACGCTGGAGGAATGCGTGATCCATCGCAATGCCCGGGGCGGCATCCTACTGGCGAAGGATGCCTCCGACCCTGTCCTGCGGGGCGGCAACCAGCTTGAGGATGATCTCTTCCGCTCGGATGCCCGGGGCAACCTCGTGAAAATCGCGCCCCTCCGGCGGAGCTGACCGCGCGACGGCTCACTTCGCTTTTCTTCCGGGATAAGATTTCACCGAGGCTGCCGAAAAGAATTAGTGAGGAGATCGTCTCGACCGTGAACCAGCACAGGATTGTCCCACCGCATATGCCTCCCCACCGCCTGTTGCTGGTGGACGATGACGCATTGCTGCTGGAAACGCTCACGGATCTGCTGCGCAGCGAGGGCTTTGACGTGACGGCCGCGCGATCGGGCGAAGAAGCGGAACGACAACTCCAGAGCGCGCATCCCCCTTTTGATCTGGTGTTGACGGACCTGGTGATGCCCGGCCGCTCCGGCATGGATGTGCTGGACACGGCGCTTCGCATCAACCCCGGCTGCACGGTGCTGGTCCTGACGGGCTTCGGCAGCGCCCGCGAAGCCACCGAAGCGGTGGATCGCGGCGCCTACGGCCTGGTGAACAAGCCCCTGCAGCTCGAGCCCTTCCGCAACACCTTGCGGCGGCTCATGGAGCGCACCGAACTGGTCGCGGAACGCGATGCCTTGCGGCTCCAGGTCAAGAACTACCAAAGCCGCATCGAGCACCTGGAGGCCACCAACGGGCGAATGGAGATGCTCGCCCAGCGCATCGAGCACCCCCCGGAATCCGCCGCAGGCACCCTGGATGATCTTGAGCGCCTGGGAAGCCTGCGCTCGAAAGGGTTGCTGACAGAAACCCAGTTTGAAGTCGCCAAAAAGGCCCTGTTGTCGCGATGGCCCTCGTGAAAGCCGCAGCGTCCCTGCGTTCAGCGCTGCTTCTTGGCGCCCTGGGCCTCTGGTCGGGGGCCTCGACGACCTACGCGTTCGCGGGCCCCAAGGAGAAGACGGCATCCAGCGATGCGCAGATCGAGGCCCTGGCCCGGAAGGGACTCGCCTCGCAGGACCCAGCCGAGCGGCGCGAGATCGCCACCAAGCTCAAACGCCATCGGTTCAAGTCCCCTGCCGCCCCGGAACGGGAATTCGTGCTCTACGCCCAGGGCATCCTGGAGGACCGGCTGGGAGAACGCCTGAAGGCGGCCGTTACATTGAAGAAACTGGAACGAGGCTGGCCGTCTTCTCCCTATCTTGCGGAAGCCCAGTTCATCCTGGCCTCGGCCGCCGTGGAAGGACGCAGGCTCAAGGAAGCCGAGGGCCGCTTAGAGAAAGCCATCCGCGCGGATATCCCCGTGGAGAACAAGCGCAAGGCGCAGGAACTGCTGCTGTGGATCCTGGTGGAACAGGGCCGCGCGGAAGAAGGCCTTCCCATCGTGAAGAGCCTCTACCCCCTTCCCTCCGGCGATAAGCCCACCGAGCGCGGCCTGGTGGCCATGCTGGAGGTGCTCTGCCTCGAAGACAACCGCCGGGCGGCGGAATCCGCACGACGGGAACTGAAGGCGTTATACCCCAAAAGCGCATTCCTGCCCCGAACAGAGCTGGCCTGGGGACAGTATCTGGGGCGGAATGGCAGCGCCAAGGCCTCGGCTGAAGTCCTGCGCGCACTCCTCAAGAACCACCCGGATTCCCCCCAGGCCGACGATGCCCGACTGGCCCTGGCAACGCTTCTGACCGATGGCAAACTCACTCCGCGCGAGGCCGCCAATATCCCTTCCGCCCAGCAGTTATTGAACGCGATCCGCCGCGAAGGGCTCAAGGGCGACAAGCCGCACCAGGCCATGCTGCTCCAGCTGCGCGTATTCATGAACCAAGGCCAATGGAAGGAAGCCGTCGACATCGCCGCCCACCTGGAAAGCCAGACATCCGATAAGGAGCGTTCGACCCTGGTGAAGAAGCTGCGCGGCGAAGCCATCCGAGCCTGGACCCAGCAGGCCCTTGACGCAAACCAGATCACCCCACTGCTGCCCTATCTGGATCTGGAGAACGTCGCCAATCTGGCCCCAGAGCAGCGCACGGCCCTGATCAAGCGCCTCGCCCAAACCGGGCTCTCCGGCTCGGCCCAGGCGTTGACCTCGCGCGCCCCCGGCAAGGAGCAGGAAGCGCTGCGCAAGGTCATCCTGGAAGCCACGGCGGCTAACACCCAATCCCAGGAAACCCTGGATCTACTCTCGGGCCGGAAGCGGCGGGGCGAATCCGCGGCGGAAAGCCTGCGGCGCGCCGAAGCGCTGGTGGATCTGAAGCGCTGGAAGGAAGTCCCCGGAGCCCTGGCGAGGGCCACGCCTGGCGCCAGTCGCATTTCCGCGCTGCTGGCCTACCTCCGCCGCCCTGTGGATAAAGGAGATGCTGCAGGGAAGCGGCTGAAGGAAGCCGAAGGGTGGCTGGCGAGAAGCCGCGAAAAGGGGCAGATCCGCGAGCCCCTGGTCATCTTCGTGGCGGATCTGCGCAGCATGGCCGGCAACTGGAAAGGCGCCCTGGCGATCTATCCCGCCAAAGCCACCGGCAATGACCAGGGCTGGGTAAGCCTCATGCGCGCCACCTGCCAGATGAAGCTGGGGCAGAACGACGCCGCCAGGGCCACCCTGAAGGCGAACATCGACGCGCCGGGCTTCAAGATGGAGCGACAGACACTGTCCAAACAGCTGGGGATGTGAACGATCGCCAGGCGGTAGACTCAACCTCGGCACCTCTTCCCGGTCCCAATGGGAAGGCCTGCATCCCGGAGTTCCCATGTCTCCCATTCGTCTTGGAATCGTCGGCACCGGCCTTGCGGTGGAACGACTGCATCTCCCAGCCCTCTCCGCGTTGAAGGGACTGTTCGAGATCCAGGCCATCGCGGGACGCAACGCCGAGAAGACCCAGTTGTTCGCGAAGGGCCACGGCATTCCGAATATCGAGACCGACGCCGAAGCCATCCTACACCGTGCGGATGTGGACGCGGTGCTGCTTTGCCTCCCCATCGAATTGAACGCCGAATGGGCCACGAAGGCCCTGCTGGCGGGCAAGCCAGCCATGGCGGAAAAGCCCATCGCCGCTAATCGCGCCGAAGCGGAGGCGCTGGTGCAAGCTTGCGAACGCCCAGGTGCGCCCTGCCTGATGATCGCGGAGAACTATCTCTTCTGGCCCCACATGGCCGAGGCGATTCGATTGGTGAAGGATGGCAGCCTGGGCCAGCCCCGCCTGGGCGTCGTCCACCAGATCCAGAATGCGACGCGCGGTGGCGAGTGGCTCACCTCCTGGCGCGTGGCCCCCCAGTTCGAGGGAGGCTTCGTGCTGGATGGCGGTGTCCACTGGGCCGCCCTGCTGAACGCCATGCTGGGCCGCCCGGCCGAAGTCCTCGCCCGCACCTCCACCTTCGACGCCAGCTTGCCCCCCATCGACACCAGCGCGGCGCTAATCACCTATGAATGCGGCGCGCGCGTGCTGTGGGGCACCGCCTACAGCGCCACGCCTTCCAACGAGGCGCTCCTGACTCTCCACGGCAGCGAGGGCAGCGTTGCCATCTTCTGGGATCGCGCCGTGTGGAAGAACGCCGAAGGCCGCGAACAGGTCTTCGCTTCTCCCTCCGGCGGATACGACAGTCAGTGGCGACATTTCCATCAGGTGCTGACGCAAGGCGAGCCCCTCGCCTACACCTCGCGGCAAGCCGCACAGGATCTGGATCTCATGCTGAAGCTCTGCGGGAAGTAGCTAGGCCTTTAACCCCAGCGCCGTCCGCAGCTCGTCGCGCACCGAATCCGGCGCCCCAAGGCGTTTCAGGCTGCGCGCCAGGCGTCGCGCGTACCTGGGCATCAGCGGGCCTTGCGTCCACGCAGCGCGGTCCCAATCCAGCAGGCGCAACCCTCCATCGGGAGCAATCAGCACATTCGTCGCGTTCAGATCCGGCGCCCACAGTCCCCAGGCGTCCAGGGCCTCAAGCAGGGGCCGCAGCCGCTGCAGCCCCCCTGCATCGTCCCAGCGCGAAGGCCACGGCTCGCTCGCCTCGAACCGCGTCAGGTAGACGCCCTCCACGCCCCACAAGCGTCGTCGATATCCATAGCCCAGGGGCTCCACGGTGGGGAACCCGGCAGCCCACAGCGCCCGATGCGTCATGCATTCCATGAAAAAGCGCGAAGGATTCAGATACAGGGTCTCGTCGAAGTGCCGAACCCATCCACCGCGCCGGTAGGGGCGCACCACCACCTCGCCCAGGCGATAGACGCCGCCGCGACCATGCCGGCCCTCCATGGGTTCGGGTTCCGCCGAGAGCGTCAAGCCTTCCGGCACCACCAGACTCCACGCTCCCGGCATGCCCGGAAGATCCGTGCGCATGCGCGTCTCAAAGGCGGGACCGGCACCCCGCAGTTCAAAAGGCCAGGAGGCCGGCAGGCTGGGGATCTTCTCGAAACGCGGCATGGATCCAGGGTACATGGACCCGTGGACTACCGCCGACGCTTCTCCATGATTTTTTGAACCATGAAATCGGCGTAGCGCCCAGAGGTCACGATTTCCTGCTGGATCAACGTGCTGATCTGAAACTCACGGATGACGGCCATCACCTCTTCGGACTCGGGCCAGAAATCCGCAGGGACCTGGCTGCCCACGGCCCCTATCCGGCCATTCATCAGCATGATGAAGAACTGCGCGGCCAGGATCAGATCCACATCCTCCGGCTTGCGGATGTAGGTCAGGTTCCCCAGCAAGTCCGTGAATCGCTTTTCCGGGTGAAGGTAATCGGCCAGCGTGGGCGGATTGGGCAAGGCCGCATATTCATTGCTTCCGCAATCCAGTGAAAGCCCCATGCACAGGACTCGCGTCAGGACGGGATCCACGCGGCGCTGCAGGTCACGGCACGTTTTGAGGCGCCGAAATACCTGCGCTTCCGTGTCCATGGAGTTGTAGACCGTGTAGAAAACGGTGCAGTAGATGCCGTTCTTGTTCAGGAAATCAAACATTTCCAGCAGGTAATCCGCGTCATAGATTTCCTTGCCCGCTCCCTCCATCAGGCAGGCCCGTTGATTCCGGTCATCACTCTCCGGGGCGATCTCGAACAGGAAGGTCTGAAAGGATTTGAAGACATCCAGGCTGGCCTTCAGGCGGTTGATGTCGATGGCGTTGCGGTCCGCCACCACCACGAAAAGGGACTTCGCCGATGGATGCTGGCTGAGGGCCTGAAGCACGGGAAAGTAATTATCCCAGACATCATCCATGTGGATCCTGACGACGGGCTCCAGCGACCGGGCGAACTGAAGCAGTTGATCAATATCCTCCAGCACGCGATGCGTAGGGCGGACGATGGTGCCCGTCCGATCGCTGTGGCGCAGGAAGGCCGAACTGCTTCCGCCGCAGAATTCGCAGTTGACCTGGCATCCGCGAGAGATGTTGATGTGGAGATAGCCCCGGTTGATCGCCCGGAAGTATCTGTCGCGATGGATCAGCATCGAGAAGTCGGTGAACGATAGGCTTGAAAAGCCGTCGGTATCCAGCCGCCAGGTGATGGGCTTCTCCTCGATCTGACCGCCATGCGCCCAGGTGATGTTTTCGATGGTTTCCAGCGGAAGGCCTTGGCAGTATTTGCGGATGGGCTCTTCGGGATCTCCCCGGAAAACAGTGTCGGGCAGACCAGCTGTCTGCACGATTTCCTTCGCGAAGAAGGACGAAGTGATCCCGCCGCAAACCACGCGCGAAGGGTCATGGATGCGGCTCATCAAGTAGTTCGAAACCCCAAAGAAGGTGGAGCAATCCTCCTTCCAGTGCATGATCAGCGCAAAGCACCAGCCCTCCTTGATGTGTGCGTCAAGGATGTCCATGGCTTCATCCATGGACTGAACGTGGGTGTGCAGGATCTGGTGCTCCAATCCATGGCGTTTCAAATAGCTGCTCACGCCGAAGACACCGACGGGGATATGCATCCACCGTTCGGTGCAGCAGGCGACGATGAGCAACTTACGAGGCGCAGACATGAACAGCTCCCATCAGACCCACGACGATTTCATCCCCATCATGCAACAACCTGCCATCCCCATCGAAATCAGCGCCCCATGGGGGGGATGCGCGCCAGTTCCTGCGCCACGTCAGGGATCACCGCCAGCGCCCGATCAATCTCCGCATCCAGGCTTTCCCGGCTGAGGGACAGCCGAAGGGTGCCCCGGGCCACATCCAGCGGCACCCCCATGGCCCACAGCACGTGGCTGGGCTCCTTCTGGCCTGTCGTGCAGGCGCTTCCTGTGGAGACGCAGATCCCCTGGCCGTCCAGCTTGAGCAGCAGGGCCTCGCCCTCCAGGCCCGGAAAGCTCACGAAGCTGGTATTGGGCACCCGCGGGGCGCCGAAGCCGTGAATGACAATATTGGACACCGACTGGCGAAGGCCATCCTCCAGCCGATCGCGCAACGACGCGATGCGCGGCATATCGGCGAGGTGGGCCTGGGCCAATTCCGCAGCCACTCCCATCCCCACGATGCCCGGAAGATTTTCCGTCCCTCCCCGGCGATCCCGCTCCTGGTGCCCCCCCAGGATCAACGGCTTCAGACGAAGACCGCGGCGGATGAAGAGCGCGCCCACCCCTTTCGGACCATGGAATTTGTGGCCGCTGATGGTGGCGAGATCCACTCCCAGGGGTTTCAGATCGATGGGCAGCTTGCCCACGGCCTGCACCGCATCCGTGTGAACGAGCGCCCCCGCCGCCTTGGCGATGCGGGCGATGTCGGCGACCGGCTGGATCACGCCCGTCTCGTTGTTGGCGAGCATCACGGACACCAGGGCCGTATCGGATCGCAGCATGGGCACGAGCGCATCGAGCTTCACCATTCCCAAGGCATCCACCGGCAGGATGCTAACCTCGGCTCCCTGGCGGCGCAGCCACGCGACCTGGGCCTGGACGGCGCTGTGTTCGATGGCGCTGACGATGAAGTGCCGCTTGGCAGGGAAGGCCTCGAAGACGCCCTTGAAGACGTGCGTGATGGCTTCCGTGGCGCCGCTGGAGAAGACCAGCTCCGCAGGCTCGCAGCCCAGCAACGCCGAGACCTGGCTTCGCGCGCGCACCAGCGCCGCTTCTGGCACGCGGCCCAGGGAATGCGCCGAGCTGGGATTGCCCCAGTGCTCGCGCAGGTACAGCGCCACGGCTTCCACCACCTCGGAAGCGGGCCGCGTGGTGGCGTTGTTATCCAGGTAGATGAAGGTCATTGCGGCTAACGCAGGCGCGCGAGGATCAGCTTCGGTCGACGGACCGCCACATCCCAGGCCCCACGCTGTTCCACAGGGAGATGCTTCCAGGTGCCTTCATCCACCAGGGCCCAAACCGGACGGTCCGAATGCTCGGAACGCATCCGCAGCGCCATGGGCGTCAGCATCAAGGGATCCTCCTGGAACCAGCGATCGCGCTCCAGGGGCGCGAGGTGATCCCGGCCGAAGGCCAGCTCGCCAGTGCCCGCAATCACCACAACCCTCTGTCCAGCATGGAAGGCGATGCCCTGATAGTAATTGCCGCAGCTGATCCACTGGGCGTTCCGCGGCGCGACGCGCACCAGATTCTCCACGGCCTTGCTGGGACCGACCACCGCCTGGGCCGCCACAGTCAGCAGCAGGAGCCCTCCGATGAGCCCCGCCATCCACCGTGGCCCGGTCAGATGGCGCGGACGCTGGGCCCAGAACCCCAAAATCAACAACGCGAGCCCCAGTCCCAGAAGCCAAGGGAGCGCTCCGGGCTCCTTGACCAGAAACGGCCCCGCAAGAGCGAAGATCGCTCCGAGCACCAGCAGCTCGCGGCCCGACCAGGCGAGTGTGCGCCAGGCTTCATCCTTGCGCTCGAAGGCGCAGGCCAAGGCGACCAGAGGCACGACCACGGGCAGGATGTAGGGCGGCAGCTTGGAGTGGGAGACGCTGAAAAACGCCAAGGGCACGGCAAAAGCCAGCAGAAGCAGAACGACCATCCAGCGATGCAGCGGCGCGCGATCGCCCGCGGGCCCTCGCAGGTTCAGGAAGGCGACGCCCCGCCTCAGGCCCAGAATGGACGCGGAAAGCCAGGGCAGCAGCCCCACCAGCAGGACGCCGAGGAAATAGAGCTTGTCCAGCACCGCGTTATCCGAACCCTGGCGCGCGTGCACCGTGGTGGAAAACCGGGCGAAGTGCTCGTGGATGAAGAAGAACTGCGCGTGGCCGGGATTCACCCGGTCGACCCAGATGAACCAGGGCGCCGCGATGGCAGCGAAGAGCAGCCAGCCAAGCGGATGGAAGATCGTCTTCAGCAGGGCGCTTCTTAGCGGCGCATGCCGCCAGGTCCACGGCAGCGAGGCCAGGGCGATGACACCCAGCAGCACCGGAGCCGGCAAGCCTTTCGTCAGCAAGGCCAGCGCGTTGGCGCCAAAGGCGATCAGCGTCCATACCATGGACGAGCGCCCCTCGAAGCGGGCCGCCACCGCCTCCAGCACCGCCAGCAAAGAGAGCAGGAACAAAGCCGAGAAGAGGGCGTCCAACGTCAGGATCTGGCCACAGATGTAGCCCAGCAGCGTGGTCCCCGCCATGAACGCCGCCCACACCGGCTGATCCGCGCCCAGGCGCCGGGCCAATCTCCAGGCCGCGAACATGGCCACCAAGCTTGCCAGGGCCAGGGGCAGCCGCGCCGCGAACGCATTCAGGCCGAATCCCTTCATGGCCAGCGCGGACAGCCAATACTGGAAGGGCGGCTTCTCGAAATAGAGCACCTGATTCAGGCGCGGCGTCAGCCAATCATGGAAGGCCAACATCGCGCGGGGGATCTCCGCATAGCGCCCCTCGTCGGGCTCCCACAGGGGACGGAGAAGCAAGGGCAGCACCCCGAGGGCCAGCCACAAGATGATCAATTTATTCCGTTCACTTCGTTCCATAGGCATCCAGGTTAACGGCGAAAGAAGGCGGCGCGACAGACTCCAGACCATTTGTTAAATCTTTGGGGCGAGTCCTATTGCACAGTTCCCGCATTTAGTGAAAAATCATGCGGCTGAGTGGATGCCAAGGTCAGAGGGAGCAATTTCCGAAGCCCGATTCCATTCCAGGGAGGACTCACATGTTGCCCCGTTTTTCTTTTGCAATTCCCGCCATGACCCTGCTGATGGCTAGCAGTGTTCCCTGCGCGGCAGAACTTCCCCCTTCGGTGGCAGCCAAGCTGCTTGTCATGGTGTCCAAGGGCATCGGCCAGGGCGGTCGCGTGGCGGCCAAGGATCCCAGCATCGCCGGTGAACTGAAGAATCTTGGCTCGCTGGATGGCAATGCGCGCGTGGCCTGGGCCGTCAGCGAAGCCGAAGTCAAGGCTGATGTGGCCCAGAACAAATGCGTGATCTGCAACAACGCCAAGCTCCTCAGCAACGGTGCCGTGCTGGCGCTGGTCGAGGAAGGCGGCAAGCCGAAGTTCATCATCTCCCGCGAAAGCATGAACATCTTCGGCATCACCCTGCCCGACGCCGTCACGCGCATCGCCACCTTCCAGTAGACCGATCCCCCGTCGTTGCGACGGCATCACGGAAGCGCCTCCTGAACGGGAGGCGCTTCTGTATTTAGGTAAATTCGACGCGGATCCGCGCTCCATCGGATGGAACACGGCCTCACCGCGCTTTTCGAATGGCTTGGCGAAGCATCTCCAGCCCAATGGCGAGGTCATCCGGCAACAGATTCATCGCAGGCCGGAAGCGGATGCCCCGCTCGCCGGACGCGAGGCAGAGCAGGCCTAATTCGTGGGCTTGGCGCAGCACACGGTCTCGCACATCCGCCCCAGGCAGATCCATCGCCGCGAACATGCCTCGGCCCCTCGCATTCGAGATCTGTTCAGGGAATTCGTCATGCAGGGACTGGAGCCCGACCAGAAGCTGTTGCCCCAGGCGTTCACAATGCTCCAGCAGGCGCTCCTCCTGGATGATCTCGATGATGCGCGTGGCCCGAACCATATCGACGAGGTTGCCGCCCCAGGTGCTGTTGATGCGGCTTGGCACGCGAAACACGTTGTCGACGTCATCGATGCGCGAACTGGCTGCGATGCCGCACACCTGGGCTTTCTTGCCGAAGGCGAGGATATCCGGGCGCACATCCCAATGCTGGTGGGCCCACCAGCGGCCGGTGGTCCCAAACCCCGTCTGAACTTCGTCGAAGATCAGCAGGAATTCATTTTCGTCAGCCAATGTCCGAAGCGATTTCAGGAACGCGCCGCGGAAATGATTGTCGCCCCCTTCGCCCTGGATGGGCTCGATCACGAGACAGGCGATGTCATCCGGATCCTGGGCGATGGCCTGCTCAATCGCCGCCAAGGCTTCGGCCTCCGCCGCCGCCACCCGAGCTTCATCCATGGGGAACGTGATCTTGGGATTGGAGATGCGCGGCCAGTCGAATTTGGGGAAATAGGCAAACTTCCGTGGATCGGCGGTATTGGTGAGGCTGAGAGCGTAACCACTTCGCCCGTGGAAGGCCTCGCGGAAATGGATCACCTTGGTGCCCTTCTCGCCCTTCCCGGCCGCGAGGTTGCGCCGCACCTTCCAATCAAAGGCCGTCTTCAGCGCGTTTTCGACAGCGAGTGTCCCACCGTCGATCCAGAACAGGTGAGGCAGGTAGGACAAGTCTGTTCCCGACGCGAAGGCCTCAACCCACTCGGCGTAATCCGTCGTGTAGATATCGCTGTTCGCGGGCTTGTGGACAGCCAGCGCGCCGAGCCGACGCTGGAACTCGGGCTCGGCGATGCGCGGGTGATTGTGCCCCAGCGGCGCGGAAGCGAAGAACGTGTAGAAATCCAGGAACCGCTGCCCAGAGCGTGCATCCACGATCCAGGATCCCTTGGACCGCTCCAGATCCATCACCAGATGAAAGCCGTCCACCAACGTATGGCGCGCCAGCGATTCGAAGACATCCTGAGGGTTCATGGGGATTCCGTTCAAAAAAGGAGCCCACCCAGATTGCGGGCGGGCTCCATCATGGCGCTGAAAAGCGGCGAACGATTATCCGATGCCGGGAACGGGGAAGCGACCGCAGAGGGCCTTCACCTGCACGGCGATGGATTCCAGGTAGGCGACGTTCTCGATGTTCTGGATGGATTCGTCCATCCAGGCAGCGATCTGCTTCATCTCGGCAACACCAAAGCCGCGGCTGGTGACGGACGCGGTGCCCAGGCGGATGCCGCTGGGATCGAAGGCCTTGCGCTTCTCGCCGGGCACCGTGTTGTAGTTCAGCACCAGGCCCGCGCGCTCCATGGCTTCCGCTGCGGGCTTGCCGGGAACGCCCTTGTTCGTGAGATCGATGAGCAGCAGGTGGTTGTCGGTGCCACCGCTGATCAGATTGAAGCCACGGGCGGCCAGTTCGGCCCCCAGCACCCTGGCGTTCTCCACCACCTGCTGCGCATAGGCGCGGAATTCAGGCTGGGCGGCTTCCTTCAGCGCCACGGCGATGGCTGCGGTGGTGTGGTTGTGGGGTCCGCCCTGAACGCCAGGGAAGACGGCCTTGTCGATGGCCTTCGCGTGCTGGGCCTTGCACAGCAGCATGGCGCCGCGGGGGCCACGCAGGGTCTTGTGCGTGGTCGTGGAGACGATATCCGCGTAGGGCACGGGGCTGGGGTGGACCCCGCCCGCCACTAGGCCGGCAAAGTGGGACATATCCACGAAGAGCAGCGCGCCGGCTTCATCGGCGATGGCACGGAAGCGGGCGAAATCCAGCTGGCGGGGATAGGCGGAATGCCCCGCGACCAGGATCTTGGGCTTGTGCTCCAGCGCGAGGCTGCGGATCTCGTCATAGTCCAGCAGGCCCGTCTCGGCGTTCAGGTTGTAGTGCACGGCGTTGAAGTACTTGCCGCTGATGCTGGCCTTGGAGCCATGCGTCAGATGCCCGCCATGGCTCAGGTTCAGGCCCATGATCGTGTCTCCAGGCTTGATAAAGGCGAGGTAGACGGCCAAGTTCGCGGGCGAACCGGAATAGGGCTGAACATTGGCGTGCTCCGCGCCGAACAACTCCTTCGCGCGTGCGATGGCCAGATTCTCCAGGGCGTCGCAGTTGATCTGTCCCTGATAGAAGCGCGCGCCCGGATAGCCTTCCGAATATTTGTTGGCGAAGACCGATCCGGTGGCTTCCAGCACCGCCTTCGAGACGTAGTTCTCGCTGGCGATCAGGCGAATGGTGTCGCTCTGGTAGGCCTCTTCGGACCGCACCAGGGCCGCGACTTCGGGATCAAAGCTGTTCAGGGCCGTCATGGGCTCCTCCTTGGGTCTTGTGTAGCCCAGACGCGCGGCAAAAGGTCATCCGCGCTCCCCCGAGGTGCCCCTCGTCAGCGTCAGTCGCACGGACCAGTGATCATTTTACACAGGCCCTTCCACCCGCCCAATCGGGAAAGACGGTCTTCACAATGGTAAGGGTGCGGATTCAGAGCCGTGCCACCACCCTGCTGATCAGCGCTTCCTGCTTCTGCAGTTCCAGCTTGAACTCCGCATTCCTGGCGTGGTGGATCTCCACGCGCTTCTCCTCCAGCTCCGCGAGGAGCAGCACCTTGAGCAGCTCGACTTCTTCCTGGTTCAACTCGATCATCATGGTTTCCTCCTGGCCTCAGCCGAAAACCGGAATCGAAATCGTCCACTGGAAGGGAAGTATACGTCTCGCAAACAAGGCGCGCCTCAAACCTTGAGATAGATCTTCTGGCGATCCAGGAACCAGAGGAACAGCAGCTTCGCCGCGATGACACCCAGCGCCATGGCCACGAGCGCAAGTCCCCCGGGCAGAAGCCCCACCAGCCCCCCCAGGACGTACTGGGCGATGGCCGGAAAGTTGAGGATGCCTTCCTGCACCAGATAGATCGTAATGGGGTTGAGGCCAATCAGCACCAAGGGCCAAGCCCACCGTCTCAATTCCAACACATCCACCACGTAGTAGAAGCCAGCCAGCAGCATCAGGCTCCATCCTCCCGCCACCAGGACGAAGGAACTGGTCCACAGGCTCTTGTTCACGGGGAATACCCCATCCCAGAACCAGCCCAAGGCGAGCGCAACCACGCCGGCGATGAATATGCGCAAAGCCGTCTGTTCCTCGGTGTATTCAGGATAGCGCAGGTACTCCCCGGCGATGGCCCCCAAAAGGACGGTCGCCACCGCTGGCAGGGTGCTCAATAGGCCTTCGGGATCAAAACTCCCCGCGTACAAGCGCCCGGGCAGCAGATGCCGATCCACGAAGCCCGCCAGATTGCCTTCCGGGCTGAACACGCCGTGGCCAAAGCCTGGAACGGGCACCAGCGCCATCACCGCCCAATAGCCCAGCAGGATGCCGACGACCCAGAACATCTGGGTTCGCGGCTTGGCATTCAATACGATGAGCCCGGCCAGGAAGCTGGCTGCGCCGATGCGCCCCAGCACGCTCGCGTAGCGCATATCGACCCACTGGAAGGCGAGGATGCGGTTGTAGACCAGCCCCAGGAGCACCAGCAGCACGGCGCGGCGGGCCATACGCTTGTAGAGATCCGCACGGCGTTCGCCTTCGCCCAAACGCCGCACCAGCGAAAA
Source organism: Holophaga sp. (assembly GCA_035352715.1). Lineage (GTDB taxonomy): Bacteria > Acidobacteriota > Holophagae > Holophagales > Holophagaceae > DAOPYE01. The sequence continues at coordinate 76,500 of DAOPYE010000001.1, read as the reverse complement.
AGGCATCGTCACCCCTGAAACAAACAGGAACAGCGGAAAGACCAAATCAAAGGCGTGGAACCCATTCCAGGCCACGTGTTCGCATTGCATCTCCATCCACCGAAAAAGCGGCCAATCCGTGAACTGCGCCATGGCCCGCACCAGCGCATCGCCTCCGATGATCCAGAACATGGCGAAGCCTCTCAAGGCGTCCAGGGAGAACAGGCGGCGGGAAGAGGATGCGTTCATGGGTCAGCTCCAGAAGGCGGCGGAACCTGAAAGGCCAGCAAGGCCGGCGGATAGAAGGCGGGCGATTTCCCAAAGGACCAGACTTGGCATGACCTTGGCACTAGACAGGCCAGAGGTGCCCAGGATGGACCCAGCCTATTATGTCGCCGCCGGAAGCCTGAAGGCTCGTTCTCTTCAGCTGGAAACGGTATCCAACAATCTCGCCAACTCCGCGACCATCGCCTACAAGCCAGAGCGGACCTTCTTTTCGGTCTTCAACAAGGCCCTGTCGTCCAACCGGGATCTTCCCATGACCAAGTACGTGAACGACGGAACGGTGCTGGCGACGCGAGGTATGGACTTCTCGCAGGGTGTTTCGAAACCCACCGGACGCAAGCTGGATCTCGCCATCGAAGGCAATGCCTTCTTCCAGGTCCAGACGCCCCAGGGCACGAGGGCCACGCGGGATGGGCGTTTCCAGTTGGGCGCCAACGGGCAGATCCAGACCCAGGACGGCTTCGCCCTGCTGGGCAAAAACGGCCAACCCATCACCATCAACCCGGCCGCCGGCGAAGTGGCCATCACCCCGGATGGAACCGTCCAGCAGGGCAACACCACCGTCGGCCAGCTGGATCTGAAGGCCTACGCGGATCCCAACGCGCTGCAGCGAGCGGGCTCGAATCGATTCGACGCCACCGGCGCGGCAGAAGCGCCGACCAAGGCGACCGTCTCCCAGGGCTACCTGGAGCAAAGTGGCGTGGATGTGGCATCCGCCATGGTCGAGATGATCCGCCTGGATCGCCTCTTCGAAATGAGCATGAAGGTGGCTTCCACCCTCAGCAACGATCTCGACAACAGCACCATCAACAGCATCGCCAAAGGTCAGTAGGCAAGGAGTCTCATATGATGCGCGCAATGTGGTCAGCGGCGGCAGGCATGGCGGTCCAGCAGTACAACATGGACACCATCTCCAATAATCTCGCCAACGTGAACACCTCGGGCTACAAGAAGGGCCGAGCCGAGTTCCAGGATCTGCTGTATCAGACCATCAATCTGGCGGGCACGAACAGTTCCAATAGCACCAGCCTGCCTTCCGGCATCCAGGTGGGACATGGTTCCAAGCTGCAGTCCGTACAGCGGACCTACTCCACGGGCAACATGCGTTCGACAGACGGGCGCTACGACATGGCCATCGAAGGCGATGGGTTCTTCCAGGTCACCATGCCCGACGGCACCCTGGCCTACACGCGGGACGGCGCCTTCACGCTGGATCAGAACGGCACCCTGGTGAACGCCAGCGGCTACAACTTGACGCCCCAGATCACCATTCCCCAGGACGCGCTGAGCGTCACCATCGCCAAGGACGGCACGGTGAGCGTCACGCAAACGGGACAGACCCAGCCGCAGCAGGTGGGACAGATCACCCTGGTGCACTTCATCAACCCCGCGGGCCTGAACCAATTGGGCAGCAACCTTGTGCAGCCCACCCTGGCCAGCGGAGACGCCATCGAAGGCAATCCGGGACAGGATGGCCTGGGCACGATTCTCCAGGGTTCTCTGGAAGTATCGAACGTCGACGTGGCCGAGGAAATGGTGAACATGATCATCGGTCAGCGCGCCTACGAGGCCAACTCGAAGACGATCCAGACCATCGACTCCATGCTCCAGCTCGTGACCTCCCTGAAGCGATAGCCATGCGCGCCGTCATCCGATGCCTTCTGGTGCTGGCCCTGACGGCGACGGGGCTGCCAAGCCTTGCGCAGGAAGCCGCAGCGGAAGCAGCGAAGCCCACGTCTCAGGCCACGGAGCTCGAAACCATGGAGCGCCCCCTGGTGGATCGCATCGGGCAAGAGGCGCTGGCCTTTGCGGAATCCACATCGAACCAGAGCCTTGGATCGCGCACCTTCAGGATCCTGCGGCCACCGGTCGTTCCCAGGCTCAGGCCCGGCGCGGTGAGCCTCGAGGTTTCCCATCTGAGCAAGCCGGATGCGACCGGCCCCTTCTTCGTCGTGGTGCGCCTCATGGTGGATGGGAAACCGGCGGGCAGCGCGCGGGTGGATCTGGAAGGACGCTGGAAGGGCAAGATCCTCAAGGCCACGGAAGCCCTGCCTCGGCAGTGCGTGCCCAATGCGGATCAACTGGAGGAGCTGGATTTCGAAGGGGCGCCTCCGGCGGGAGCGCTCAGCCAGTTCCCCGAAGGATTCCGGCTCCGCTTGCCGGTGGCGGCGGGTCACATCCTGACGCGGGCGGATCTTCAAGCGATCCCGGTGCTGAACGCCGGTGAAACCGTGCGGCTGGATCTGGTCTGCGGCGATCTCATCATCAGCGCCGACGCCATCGCCCGCACCCCTGCGGCCATGGGCGAAAAAGTGCGCCTGGAAGTGGGTCCCACCAAGCGAAACATGCAGGCCATCGCCACGGGCCGAGGCACCGCCAGGGTGGATTGGGCACAGCCGTGATCCAGACGACAAATGCCTAGAAATCGCTGGTCGTCCGGGCCTCTTGGCTTTAGTCTGGTTCCCTTGCAAGGAGCCCCCATGGCCCACGATCATCATGAACACGGACCTGACTGCGACCACGAGGACGAAATCGAGGTCGTAGAACTCGAGGATGAGAACGGCGAGAAGGAAGAATTCGCCATTCTGGAAGAGGTGGACTTCGAAGGCCGCCACTTCGCGATCCTCGCCCCCCTGGCCGAAGTCCAGGCCTATTCCGAAAACGATAGCGACGACGCGGAAGCGAATCTCTCCATTGAGATCTTCGAAATCACCGGCGACGACTTCAGCACCCTCGAGGACGAAGAGCTGGCCAAGCGCCTTCTCGCCCATCTGGACGCCATCTCCGGCGAACTCGAGCAGGAAGAGAACAAGTAGTCGAATCCTTTGCCGCGGCGCCCGGATCCCAGGATCCGGGCGTTTTTTTGTCCTCCCCACGCATATGCAGACGCCCGGCTGAACGGTATGCTGTTCGTGCATCCCCATGGATTCCGCGAGGCCGGAACCCGGGCGGGGTGGGAGCAATCGATGGATCTTTCACACACCCTGGCCGCCCTGGCTCTGCCTATCGTCATGCCCAGCGCGCCCCTGCACCCCGCCACCAAGCGCACGGAGCGCATGGAGCCCAGGCTGGGGGCCATGCATTACCGCGTGAAGATCCGATTCCGAGACGAGGCTCAGGCAACCGAAACGCGCTTCCAGTTGGAGCCGACGCCGGTCCTGGTGACGCGAAACCGCGTGCAGAAGCCGCGAATGGGGCGATGGAAGCTGGAAAGCCTCCAGAAGGGCGGCCAAAAAAACGGACCCCATCTGGCCCCCATCCTCGCCCGCGTGGAGCGGATGCTCTACTTCTCCGGCCCCACGACCAACGTGGTGCAAAGCTCGACCACCGTGCAGTTTGGCTCCACCCGCTGCAAGCTCTGGCAGGTTCAAGTTCCCACCAATCTGCCCCTCTACGCCTATCTGGCGGAAGTCAGGCCGGGCCTGCTGGCGCTCTCCTACCTGAGCGGCAGCTTTCCCAAGGGAGATCTGGCGAGCCTGGAGATCCAGCTGGAGAGTTTCCATCTGAACGCCGATGCCGCTCCGGCCGAGAACGGTACCGCCCTTCTGCGCACCCTGCGCCGCATGACGACGGAAGCCCAGAACGCATCGGAATCCAAGGTCATGGACAACGGCCTGGAGGTAGTCGCGGTCGAATGACGCGGGATCAGCCTGGGACAGGGCGAACGCGGGCCGGTATTCTTTTCATCTCGGGGGGGGCATGGGCTTCAAAGACGAATGTGGCGTGTTTGGTATCTGGCCGGTGCCTGAAGCATCACGGCAGACCTATCTGGGGCTCTATGCGCTCCAGCATCGGGGCCAGGAATCCGCGGGCATCTGCTCCCGCGAGGGACACATCCTGCATTTGCACAAAGCCCAAGGCCATGTGGCGGACGTCTTTTCCGAAAGCATCCTGGATCGCCTGCCCGGCGACGCCGCCATCGGCCATACGCGTTACTCCACCACCGGTGGCAACGTGGCCAGCGGGGCCCATCCATTCCTCGTCAAGGGACGCTTCGGCCAGGTAGCCCTGTGCCACAACGGCAACCTGATCAACACCGATGAGCTTCGCGAGCGCCTCATCCAGGAAGGCCAGATCTTTTCCGGCCCAAGCGATTCGGAAGTGATCCTGGCCCTCATCACGCGCGCCAAGGCCTCGACCTTGGAGGATGCCGTGGTGGAAGCCCTCACCCAGGTCCAAGGGGCCTATTCCCTACTCATCCTCACCGAAACCCAGATCTTCGCAGCCCGCGATCCCCACGGCCTGCGCCCTCTGGCGATCGGCAACAAGGACGGCGCGACGGCTTTCGCCAGCGAGACCTGCGCGTTTGATCTGCTGGGCTTCCATTACACGCGCGATGTCGCCCCGGGCGAGCTGGTGCGACTGGACCGCGATGGTCTGCACTCCCGGTTCCCCCTGCCCCAGGTGGACCCACGCCCCTGCGTCTTTGAACACGTCTACTTCGCGCGGCCCGATTCGCTGGTCTTTGGCGGAAGCGTCATGGCCGCCCGCCGCGCCATGGGCCGCTGCCTGGCCCGCCGCCACGCCGTCGAGGGCGACCTGGTGGTGCCGGTGCCCGACTCGGGCGTCTTCGCGGCCCTGGGCTACGCCCAGGAGAGCGGCATCCCCTTCGACTTCGGGCTGGTGCGAAATCACTACGTGGGACGCACATTCATCGAACCCAAGCAGCAGATCCGATCCTTTGGCGTGAAGATCAAGCTCAACCCTTGCCGCGAGCTGCTCAATGGCAAGCGCGTGATCCTGGTGGACGACAGCATCGTGCGCGGCACCACCAGCCGGAAGATCGTGCAGATGGTGCGCGCCGCGGGCGCCGCCGAAGTCCATCTGCGGATCAGCAGCCCACCGACGACCCACTCCTGCTTCTACGGCATCGACACCCCCACACGGGAACAGCTCATCGCCAGCCACAAGAATGTGGAAGAGATTCGCGAATTTATCGAAGCGGATTCCCTGGGCTTCCTGACCCTGGGAGACCTGGAGGAGTCCGTGCAGGATGCCGGGGGCAAGGGATTCTGCTATGCCTGCTTCACGGGCGAATACCCCATCCAGGTCCCATCGATGGCCCGCTGCAACACCTGCGGATGACCCAAACCGCCGGGCCGACGGGCGTCCTGCAGGATCGCTTCGACCATGGACTGAGATTCCTCGCCACGGCCCTGGCCTTGGCGTCCAGCCCTCATGAAGCCACATCGCACTCGGCGGCCATCAGCGCCGCCTGCGA
>DAOPYE010000001.1:0-70915 GCA_035352715.1 Holophaga sp. | reverse complement strand
CCGTCGTTCACCAGCTCCACCTCCATGGATTCGCGGAAGAACCCCGTCTCGACCGGCACCTCCTGCGCCCGAAGCAGGTCCACGAAACACTCGAACAAGGGACGGGCCTGCTCAGGCGCCATGGCCCGATCGAACGAGGGCCGTCGACCGCGCGCGATGCTGCCGGCCAGCGTGAATTGAGACACCACCAGAATCTGGCCATTCACCTCGGTTAAACCCAGGTTCATCTTGCCGCTGGCATCGTCAAAGATCCGCAGGGATGCGATCTTCGCCGCGGCCCAGGCGCACTCGGCCTCGGAATCCCCGGATTCAAAGCCCACCAGCACCAGCATCCCCTGGCCGATCCTGGAGACCTGATCCCCGGAACAGACGCATGCCCGCTTGACACGCTGAATGACCGCCTTCATGAATGGCTCCAGCAGGAATCCGCGCCCAGCGCGCTACCGGCTGAACCGGCGCAGCATCCGCATATTGCGCCGATAGGCGGAACCGCGGGTGAAGTTGATGGCGACCTGCTTGGGAAAGCGCGTGATCGAGCTGGCGATGCTGATGAAGGTTCGGACCGTGTGCGCAGACCCGCGCCCCTGCCGGGATGCGTTGTCGTAGTAGACCATCAGCGCCGAGCGCATGAGCGACTTGGGCAGATTGAACAGCCCGAAGGACTCCAGCACGTCATGGTTGATGCGGCGGGTGCCGTCCTGCTCGGTAACGATGAGGTCTTCCGGTTTGATGTCCTGCCGCATGAAGGCTCCTGCCGTACTAGCCATCGTATCGGATCCTCGCGCGCAATCCTGAGTCTGAATCCGCCAAAAACCTTCGCGTCTATTTGGGCGGGTGCTCGGCAAACCCGAGTTCTGGATTCTTCTCCGCCGTGGTGCGCCGCTGCCAATCGTTCTCGAAGAGGATCGCCGGGTTGCCCTCAGCGTCTTCCACCAGTTCACCCCAGAAGCGGCTGGGCTCGGGCCATCCGCCCTCAATCCATCGCGCCATGGAGAAATTGCGAGGTTCCAGCAGAACGGCGCAGGCGTATTCGTCCTTCAGGCGGTGCTGAAGCACTTCGAACTGCAGGCGTCCCACGGCGCCCAGGATCGGCAGCGGCGCGCCGCCCTTGGGCCAGAAAACCTGGACGACGCCTTCCTCGGCGATCTGCTGCAGGCCTTTCAGGAAGCCCTTGCGCGCGCCGGGATCCGCCAGGCGAACGCTGGCGAACTGCTCCGGAGAAAAGCGAGGGACCGCGTGGAACTCGATGGCCCCTTGGGCCGAGAGCACATCGCCGATGCGGAAGACGCCGGGGTTGATGAGCCCCAGGATATCGCCGGGGAAGGCTTCATCCACGATCTGGCGCTCACGGCCAAAGAACATGTGGGGGTAGTTGAGCTTGATGGATTTGCCGCCGCGCACATGCAGCGCGTCCATGCCGCGCTCGAAGTGCCCCGAGACGATGCGGGCGAAGGCCACGCGATCGCGGTGAGCCTTGTTCATGTTCGCCTGAACCTTGAAGACAAAGGCCGTGAAGGACTGATCCGGCTGGATCTCGCCGTCCCCCACCAGCGGACGCGGGCCGGGCGCCGGGGCCATCTCCAGGAATTCGTCCAGGAACTCGGCGATGCCGAAGTTGTTCAGCGCCGAGCCGAAGAACATCGGCGATTGCCGTCCTGCCAGGAATTCCCCCAGATCAAAGCTCGGCAGGACGTGCTCCATCAGATCGAGATCATCCTTCAGCTTCTGCATCTCCTCCTGGGTCAACAACTCGCGGATCTCGGGATCATCCAGGCTGCCCTGCCCCGCCAGCCGCGCCTTGCGCCCGGCCTTGCTGCGCTCGAAGACCTGGATCTGGCCCGTGGCGCGCACATACACGCCCTTGAAATCCGGACCGCTGCCGATGGGCCAGGTCATGGGCACGGCGCTGAGCCCGAAGAGCTCCTCCACCTCGTCGATCAGTTCGATGGGTTCGCGGCCGGGACGATCCAGCTTGTTCACGAACGTGAAGATCGGCAGGCCCCGATCCTTGGCCACGCGGAACAGCTTCTTGGTCTGCTCTTCCACGCCCTTGGCGCAATCTAGAAGCATCACCACACTGTCCGCCGCCGTCAGCGCACGGTACGTGTCTTCGCTGAAGTCCTGGTGGCCCGGCGTATCCAGCAGGTTGATGATGTGCTCGTGGTACTCGAACTGCATGGCGGCCGAGGTCACCGAAATGCCGCGCTCCTGCTCGATGCTCATCCAATCGGACTGGGCCATGCCCGCGCCTTCGCGGCCTTTCACGGAACCCGCTCGGTCGATCGCGCCGCTGTACAGCAACAACTTTTCCGTCAGCGTCGTCTTGCCGGCATCGGGATGGCTGATGATGGCGAACGTGCGGCGTTTGCAAATCTCGTCTTGAAGCGTCATGGCCTGCCACAAAAAAGGAGCGGCCCGAAGAGCCCGGAGCCGCTGCCTTCATTATCCAGGTTTTCCGCCGCCCCGGAAAGCTATTGGGCCAGGGCCGCCGCAAAATCGCCGGTGGTGTTGATCACCGCCCAGACCTGATTCTTGCTGGTGTCCACGCCGTATGTGCCCAGGGCGTATTTGGCATTCCAGGGCCCCAGGACGAAGTTCTTCTTGCCGCCCGTGTTGAGGTTCACCGCCTTCACCCACACCCCGCCCGACTTGGCCGCCAGAACGAACCATCCGTTGGCCAACTGTTGGGCATCCAGCGTCGTGCTGGGATCGTACGTCATCGCCAGCGCGTAAGTGTCCGAAGTGGCGCTGCCAAGATCGGACAAGCCCCACAGGCTGAGAATATCGCTGGCTAGGCCGTTGGTGCGGGCTGACCAGCCCGTGTTGACGGCCTTGCTCGTGGCCGCCCCGGATCCATCGGTGACGGTGCTTCCGTTCGTCCCACCCAGGATCGCCATGGACGTCGTGGTGCCCGCGAACGAATCCGTCACGGACTTGTAGTCCTTGCCCTGGGCGATGACGAATTCCTTGCCATTGAGGCTGTACCCAAAGCTCTCCCGCTTGGTGAAGGTGAGCTGCGGCGTGCTTCCATTCAGCAGGTATTCCCCGGTCAGGCTGTTGCCCGCAAGGCTGAGGTTCGGCGTCACGTCCGCGGCATAGAAATCCACGTTCACCTTCGCCCCGTCCACGGTGCAGATGTAGTAGCCGATATCGTTCGCCAGCTCAGACAGCGGCGTCTTGCGGGCATAGCCGAAGGCCGGAACGTTGTAGGCAATGTCGTTGGACGTCTTCGTCGCCCCGTCCTGCGAGATGAACGGCAGGTAGAACTTCGAGCTGCAGGAGGCCGTCACGATTTCCGTGATGCGGTTGCCGCCCTTGGTATTCGCCACCAACTGTCGATCATGGATGTGGTCGTGGCCGCCGAAGTAGTAGCGGACGTTGTTCGAATACATCGCATTGATGAAGGCATCCTGCCCGCTCGCATCCGCGGAAGGATCGCTGCCAAACAGCGAGTCGGTGTAATTGGACGTGATCAGCCCCTTGTGTCCGAACACGATGGCGTGCGTGTTGGCCGCGCGATTCCCGGTCCAGAGCTGCTTGTCGATCCACGCCTGCTGGTCGTTGATGCGCCCCTTGATGGCCGCAGCGCCATCCATGGGGGTGAACTGATCCAGCAGGACGAAGCGCACATTCTTGTAGTCGAAGGCATAGCTCAATCCGGCCAGATTGGCGCTCGGACTGCTAAAATTGGACCCCACCGTGAAGGTCGCGCCCTGCACGGCCGGAGGCTGGATCGCATCTGTGGTCGTGATGAACGCGTTGGCGGGCGTCGCGTTTTGGAGACCGTTCTGAGTCTGCGGAAAGATCCGCTGGAATTCGACGCCCGCGGCCTGGGAACTCTCGTGGTTGCCCCGGAGGGCGAAGAAGCCGATGCCGGCGTTGTAGAGTTCCTGCGCATAGGTCGCCCGCGTATCCAGCGCCACCTTGCTGCCGTTGTCGGTGACATCGCCCACGGCCAGGACAAAGGACACGCCTTGGTCGATGAAGGCTTGGTCGATCTGATGGATGACATCCACCGCCACCGTATTGGGGTTTCGGCCGTCATCCAACGAGGTCCATTGGGTGTCCCCATGCACGGCAAAGCGCCAGGCGTTGCTGGAGGCCTGAACCGGGACCGGATCAGGCTTGGGCGCCGCAGGCTTGTCCGAAGCGCTGGTGCAGGCCAATTCAAGCGTCAGCGCCGCCACGACGAGCAGGAAAGTCCGTAAAGTCATTCGCATGATGCAGCTCCGTAGAAGGTGCCTTCATCATTCCGGTCGCGCATGAACAACTTGTTAACCCCCTGCTCCCAAGCTGGAAAGGATGCGGCGATGCCCATCGCCTTCTCCTTGTCGGCAACCTTCCGCGCATGTCCATGGAATCGCACGCGATCTCTATTGAGGGCGCTTTCTTCCACTTGGGTTGGAGGCCAAGCCATGGCAGACTCGTCCATGGCCAGGATCTGGCAGGAGTCGCAAGCCCATGATCGAAGCGTGCATCGTCATCACCACCTGTGGCAGTGAAGAAACGGCTCTCACCATTGCTTCCGGAGTCGTGGACCAAGGCTTCGCGGCCTGCGTGAACATCCTGCCGTCGATCAAAAGCTATTACTACTACCAGGGGGGAACCCACCTGGACGAAGAGGTCATGCTCATCATCAAGACAACGCAGGACCAGTTCGAGCAGGTTTCGCAGCTGATTTCGGAGATGCACACCTACGAGATCCCGGAAATCCTGATGTTCCCCGTGGGCGCGGGCGCGCCGCCGTTCATGGAATGGCTGCGGCAGTCCGTGGCGCGCGCCGAGTAGGCCGCCAAGGCTTCACCCCTGCGCTGGCCAAAGCCGGGCGATTCCTAACGAACCAGCTCTCCCGCCTTCACGAACCGGACCTGCCCCTTGGCCCTCGGAATGAGCTTTTCCAGGGCTGCGACGGTTTCGGGATAGATGTGCCCGATGATGACCACCTGGCCCTCTTTCTTGGCCAGGGCGATGGCGCGATCCCATTGCTTTTCCATTTCCGGATACGCCTTGTCATCGTCAAGAAAGACCTTGCGCTGCACCGAGGGCACCCCCAGGCGCTCGGCCACATCAAAAGCCACGGAATTCTTCTCCGTGCGGCTATCCAGGAAGAAGCATCGCCGCGCCTTGATCTCCTGAAGGATCCACGTCATGCGCGCCGTATCCGGCGTGATGCGGCTGCCCATATGGTTGTTGACGCCCTTGCGGTGGGGGATGGCGTCCAGCGCGGCCCGCACCCGGGCGCGGATATCAGCCTCCTTCATGTTGAACAGGATGGCGTTGGACCCGGGATCCTTGCCCGGCGCGGGGTAGCCGATGGGTTCCATGGGCAGGTGAAGCATCACCTCCTTGCCCCGCTCGTAGGCGATCTCGGCGCTCTCTTTCGTGAATTCCTGGAAGGGCAGCACCGCCACGGAAAACGCCACCGGCTGCGCGCACAGACGGGTGACCCATTCGGGCCTGGCATAGCCCAGATCGTCAATCACCAGGGCGAATTTCGGAAGACTCGGCTCGACGTGGGCTGGCTCCGCCGGGCCCTGCGCTCGACCGGATTCACGCGGAGCGGAAGGCTGCTTTTCGGTGGCGCCTGATTTTTCAGTGGACGTTTCCGTCTGTTTTTCTTTGGGAGCTTCCTGTTCGCGCCGCCCGGAATGATGGCGAGGCGCAGACTCCGGCGCCCGCTCCTGGTTTTCCGAAGGCCGCTTCTTCCGCGCACAGGAGGACTGGCTGAACAGCAGTCCCAACCCCAGGCCAAGGATGATCATGAACGCGCCCCAGACCGCCAGGATGGGCGTCGAGGTTCGCCGTCCTCCTCCAGATGTCCGTCGTGGTGTCCGCCGCGGTGCTTGCTGGGACGCCATGGATCAGGCGATTTCCAGCGCGCGGCCCAGGGGACCGAACCAGGCGATCTTGTCCGTCTTCGCGGGCTTGTTCTTGGCTTCCAGGGCGTCCAATACCTTGGGCAAGGGATCCTCGTCGGGCTGCAAGCCTCGCAACGAATAGTCCGGCGCCACGCCTTGGCGGTCCAGCTTCTCGCCTCCGGCTCCCAGCCAGCGGCGGTTGACCAGTTCGACCGCGCCGCCCTGCTTCAGCAGGATGCGCGTGCGCTGCACACCCAGGGCCGCCGTCCGCTCGCCCACAGTCACCACCGACTGCTTCTTGAGGAACGAAGCCAGCGCTTCTCCCGCCCCCATGGTGCCCGCGCCCGCCAGCACCGCCAGCTTGTCGAAGCCGGGCACATTGGCCGAGACGGCATTCAGCGCGCGATCCGGCTTGCCGGTTTCCTGAAGGGTCGCAAACGCGCCCGCCTTGCCAAGCAATCCGGCGACGGCAGCAGCCTCGTCGATATCTCCGCCATTGCATCCACGCAGATCCAGCACCAGCGGCAGTTTGTGGTCCAGGCCTGTCAGCAGCGCGCGCATCTCCGCCGCCCGTCCGACCTGCAGATCGGGAACCGTCAGCAACGCGGCTTTGGGCGTCGTCCGAAGCCCGATGGCGATCCGCTGGGGCAGCTCACGCTGGAGCGTCACCTTTTTCACCTGCCCGTTGGACGCCATCCAGTCCAACAGTTCAAGGCTTGAACCCACGGGACCGCGCAGTTTCTGATCCAGGCTCCAGGCCGTGAAGTTGCCCACGGATTGTCCATCCAGCTTGCGAATGATATCGCCCGGCTGGAGGCCAGCCTTGGCGGCGGGGCTGCCGGGCATCACCACCATCACTCTCGCCACGATGTCGCGCTTGAGCAGGACGAGTCCCACCTGGGCGGGACCGGGATCAGCCTGCCGCAATTCTTCAGGCGTCAGGTACGCGTTCAGGGGATGCGCCCGCTCGAGCACGGCCTCGACACCTCCGCTGATGACCTTCTCCATATCGGGGGCATCCACGTAGTTGTCCCGGACCAGACTCAGCACATCCTGGATATCCGACAGCCCCGCCAAGGGATCCTGGTAGGCCTGACGGTTCTCGCTGGCAGCGGCCGGGGCCTGCTTGAACACCATGGGGTAGGTGAAGGCGGCAACGAGGGGGAATGTCAGGATCGAAAGCCAGGCGCGCTGATGCATGCATCCATTGTAAGCGCAATGAAGGAGGATCAAACCATCCGTTCGGCGAGATCATCCAGACACTGTTCCACGGCCCGATTCGCCGAGGGCTTCGCAAATTCCGCGCGCAATGCGGCATCAGCCATGAACCGCCCCGCCTCCTTCACCAGATCCTCGCCCAGCGAAGGGCCTTGGGGCAAAAGCACGGCGCGCCCCTCCTGAGCCATGGCCCGCGCGTTCTCGGTTTGGTGATCGCTGGCGCTGCCCGGCATGGGCACCAGGATCGCGGGACGGCCACAAGCCTTCAGCTCCGCGCAGGTGCTGGCCCCGGAACGGGAGATCACAAGGCTGGAGGCCTCCAGTTCCCGATCCACGGCGTCCAGAAAGGGCTGGATGCCATGGCGCGGATGGCGTGGCCGAGTCTCGATCTGAGGGAAATCCCGAGCCCCGGTCTGGTGCAGGATTTCCCAATCAGGAAAGGCCTCCAGCAGGGCTGGCGCGGATTGCAGGATGGCCTCGTTCAGCGCGCGCGCCCCCCCGCTCCCGCCCAGCACCAGCAGGCGATGGGGCACGGAACCCTCTTCCAGACGTGCGAAGGTGCGCATGAAATCCGCCCGAACGGGCGTGCCCACGATCCGGCAGGAAGCTCCCTTCAGGCGGGCCTGGACGGCCTCCATTCCACACCACACGCGGCACGCGCCCTTGCCTGTCAAGCGCACGAGGATGCCGGGCTGGGCGTTGGATTCATGGATGAAGTAGGGAATCCCCAGGGATCGCGCCGCCAGCAACGCCGGAGCAGAGGCGTATCCCCCCGTGGCGATGACGGCCCATGGCCGGTTGGCGCGCCAGAGCCGCATCAGGGCGCGCCGGGCGCGCCAGAGCTTGCGCAGGCTCCGCAGCGCGGACAGGGGCGAGCGCCCCAGGAAGCCTTCCACATCGAGCAGCAGATGAGGCCAGCCGCTTTCGGGCAGCTTGCGCGCCTCAATGCCCCGCGTGGCGCCGACAAAGGCGATCGAAAGATCGGGCCAGCGCTCCCGGGCCCCTTGAGCCAAGGCGATGGCCGGAAAGTAGTGCCCTCCCGTGCCTCCTCCGGTGAACACCAGCGCGTTCCTGAATGCTGCAGGGTCCATCTGAATTGCCTGTATTGCCATGGACGAAACTTTAGCAGGCCTGGCAGCGCAGGCCGCACCCGGGTCCGCATTTCGGTCGCGACCCGGCGCAGGCCTCGACGCAAGAAGGTTAGGCGGACAAGAGGATCGTTTTGAGCTTGGACAGCCCTTGGATAAACTTTCCGGATCGCGTTTTGAAAAACCACATCCCGGAGATCTCATGAAGATCCTTGTTGCGCTCAAGCAAGTGCCTGACACCGAAACCAAGATCAAGGTGGCCGCGGACGGCAAGTCCCTGGATCCCGCCGATGTGAAGTGGATCACCAGCCCCTATGACGAGTACGCCCTGGAGGAAGCCCTTCGCCTGAAGGAATCCAAGGGTGCGGAAGTGGTGGCCGTCGCGGTGGGCGATGACAAGGCCAAGGATGTGCTCCGCAACGCCCTGGCGCTGGGCTCGGACCAGGCCGTGCTGGTGAAGGCCGCCGAAGCCGGCGATCCATTGGCCGTGGGCAAGGCGCTCGCCGCCTACGCCAAGGACAAGGGCTTCGATCTGCTGCTGTTCGGCAACAAGGGCTTTGGCAGCGACAACGGTGCGGTGGGCCCCATCGTGGCAGAACTGCTGGGCCTGGGACACGCGGGTCTGGTGACGAAGCTGGAACTGAGCGAGGGCTCCTTCCGCGCCGAGCGCGAAGGCGATGCTGGAACCGAAGTGGTGGAGGGCGCCCTGCCCGCCGTCATCACCGCCCAGCGCGGCCTGAACGATCCCCGCTATGCGAGCCTCAAGGGCATCATGGCCGCGAAGAAAAAGCCCATCGAAGAGATCGAAGCTCCCGCCGTCTCCGCGTCCGCTGTCGTGTCCGCCCTGGCGCTGCCCTCCGCGCGTCCCGAAGGCAAGAAGGTCGAGGACGCCGCCGCCCTGGTGGCCCTGCTCCGCGACGAAGCCAAGGTCCTCTAGTTCGACCCAACCCACGTTAATGGAAACGGAGTGATTCGATGATTCTGGTTTATAGCGAACTGAAGGACGGCAAGATCCGCAAGCCTTCCCTGGAAGCCCTCAGCGAAGCGCGCCGCCTAGCGGACGCCAGCGGCAAGACCGTCGGCGCCCTCTTCGTCGGCGCGGATCTGGCCGGTGTGGAAGAAGCCGCTGCCTACGGCGCGGACACGATCGTGAAGATCGAGGGCGCGAGTCTCGCCGCCTATTCCAGCGACGCTTTCGCCGCGGCCATCGCCGACACCGTGAAGGCCAAGGGCGCGACCGTGCTGCTAGCCGCCGCGACCTCCACGGGCAAGGATGTCGCTCCCCGCGTGGCCGCGCGCCTGGACGCGGGCTATGCGGCGGATGTCACGGGCCTTTGCATGGCCGGCGGCAAGCTGCAGGCGGTGCGCCCCGTATACGCGGGCAAGGCCAACGCGACGGTGGATTTCACCAGCGCCATCCAGGTGGCCACCACGCGTCCCAACGTCTTTGCCGTCACCGCCAACGCCAAGGCGGGCGCGGTGGAAGCCCTGCCCGCCCCTGCGGACAGCTTCAAGGCGGTGGTGAAGGAAATCCTGGCCAAGGTCGGCGGCAAGCTGGATCTGACCGAAGCCGATGTCATCGTGAGCGGTGGCCGCGGCATGGGCAGCGGCGAGAACTTCAAGCTCCTGGAGGACCTGGCCGAGGCGCTGGGCGGTGTCGTGGGCGCCAGCCGGGCCGCCGTGGACGCGGGCTGGGGCATTCCCCACAGCCAGCAGGTGGGCCAGACGGGCAAGGTCGTCAGCCCCACGCTGTATATCGCCGTGGGCATCAGCGGCGCCATCCAGCATGTGGCCGGCATGTCGACATCCAAGGTCATCGTCGCCATCAACAAGGATCCCGAGGCCCCCATCTTCAAGCTGGCTAGCTACGGCATCGTCGGCGATCTCTTCACCGTCGTGCCGGAATTGACAGCCGCTGTCAAAGCCGCCAAGGCCTGATTCATCGCGGCTTCGTATTCAGAGCGCCCGGCCTCGGCCGGGCGCTCTTCTTTTCATCCCTGTTCGCCTCGGTTCCAGGCCTGAAGACGGTAGAAATCCTCGGGCGCGATCCGACCTTCGTGCAGGTGCTGGTTCCAACGCACCAAGCACTGGATCGTGCTGGCGCCTGGGGATGGATCCTCCGCGACGATCTTGAACGATCCGCGGGGCACGGCCTCCGCACGGCTCCCATCACGGAAGCACACGATGGCGCCTTGCGGCAGAAGGACCACTCGCCAGACACCGTGCCTTCGGGCGTCCAGACGAAGGTAGCGGCGCAGGTTCTTCGGGCTGGCGGGAACGGTCCGGAATTCGACCTCCGTTGGTTCAGAACCATCTCCCGGCTTGGAAGGGCCGCCGCGCATCAGGGCCTGCACCGCCTCCGCAAGCGGCTCTGAAACCGATTCAGACAGCGCCTGCCGGATCTTTCCAGCGTGCCGGATCCGGTCCCTCCAAGGCAGGAACTGGAGCACGCCGTAAGCCAGGGCCGGAGCCAACGCAAGCCACTGCGCGGAGCCATCCAGCGAAGCCCAGGGTTCCGGAAGATCCCAGACGATGCCCCTCGTCGCGCAGAATGCGATCAGCGCCAGCATCGCGATATTGAGCGGGTAGGCCACCAGGGAAAGCGCGTGGCCCAGGCGATTGCGCTCTGGCAGAAGCCGGGCGAGAGGCCCCGTCAGGCCCCAAGCCGCCGCAGCCGCGCCAAGTCCCAGAGCCCAAGCCCAGTCGCGAACCCACAGCGATACCAGCAGCCAGGCCAGCAGGATAAGGAATCCCGCGATGGGAGCATGCCGCACCTCGCGCAGGGCTCGCTCCCTCGCCACGGCGCACTGGAGATCGGGAAAGGATGTCTCGGAATTCACCGGGGCATCATAGCGCCTGTTCAAAGCCCTCTGACAGCAGGAACGCGTGGGCATCCTCGATATCACCGAAGCGCGCAATCAGGTCCACGCCCTCGCGCACATCCCCATCGGCGCGGTCCAGGCTGGAACTGCCCTCGCGGATGACGCAACCGCTCTCGAATCCCGTCTCAACCAGCTCCCACTCTGTGCCGTACTCATCGCGCCAGAGCTCAACGTGCATCAGTTCTTCTCAAAGAAGAGCACCACCATGCCGAAGCCCACGCGGTCGCCCGGCTTCAGTTCGCGCGCGTCCCCGGCGGGCAGGCGTTCGCCCTTGATGTAGGTGCCATTCGCAACGCCGTGCTCTTCCACCAGAAAGTAGCGGTTGTGCTCGCACAGCACGCGCGCATGGCGACGCGAGACGCTGAGCTGGGGATCCTCTTCGGTGAGATCGATATCGGGGTGGATGCCGGTGTTGGGATCATAGCGGCCGACCAGCGCGCCATGGGACGTGATGGAGTATTTCTTCCCGGAGATGACAGAGACGAGGCTCGCCGTCGCCGCGGGCACCGCCTTAACCTTGCTGGCCGTCCCGTCGACGTTCTCCAGCTTCACGGAGAGCTCGCGGTTCCGCTGGGCGAAGCGCTGCATCATCTTCACCGAGACTTCAGGATTCTGGCGGATCATGCGAAGGAAGGTGCCCCGCGAAATGGCGATCAGATCGCTGTCTTCCAGCGCCACGGCGGTGTTGGACCTGGCGATGGGCTCCAGCAGGCTGCCCTCGCCAAAGAAATCGCCCTTTTCAAGCTCCTCGGACCATTCCCCGGAAGGTTCCGTGCCCAAATACAGGCGCACTTTGCCAGAAAGCACGATGAACATCCGCTGGGCCATTTCGCCCTTGGTGTAGACCACCTGCCCTTCGCTGAAGCGAAGCTTGCTCTGGTCGATGAAGTTCGAATCGGTCATGGCTTACCCAAATCTTGCTCCACGATACCCTGCCCGCGGTTCGGGCGGAATGAGATCCATGACAAAGCCATGCAAACCGGATTCTCCCTGCAAAAATCGCCGACTTGGGATGAGTTCACCTATGCTCGAAGCATGACGCTTCTCCGCTGGCTGGCAGCCCCCCTGGCCCCCCTGTACGGCGCGGTGGTCCGCCTCCGCAACCGGGCCTTTGACGAACATCCCGAGCGGATGTGGCGCGTTTCACGCCCGGTGGTATCCATCGGCAACCTCACCACCGGCGGCACGGGAAAAACGCCCGTGACCCTGTTCCTGGCCCAGGGCATCCAGGCGGCGGGACTCTCCTGTACCGTCGTCTCGCGCGGCTACGGGGGACGCCGCGAGGTGGACCCCATGGATGTGGAGCCCAGCTCCGATCCCGCCCAGACGGGCGACGAGCCGCTGCTCATGGCCCGAGCCCTGGGCGATCACCGGGTCTTCGTGGGACGTAAGCGCCACGCGGCGGCCCTGCGTTCGCTGGCCTGGAACCCCGACCAGGACTGCCTGCTGCTGGATGACGGATTCCAGCACCGGGCGCTGCACCGCGACGTGGATCTCCTGCTACTGGACGGTGTGCGGCGCTGGGGGAACGGCCGCATGCTGCCCTTGGGGGATCTGCGCGAACCCATGGACAGCGCAAGACGGGCCTCGGCCCTGGTGGTGACGCGCGGCAGCCGCGCCGATCGCGCCTCCATGGAAGCTTGGTGGCAGCGATACGGCAGCGGGGGCCCGATCTTCTTCATCGATTTCGCCATCACGGCCCTGCGGCGTTTCGACACATCCCAGCGAATCGAAGCGTCGGCTTCGGATATCGGCCCTCTCTTCGCGTTCTGCGCCCTGGGCCACCCGGACGCGTTCTACGCGGATCTGCTGCTGGCGGGCTGTCCATGGGTGGGGACGCGCTCCTTCCGGGACCACCAGCGCCTGACGGCTTCGGATCTTGGCACCCTGGAGGCGCTGGCCTTGCGCCAAGATGCCCGGGGGCTGGTCTGCACGGAGAAGGACGCCATCAAGCTGGATCCGGATTCCATCAAGGGACTTCAGCTGCCCCTCTGGATCTCCGAGCAGCGGGTGCTCGGCGGCGAAGCGCTGCTGGCTTACGTGCTGCAGCGCGTCGTCAAAGCATCCGAAGGCTGAGGTCCACGGAAGGCGCGCTGTGCGTCAGCGCGCCCACGCTCAGGAAATCCACGCCGGTCTGGGCCACCGCCGCTGCGCGGTCTAGACCGAGATTGCCGCTGGCTTCCAGGAACACGTTCCGCCCGGATGCATCGCGCAGGGCGACGGCCTCGCGCAGCTGCTCCAGCGTCATGTTGTCCAGGAGGATGCCGTCCACATCGGGATGCGACAAGCACTGTCCAACCTGATCCAGCGTCTCCGCCTCGACTTCGATCTTGACCAGATTCGGCGATACACGGCGCGCGGCTTCCACGGCCTGGGCGATGCCCCCTGCCGCTGCGATGTGGTTCTCTTTCAGCAGCACGCCGTCCCCCAAGGTCAGGCGGTGGTTGAATCCGCCTCCGCAGCGGACGGCGTATTTCTCCAGCACCTTCAGGCCCGGCGTGGTTTTTCGCGTATCCAGAATCCTGGCGTTCGCGCCCTTCACGGCATCCACGAAGGCGCGCGTGAGGGTCGCCGTGCCCGAGAGCCGCTGCATCAGGTTCAGCATCACCCGCTCGCCCATCAGAATGCCTCGGCTACTGCCTTCGATATCCATCACCGCGGTTCCGCGATCCAGTGCGTCGCCGTCGCGAACAAGACATTTGATGTCCAATTCAGCATCCACCGAATGGAGGACATCCACTGCCACAGGAAGGCCTGCAATCACCAGCGGCGCCTTGGCGATCACCCGCGCCTTCATGACCCGATCGGGCACCGAAGCCGTCGTCCAATCCTGGGTGCCCCAATCCTCGCGGAGGAAGGCGTGGATGGCGTCAAGGTAGCTGAGGCGATGGGGAGGATTGAACATGGAAGATCCCTTTTCCCATACAATGCCCGAATCAAGGGCTGAATCAAGGGAGGCTGGCGTGGGTGTTCGGATCGAGACGGAGCAAGGCATTGCGTGGATCACGCTGGACCGCCCGGAAAAGCTCAACGCGCTGGATGCCGAAACCCTCGCAGTCCTGGACCGAATCCTCGACGACGTGGAGGGCGATCCGGAAGTGGGGGTCGTGGTCATCACGGGAGCGGGAGACAAGGCCTTCGTGGCGGGTGGAGATCTGGCGGAATTCCAGCAGCTGTTCGCCCGCGGCGATTTCGAGCAGATCCTGGCGCGCGCCCAGGTCGGACAGGCATTGACCACCCGCATCGAACGATTCCCCAAACCCGTCATCGCCGCCATCAACGGCTGGGCCCTGGGCGGTGGCTGCGAACTGGCCATGGCCTGTCATATCCGCATCGCTTCGGATCATGCACGGTTCGGGCTGCCCGAGACGGGACTGGGCCTCATTCCCGGCTACGGGGGAACCCAGCGGTTGCCGCGACTGGTGGGCGCAAGCCTCGCCCTGGACATGATCCTCACCGGAGAGCCCATCGACGCGGCCAAGGCCTTTGCCGCGGGCCTCGTGAGCCGCGTGTGCCCCGCCGCCGTGTTGAAGGCCGAAGCCACCCGCATCGCCCAGGCCATCCTCACGCGAGCGCCCCTGGCCCTTTCGGCCGCCATCGCCGCCATCCAGCAGGGCCTGGATCAGCCCATGCCCGGCGCCCTTGAACTGGAGGCCGCCCTCTTCGCGCGCATCGCGGGAACCCACGACGCAAAGGAGGGCGCGGCTGCCTTCCTGCAGAAGCGGGCCCCCCGTTTTGAAGGGCACTGAGCCCAAAACATCGATCTATCGCTTTTTCTGCTCGCCGATCACGACGCTGGCGGTCTGCTCGTTGTTGCAGGCATCCACGATCCGCACGGTGACGCGATCGCCTTTGACGCGATCCCTGGGGATCAGCACGTCGAAGGACTCTTCCTTCATATCGAAAACCCGGTCCTCCGGCGCGATCTGCAGCCAACCGTCGCCATCCGCGGACACGGCTGCCTCCTTGATCACCGAGATCTCGTCCCGGGCGCTGAAGCGCACGCGTAGGCTATCGCCATCTGCCATGGCGATCAGATCAGAGATGCTCGGAGGCGTGTGGTCGATGACGAAGGGCGCGGTGCGCCAGGTGCTGGAGAGCGCGAGATTGAAGGGCTGTCCGGGCGCATCGGAGGCGACGATCTCCAGGCGGTAGCGGCCATCGGGTACCGGCAGGGTGTCGAAGCAGAAGAAGCGTTCCTTCCATCCCTTTTCAAGGGCGATGGGATTGCCTTTCTCGGGGATCAGCCGGAGATCGAAGCTCAGCGAGTCGCCGTTGGGATCGTTGACCTTGAACATGAAGGACTGCGCGCCCCGGCGAAAGCTGCGCTTTTCGCTGCCCATGTAGCCGATGGCCGGGATCAGCTTCTGCGTCTCCAGCGGCACGCGCTCCACGCCGATGTCGTCCGGGGGCGCCGTGCGGGTGATGACCAGGCCCGGCGGCATGATCTCCACGTTCTCCCACAGGGGGGCCAGATTGCGATTGGCCCAATGGACACGCACGCCTTCCACCGTCGGCGTCGCGCCGCCTCGCGTGGAATTGAGGCGAAGACGGAACTGCGCGAAGCGCGCCGAGGGCACGACGGGCCGCTCGCCGCTGCGCAGGGGGGGCGTCCAGACGGACCAGGTGCCATCGGGCGTCTCTGTGGATCCCACGCGGTACTGCAGGTCCACGCTGGTGCCCAGGGGCGTATCAATGTCCATGTATGCCCGCCCCCAATCCGCCACGGGCGCACCTTTCAGGACACGGCTCTCCAGGGTGCCTTCGGTGGCCTGGACTTCGGAGAGCACGTGCAGTTCCGCCGGATTGGAGCCCACCACCAGCAGCCCGGAGCCCTCCGGCAGGAAGGCCGTGGCCTGGGCGGTTCCCAGATCCTGAAGAACCGCGAAGGGATCCAGATCCCGCGTGACCTGATCGAGCGGAATGCTGAACAGGCGCGAGCGGTTGCCCGTACCGACCAGCAGCTGGTTCCGCCATACGGTCAGCGCAAAGACCTGGCTCTGGTTGCTCTGCCAGAGCGTCGCGGGAACGTAGGCCCGATCGTAGCGGATCACCGCGCCCTTGGCGGACACGCCGGGCTCTGCCAGGAAGCCTTCTCGCTTCTCCAGCGTTCCGGAGGCGAGGTGGTTCGCCAATCCATTCGTGGCACCGACATAGATTTCGCCATCCCTGACGACCACGGCCCGGACTTCCTCGAATCCCGTGGAAGCCAGGGTGTCCACACGATCTCCGCCACCCCCGGCGTAGCGCAGCAGCAAGCCATGTCCATGCGACCCCAACAGCCAGCCGCCACGGTTATCCGAAACGATCGTGGTGAAGGAGCTTTCCTCGGGCACCTCCACGAGCTTGCGGCTCGAACCTTCGCGGGCCAGCACCAGCACGGCGCCCTTCTCGTTACCTCCAGCCACGAGGAGTTCCGAGCCCTGAACCACGATGCCCCACACCAGGCGGGCGTCGATCTCGGCGAAGGGCTTCACATCGCCATTGGCGCTCACGCGAAAGAGCTTGCCTTCGCCGCTAGGCGCCACGATGAGATCCTGCCCCATGCGCGCCATGGCGAAGACGATGCCGCCCTTCACCTGGCCCAGAGGCTTCACGCGGCCCGCCGAGTAATGAAAGAGCTTGCCCTCGGTGCCCGCGCTCAGGTAGATGCCGCCATTGCCATCAGAAACAGCCGCCCACACCACGCCTTCGGGCAGCTGAGCCACGCGACGCAGGTTGGGAGCCAGCTTCAGGCGGCCATCGGCGTCGATGCGGACCCCGTGCGCATCCGAACCCAGCCAGTCGTTGAAGGCGCTGAAATTCGCCAAGGGCTGGTCGGCCATGGCAAACGTCGCGGCGAGGATGGAAGGAACCAGCCAGTGCATGCGCATGTTCAATTGCTCCCTATTCGATATCCAAGTCCAGGCTGACCAGCCCCGTGACCTCGCGCTCCAGCGGCAGCACGGCGCGCCCGATGATATGGCGCTGAAGGCGATTGGCCTTGGTGTCCCCATCGCTGCCCATCAGGCTGGAAACCGAAGGGGGAATGCCCTCGATGCGGGCTCCGCGCAGGCCCGCACCGGCCTGGGACTGCACCAGCAGGGCGTAGGCGTGATTGTTCTTCAGCGTGTTGTTCAGGAAGCGGACCATATCGCCCAGGCTGCCCATATCCACGGAATGTTCGTCCGGATCCGCGTTGCTCAAGCTGTAGCCGTCGCCGACCAACAGGGTCGCCTTGCCGGATTTAGCAGAAGCGGGCACGTTCACGTTGAAGGTGGCCGTCTCGCGCACGCCCTGCAGGTTCTGAAGCGTCACCAGCACCGGAAGCACGGAGCCCCGCTTGACCCGGGCCTTGAGGATGCGCACGCCAGCGATGTCGGTACGATCCAGGCGATCCTCGGCCTTCACCGTGATGGAAACGCCTTCGATGACGGGGCGCTCGAAGGGATTCAGGGTCACGGCCTGCAGCAGGCTGCCCACGTACATCGCCAAGCGACTGGGCGACAGATCGGCCACCATGCATTCCACCTCGATGGGCGGATGTCCCGTGACCTTGATGTTCCCCTGCATGAATAGGCTCTGGAACCCCTGCCCGCGCACATGCGTGATCAGGGTCTGATTCAGCACCGTCGCCGCGAGCAGCGGCGTCAGGAAGGGGTGATCCATGAGATCGAAACGGAAATTGCGGGTTTTCTTTCCTGCCAGATTCAAGCCGACGCGAAAAGGCACCATGCGCGCCTCGGCCCCCAGCACGCCAGCCACGCCGGCGCTGCGATCCAGCCGCAGCGCGCCCACCGGAGCCACGGGCGACGCCAGTTTGGTGGATTCCGAATAGCTGGGCAGCACGCCCGCGACGGTGGCGGACCAGAGCGGCAGATCCACCGCCCCCAGGTTCATGAGCTGGTGCCCGAACAGGTAGATCTTCTTGCCAGCCACGTAGGTGATCGTGCCGCCCGTGGACATGTTCAAGTCGCCCTGCACCAGGTTGATGGCCGCCATGCCGCCGGGCTCCAGGGGGCTTGCCTCACTGTGCCGTCCGTTGCCGGAGCCGCCGCCGGGACCTCCCGACATGGCGGCGCCCATGAAGGTCACGGGGAGTCCACCCCACAGCGCCTTGCTTTCAGGCGCCAGCTCGCAGCCCCCGATGGGCATCGGCAAGGCGCGCATCCCACCGGAGGCGCTGGGCAGGAAGGAGCCCATGAGCTCGGACAAAGGGATCATCTCGCCCAGCGTGGCGGATTTCATGACCTTGGGAATTTCCAGCCGGGGAAGGATCAAGGGGGTCCGAAGTGAAGGCGTCTCGGGGATCTCCTTCAACTGCTCCAGCATCTCGTGGATGGGCGTGATGCCGCCGATGGGCTCCTTCTCGTAGCCCCAGCCCAGGGCCAACGCGCCCACCAGCTTGCCGTCGATGTAGCAGGGAGAGCCGCTCATGCCGGCGATGATGCCCGTATCGGCCAGGGGGCCTCCGCTGGCCTTCACCAGGATGACGCTGCGCCCCGGCGTCGTGTTGGACAAGACGCCCATCACCTCGAAATCGAAGCGTTCGATTTTTCCGCCCTTGAACACCGTGCGGCCATAGCCCTTCATGCCCTGATGCACTTCCGAGACGTGCATCAGGGGCGGTTCCTGCGCCGTCAGAAAACCACCCATGAGAATGCAGATCAGAATTTTCAGCAGCGTGCGCATGGTCAACTCGAGAAACAGGACATCTACAGGCTATCAGGTCGAACCCACGGGCCGCGCCCGTTTGAGGCGCAATTGGCCCAAGGTCCGGGATGCCTCGGCCCCAGAGAAGGTTCCAAGTGATAGGCTCTTTCAATGCGGATTCTCGTGCTGGGCGATGTGGTAGGTGAACCTGGGCGGCGCCTCGTGGAGGCCCATCTCTCCGATCTGCGCAGAGAACTGGCGGTTGATTTCGTCATCGTCAACGGCGAGAACGCCGCGCATGGCCACGGCATCACCGAACTCATCGCCCGGAACTGGCTCGAACAACACCAGGTGGATGTCATCACCACGGGCAACCACGCCTTCGACGTGAAGGACATCACCACGTTCTTCCAGAAGGAGCCCCGTCTGCTGCGCCCGGCCAACTTCCCCCCCGGAACGCCCGGATGCGGGTACGTCAAGCTACACACGCGCAGCGGCGAGGAAGTGCTGGTCATCAACCTGCTGGGTCGCGTCCACATGGCCCCGGTCGATTGCCCTTTCCGGACCGCAGACGCCATCCTGGCTCGCGAGCGCGCCGATGTGGTGATCGTGGATATGCATGCGGAAGCCACCAGCGAAGCCCAAGCCATCGGCTGGCACCTGAACGGGCGCGTCACGGCAGTGCTGGGCAGCCACACGCATGTGCCGACCCTGGATGCCCGTGTGCTGCCCGGCGGCACGGCCTTCGTCACGGATCTCGGGATGGTGGGCCCCTACGAAAGCGTCATCGGCATGAAGGCGGAAGCCAGCCTCAGCCGGTTTCTCAAAGCCCGCGGAGACCGTTTCGAGGTTGCATCAGGCGACCTGCAGCTCCACGGCGTCCTGGTCACCACCGAAGGCCGCAAAGCCACCAGCATTGAACGCGTGATCCGGAAGCTGTGATGGTCAAGCCGCTTCAGCGCTGCCGCATCCTGGATCTCTCCCGCGTGCTGGCCGGTCCTTTCGCCACCCAGCTGCTGGCCGATCTCGGCGCGGAAGTCCTCAAGATCGAGCCCCCCACGGGAGATCCGACCCGGGGCTGGGGCCCTCCTTTCGAAGCGGGCGAAGGCGGCGAGAGCGCCTATTTCCTCTGCGCCAACCGCGGCAAGCACGCTCTGCGCCTGGATCTGGACGACCCCGCCCACCTGGCACAGCTTCACGAGCTGCTGGGGGAAGCCGATGTGGTGGTGGAGAATTTCCTCGATACCTCGGCCACGAAACTGAGCCTCACCTGGGATCGGCTGCACGCGGCCTACCCCAAGCTCATCGTGGCGTCCGTGCGAGGCTTCGCCTCGGATGTCTCCGCCGCGCGGCGCGCGGGCTACGACTTCATCGTGCAGGCGGAAAGCGGCTGGATGTCGATCACCGGAGAACCCGAGGGGCGGCCGATGAAGGTGGGCTTGCCCCTGGTGGACATGCTGGCGGCCCTGTACCTGGCCAACGGCATCCAAGGCGCGCTGCTGCATCGAGAAAGAACCGGAGAAGCCGTCCACATCGAGGTTCCCCTAATGGAAGCCGCCCTGGCCGGCCTGGCCAACGTGGCCTCCAGCACCCTCATCACCGGCCAGACGCCGCAGCGCCAAGGCAACGCGCACGCCCAGATCGTCCCCTACGAAAGCTTTGCCTGCCTGGGCGGCGAGATCGCCCTGGGCGTGGGCAGTGATCGGCAGTTCGAGGTGCTGGCCCTGTGGCTGGAATTGGATCTCGACGCCCATCCCCAGTGGCGAACCAACCAAGGCCGCGTCGAGGACCGTGAACGGCTCGTCCCGATCCTCGCGGCCCGGCTGGGCGAACGGGACCTGGACGCGGTACTTGCCTTCTGCGAGCGCCAGGCGATCCCCGCGAGCCGCATCCGCACGGTGGATGACGCCCTGTTCCAGCAGGCGGGACATCTGCATCAGTTGATCCAGACCGTGTTCGACCCCGGGGCCCATCGCATGGTGCCTATGCTTGCGAGCCCCATCCTGATCAACGGCGAGCGCGCGTGTTCGAAGACGCCGCCGCCAAGGCATGAGCCGACATCCCCGCAGGGATTCGACCCAGGACCGAAGCCATGAGCCAACGCAGAGAACTCCTGCCCCTGCGCTTTGCCGCCCTGGACCGCCACGAGGCCGCCGAAGCGCGCGCGCAAGCCCGCCTGGAGCGCGCCTGGACACTGATCGTGGGCCCCTTCCTGGCAACCCGCACCCGCCTGCTCCGCCTGCACCGCGGAACCCTGGTCATGGGCTGCTGGAACCCCGAGCTGGTACCGAACCTGCGGCGCAGCGCGGAAAGCGTGTGGCCCCAGGTGCAGGAGCGCATTGAACGCCAGCTGAGGCTGAAGATCGCGCGCCTGGAAATCGTGCCCTGCGATCCCCCGCCGCCGCCCGCCAAGAAGCGGGAACCTGAACCCGATCCGCTGGACGCGGTGCTTCGCAGATTGCGGCAGATGCGCAATCCGCATTGGACCCGCTCCGCAAAATGAGATAGGATCGTAACTTCTTCGTCGGGGCGTGGCTCAGCCTGGTAGAGCGCTCGGTTCGGGACCGAGAGGTCGGAGGTTCGAATCCTCTCGCCCCGACCAGAAATAGGACAGGGGAGACCATCAGCGTCTCCCCTGTCTTTTTGTGTCTGTTCCGATACACCAACAAACAGACAGAGAAAGGGCCCCGATATCCGGGGCCCTTTCTCTCTATGACCAAATGGTCATGGGATTGATCGACATCAATACATGTCGTCCATGCCCATGCCACCCATGCCGGGAGCGCCAGCGGGAGCCGCGGACTTGGGCTCGGGCAACTCGACGATGATCGCCTCGGTGGTGAGCATCACGGAAGCCACGGAAGCGGCATTCGCCAGGGCGCTCTTGGTGACCTTGGCGGGATCGATCACGCCGGCGGCGACCATGTCGACGAACTCGCCGGTGGCGGCGTTGTAGCCGACATTGCCCTTTTCATCCTTCACGCGGTTCACGATGACGGAGCCTTCGACGCCGGCATTGTTGGAGATCTGGCGCAGAGGTTCGACCAGGGCCTTCTTGATGATCGCGACGCCAGTGGCCTGGTCGCCCGCAACCTTCAAGGCATCCAACTTGGCCAGGGCACGGATCAGGGCCACACCGCCGCCGGGGACGATGCCGTCCTCGACCGCAGCCTTCGTGGCGTGCATGGCGTCTTCAACGCGGGCCTTCTTCTCCTTCATCTCGGTCTCGGAAGCCGCGCCGACCTTGATGACAGCAACGCCGCCCACCAGCTTGGCCAAGCGCTCCTGCAGCTTCTCCTTGTCATAATCGGACGTCGAGATTTCGATCTGGGCGCGGATCTGCTTCACGCGACCCTGAATCGACTCCGTGCTGCCAGCGCCTTCGATGATGGTGGTGGTTTCCTTATCGATGATGATCTTCTTGGCCGTGCCCAGATCCTCGATCTTGAGGTTTTCGAGCTTGAGACCCAGATCCTCGGTGATGGCCTTGCCACCCGTCAAAATGGCGATGTCTTCCAGCATGGCCTTGCGCCGGTCGCCGAAGCCAGGAGCCTTCACGGCGGCCACATTGATGGTGCCGCGAATCTTGTTCACAACCAGAGTGGCCAGCGCCTCGCCATCCACATCCTCGGCGATGAGCAGCAGGGGGCGGCGGCTGTTGACGACCTGCTCCAGAAGGGGCAGGAGGTCGCGCATGTTGGAGATCTTCTTTTCAAAAGCCAGGATGAAGGGGGATTCCAGCTCAACCTTCATCTGATCGGGATTGGTCACGAAGTAGGGGCTCAGGTAGCCACGATCGAACTGCATGCCCTCGACCACGTTCAGTTCCGTTTCACGGCCCTTGGCCTCTTCCACGGTGATGACGCCGTCCTTGCCAACCTTCGCCATGGCGTCGGCGATGGTCTGGCCAATCTCTTCGTCGCCGTTGGCGGAGATCGTGCCGACCTGAGCGATGGCGTTGCCCTCAACGGGCTTCTTGATCTCGTCGATCGCCTTCACGACTTCAGCAACAGCCAGATCGATGCCCTTCTTGATCTCGACCGTGTTGGCGCCGCTGACAACCGCCTTGATGCCTTCTTTGTAGATGGCGCGGGCCAGCACCGTGGCGGTGGTGGTGCCGTCACCAGCCACATCGGAGGTCTTGGAGGCCACTTCGCGAACGAGCTGGGCACCCATGTTCTCGTGCTTATCCTTCAGCTCGATCTCCTTGGCGACGGTCACACCGTCCTTGGTGAGCAAGGGGGAGCCGAACTTCTTTTCGATCAAGACATTGCGACCTTTGGGGCCCAGGGTCACCTGGACAGCGTCGGCGAGCTTGTTCACACCGCGCAGGATCGCCTGGCGGGCATCTTCAGCATAGACAATGGACTTGGCAGCCATTCTGAATCTCCTTGAATGTATGAACTGAAATGAACTACTTCACGATCGCCAGGATTTCATCCTCGCGCACGATGACGAGATCCACGCCGTCGATCTTGATCTCGGTGCCGCTGTACTTGCCGATCAGCACGCGATCGCCAGCCTTGACCGAGAGAGGAACGCGCTTGCCGTTGTCATCGAACTTGCCTTCGCCCACGGCAACGATCTCGGCCTCCAGGGGCTTTTCCTTGGCGGTATCGGGAATGATGATGCCGCCCCTCACCGTCTCAGCAGCCTCCACGCGCTTCAGCACAACGCGGTCATAAAGCGGGGTGATAGCCATGAATAACCTCCATGAAAGCCCCCCGGATGGGGGATGGTTGTTAGCACTCCATTAGAGCGAGTGCCAATCTAACACCCCACCCGCCCATGTCAAGGGGTTTGCAAAAACCTTGATCAAAATTTTACTCAATCAACATCATATTTCCTTCGCCAACAAATTTAGTCCCCAGATCCCACGCCGCATATTTTCAAGCGCGCTACCCTTGGGAATATGAACACGCTGCCCATGCTTCTCGAACTCCAGAGCGTCCACGACAATCTGGCCACCATCCAGAAGGATCTGAGCGACTACCCACCAGAGATGTCCCAGCTCGACAAGGAGCTGAAGCAGCTGGTCAAGCGCATCGAGACAGCAGAAAAGGCTCTGGCCGAGGCCCAATCATCCCAGGCCACGCTGGCCAGCGAACTCAAGACCGCCGAGAAGCACGAAGGCATTGCGCGAGCGGCCGTCAAAAGCTCTACCCAAAAGATCCAGTTCACCGCCGCCATCCGCGATCTGGACGAGCGGGAACGCCAGAAGACGGCCGTGCTGCGCCCCCTGCGGGAAGCCGAGACCCGCCAGAAGACCCTGGAGGCGGACCTTCTCAAGATGAAGGCGCGCCAGGAAGAGCTGAAAAGCCAGTTCGCATCCCTCGAGGAGATCTTCCTGTCCGAGCACGAGAACCAGGTCGCGGCCCGAACCCTGATGACCCAGCGCCAGTCGGAGATTGAACAGCAAATGGAAGCGACGGATCTGACCCGGTTCAATCGCATCCTCCACGCCCGCAATGGCAAGGCGGTCGCGCCAGTCCAGGACGGCACCTGCACGGGATGTCGCACCAAGCTGCGAACCCCCCTGCTGGCCCGCCTCCGCGAAGAAAACATGGTGGCCTGCGAAGCCTGCCAGCGAATCCTGTTTAATCCCGAGCATCAATGACCCGCCTGGCGTCCAACCTTCAAGACGTCCAGACCCGCATCCACCGCGCATGCGAAGCGGCTTCCCGCAACCCCGATGCCATCGAGCTTCTGGCTGTATCGAAGTACCACTCGATCGAAGCCATTCGCGAACTCGCGAATCTCGGCCTCCAGCGGTTCGGCGAGAACTATGTCCAGGAAGGCTCCAGCAAGGCGTCGGCCCTTCCCGATCTGGAATTCGTCTTCATCGGCCCCCTGCAGCGCAATAAAGCCAAACCCGCGCTGACCCACTTCCGGGAGATCATGACCCTGGACCGCCCAGAATTGGCAACGCGGTTGCGCCATCTGGCTCAGGAGCTGGATGTGGTTCGCGGCGTCTGGATCCAGGTGGATCTGTGGGGCGAAGCCACCAAGATGGGTGGATGCACCGCCGAGGAAATTCCCATGATCCTGGATGCGCTGGGCGGTGACCCGCGCCTGCCCTTCCGCGGCTTCATGACGATCCCCCCCCCCGATCGCCCCAAAGCATTCAAACAGATGGCTCATCTGCGTGAGACGTGGCAGCAAAAAACCGGTGAATGCCTGCTTTTGTCCATGGGCATGAGTCACGATCTGGAAGCGGCCATCCAGGCCGGAACGGATCAGGTCAGAATCGGAACCGCACTATTCGGGGATCGTTGAATTCAGCGACCCTGCCGATATGCACAGCATTGAGGGCTCGACAAAACTCAGTCTTCGGGTGTCTGATACCGATGGAAAATTGTTCAAGGATTCACCCAAAAATCCAAGTCCAGGGAGTGTGCCATGTCCTTCTGGGATAACCTCAACATCCGAAAAAAGCTCATCTACTCGATCTTGGCACTGACGGCTGTCCTCGCGCTGACCGCAGGGATCGTCTCGGGTCTCACCTTGAGGAAGGTGCAGACGGGCGCGCAGGTCAGCAAGGGCTTCAGCCTTGCGGCCTTGGCTGCCGAAAATACCAAGGCCGGTTTCCTAACGGATGACACGGGCTTCATGGAACGGGCCATGGAAGGCCTGAAGAACGATTCCGATGTCTCCCTGGGCGCGGTGGTTGGCGTGGACGACAAGGGCGTCGCCTCGATCAAGGCCCAGAAGAAATCCAAGAAGGAAGAGACCCTGGATCCCGCCACGCTGTGCGCACCCATCGGCAAGGCGGACAAGGACTACGTCAACTACGAGAAGAACGGCTACCGGATCGTAGCGGTCAAGATCAACGAAGACAACCCGATGGATTCCGGCAAGAAGTGGTACCTGATGGTCGCCATGAACACCACCACCATCAACAAGGCCATTCTGAGCAGCATTCTCGAGATGCTCCTCCTGGGGGTCGGCATGTTGGTACTCGGCCTTGTCGCCGCGCTCTTCCTAGGCAAAGCCATCGTGAATCCCCTGGTGGAGATCCAGCAGCGGATGCGCGATATCTCCGAAGGTGAAGGGGATCTCACGGCGCGCCTCGAGGTGAAGGGAACCGATGAAATCGCCCAGGTTTCCATGCACTTCAACCGCTTCGTGGAAAACATCCAGAACATCGTCCATCAGGTGGTATCCATTTCCACCAACATCGCCTCAGGCTCTCTCCAGATGACCGCCGGCACGAGCGAAATGGCCTCCACCGCCGACTCCATCGCCCAGACGGCCGAGAACCAGAAGCTCAGCGTGAAGCAGGCGACCGAAAAGGTCGGCACCATCGCCCAGTCGTCCAAAGTGATCGACTCCAATGTCACCAACGCCCTCTCCGTCTTCGACCAGGCCCAGACGGCAGCCGCCAAGGGCGGCACGGCGGTGGGCGCGGCCGTGAGCGGCATGGACGTCATCAAGCAGAATTCCAAGCAGATCGGCAATATCCTGACCGTCATCACGGAAATCGCGAATCAGACGAACCTGCTCTCCCTCAACGCCGCCATCGAGGCAGCCAAGGCGGGCGAGCACGGCAAAGGGTTCGCGGTGGTGGCTGAGGAAGTCCGCAAGCTGGCTGAGCGTTCCGCCCAGGCCGCCAAGGAGATCACGGCTCTCATCCAGACTTCCAGCAAGAGCATCGAGGATGGCACCGAGATGGTGAACACCGCGGGCTCCGTGCTGAAGAGCATCCAGGAGGCTATTTCCGCCAGCGCCGAACGCATGCGCGCCATCGGCGGCCAGAGCCAGATCCAGAGCCAGGACAGCAACACCGTCGTGGCTGTCATGGGTGGCCTCTCCAGCATCGCCGAACAGAACGCCGCGGCCACGGAAGAGATGGCCGCCACCATCCGCGAAACGACGCGGACGGTCAATGATCTGAGCCAGGCCGCCGAGCAGCTCAGCGCCCTGGTTTCGCGCTTCAAGATGTAAGGCGCACGACGTCCGAAAAGGAAACGGCCCCATATCGGGGCCGTTTCCTTTTCGGGAGGAGATCCGGTTCACGCCATCAAAGATGAAGCCGGTCCAGTTGTTCTGAGCGATTCCGCCAGTCTTCCGAGACCTTGATGTGGAACTCTAGGCGCACGGGGCGCTGAAGCAGCTTGCGCAGCTCCCGCTGGGCGCTTTGACGGATGTCCCGAATCATGGAACCTCCCGCACCCAGAAGGATCTTGCGATGTCCAGCCCGTTCCACCAGGATCTGCGCCTGGATGAACGTGCCGCCTTCCCCCAGATCCTCGGGGTAGTCCTCCTCGCCGGATTCAATCCAGCGCTCGATCACGACAGCCACCCCGTGGGGCACTTCTTCACGGGTCTTGCGCAACACCTTCTCGCGGATGAATTCCGAGGCCATGCTGCGCTCGGTTTGATCCGTAAACGTGTCATCAGCGAATTCCCACTCCCCTTCGGGCGCATCGCGCTCCAGCAGCCCCCAAAGCGGTTCGAGGTTCTGGGAGAACTTGGCACTGACGGGCACGATCTCTCGGAAAGCCAGCAGATCCTTGTATCCAGCGACCTTTTCAAGCAGCCGTCCCTTCGACAGCAGATCGATCTTGTTCAGGATCAGGTAGACCGGCTGTTCGGATTTGGCCAAGCGCTTGGCCAGGGCCTGCTCGCCCGTGCCGAGGAAGCCATCCGCGTCGACGACCCACAGCAGCAGATCCGCCTCCAGAAGCGCGGCGTCGATGTGCTGCAGCATCCGGTGGTTCAAGGCGTGGTGCGCCTCGTGAACACCGGGGGTGTCCAGGAAAGCGATCTGCGTGGCACCGCGATTCACGACGCCCAGGATGCGGCTGCGCGTGGTCTGGGGCGTTTGGCTCACCGCAGCGAGCTTCTCGCCCACCATGGCGTTGAGTAGGGTCGATTTCCCGGAATTGGGAAGCCCGACCATGGCGACGCGGACAAAGTGCGGGGTATCAACCACGGTGGATTCCCCGCTTGGAGGAACGGATGTAATCAATCAGGTACTTGACCTCGGCGATGGATCCATAGTCTGCTTCGACCTTAGCAAGCGCATCCTCACGCAGTAGGCCGGAATGGAACAGAATGCGATGCGCCTTGGACAGCGCTTCGATCACTTCGGGAGCGAAGCCCTTGCGTTGAAGGCCGATGGTGTTCACGCCATAGCTCTTCGTGTCGCGCGCTCCGACGGTCTTCATGAAGGGCATCACATCCAGCGTCGCAACGGTGAATCCACCCATGAAGGCGTGATCCCCTACCCGGCAAAACTGGTGGACGGCAGAGAAGGCGCCGATGTTCGCGCCGCTGCCGACTTCCACATGACCCGCCAGAGTGGCGCTATTGGCAAAGATGTTCTTGTTGCCCACGTGGCAATCGTGGGCGATATGGCTGCCGGTCATCAGGAAGTTGTCGTGGCCCACCGTGGTGATGCCGCCCCCGTGCTCGGTGCCCCGGTGCAGGGTCGCGCCTTCACGAAACACGTTGCGGTCGCCGATCACCAAGCGCGTGGGCGCGCCCTTGAACTTGAGATCCTGCGGCCCCATGCCCGCCGTGACGTGGGGGTAGATATCGTTATCTTCGCCAAGCTCCGTGTGCGGACCGATGACGACGTGACTGCGCAGCAGCGTCCGGGCACCGATCTTGACATTGCCTTCGACGAGGCAGAAGGGTCCGATGACGACGCCATCAGCCAATTCGGCGTCCTTGCTGACGACGGAGGAAGGATGGATCTCGACTGCCACTAGGCTTCTCCTTCCACAAGATCCATCAGCATGGACATGAACTCAGCCTCGGCAACCTTCTGGCCTGCCACGAAGGCTTCGCCACGCAGCTTGCAGATCTTGCCCTTGTTGCTGAGGATCTTCACTTCCATCACCAGCTGATCGCCGGGAACGACCGGCTTGCGGAATTTCACATTGTCGATGGACATGAAGTAGATGACCTTCTTCGAGACATCCTCGAAGTCCTGCATCACCAGGCAGCCGCCGGTCTGAGCCATGGCCTCCACGATGAGGACGCCGGGGAACACGGGGCGCTTGGGGAAATGTCCCTGGAAGATCTGTTCGCCGATGGTGACGTTCTTCATCCCCCGAATCCACTGTCCGCGCTCGTAATCGAGCACCCGATCCACCAGGAGGATGGGATAGCGATGCGGCAGCAGATCCATGATCTCCTGCACATTGAGGGTTTTCGGCGAAAGGGTCTGTTCGGTCATGGGCACTCCAAGTCCCATATTCTCTCACAGCTCCCGGACTTCCGCGCGGTCCGCCCGCGCTCAGCGCACCGGTTCTAGCTTGTCGAAGACGCGAGCCTGGATGAAAAGATCCAGCAACGCCGCATCCAGGTGCCCGGCCTTGGCGTCCTCCTCCAGGATGCGAAGGCTTCGCTCCAGCGGCAGCGCCGCCTTGTAGGGACGATCCTGCGCGGTCAGGGCGTCAAAGACATCAGCGATGGCCATGGCCTTGCTCTGCACCGGGATCTCGCCGTTGGCGATCCTGCGCGGGTATCCCTTGCCGTTCACGCGCTCGTGATGGGCAAAGGCGATCTCGGGAACCTCCGCCAGATCCTTGGTCCAGGGAATCTGCTCCAGGAAGTGGAAGGTGTGAGTGACGTGGCTTTCGATCTCCAGCCGCTCGGTATCCGAAAGGCTGCCCTTGCGGATGCTCAGACAAGCGATGTCTTCCAGCGCGACCACCTCATCCACCTGGCCGTTCCAATGCGTATAGCGCAAGGCGGCGAGGTTCCCCAGGCCATCGACCACATCCTGCGAAAGCACCGTGGGTTCGTTGCTTTGCAGGATCAGCGCGATGAGCCGGTTGGCTTCGGCCTCCTCACCGTCCAGCACCAGACGCCAGCGGATGGGATCGAAGTCATCCCCGCGCTCCCAGGCCTCCTCCAGGGCCGCCAGCGCCCGCTCAAGCCTTCGCTGGGCGATGCGCTGCAGGATGAGTTCCAGCTTGGCGGGGTCCAGCTTCTTGGACTTCACCAGCACCTGCTCGCGAACGCCCACCTTCCCGAAATCATGCAGCAGGCTGGCATAGCGCAGCTCGCGCAGCTGACGGTCGCTGAAGTGGACCTCGGCGTAAGGCCCCTCGTGCGCGGCGTTGATGGCCTCCGCCAGTCCCACGGTCAGCGTGGCCACGCGACCGGAATGGCCCGAGGTCACGGGATCCCGCTGTTCGATGGCCAGCACGGAGGCGTTCACGAAACCTTCCAGCAAGCGTTCGATCTCTCCGCGCAGATGCGCGTTCTTCACGGCGACACCCGCCTGCCCCGCTAGGCTTTCGGCCAGTGATTGATGCTGGGCCAGGAATGGAACGACGGGACGGCTAGGTTCGGATTCATCCACCCGATTGATGAGCTGAAGCACCCCCAGCACCTCGCCCTCACCATCGCGCATGGGAACGGACAGCATGGAGATGGACCGGTAGCGCGCCTGACGATCAAAGCTGTCGTTGAACTGGTAAGGCGCCGAACCGGGGATGTGATAGACGTCTTCAATGTTGAGGCTGCGCCCCTGGCCGGCCACGAACCCGGCCATGGAGCTATCCGAGATGGGCATGCGGAAGCGGTGATACGGCAGCCCCACCTTCGAGTTCTGGGTGTGGGCGAACAGCAACTCCCGCGCGTCTCCCTCGCCCACCACCAGATAGATCGACCCACCTTCGGCCGCCAGCAGTTCTCGCGCCTGCACCAGGATCATGTCCAGCAGCCGGTCCAGGTTCTGCTCGGAAGCCAAGGCCCTTCCGACCCGGTTCAACTGTTCCATGCGTCTCTGGTCTTCCAGGCGCTTGAACGCCGTTTCGATCAGCGCCAGGGCGCCCTCTTCTCCTAGCCACACGGGGCAATCGGCCAGCGCGCCCTCCCCGGGCAAGGCCAGAACGACATCCGCGGGCGCCGCGTCCGACCAGACCAACTCTTGCAGGATCTCCCGACCTAGACGATCCTCCAGACTGCAACGATGCATGATGGGCAGGGCGACGGTGAAAGACACGCGACACACTCATAAGAAGAATTTAAACCGGCCCCAAGTCTATCCGCGGAATCCGGTCCCTGCGACAAGTTGGAAGGGAAAAATCGATCGGCTCTCCTGGGGGGGTCAGGGCCTTGCCCACGCGGAAGACGGCCGGATCATTTTGTTGTCCAGCCCAGTAGCTCTTTTTCCGGGTGAAGTCGTCGAAGCCAGCCTGCTGTGGAAAGCAAGGCACGGCGAAGGCCATGTCGTGAACTGGATCTCGAAGGACAAGCGCAGGACCACTGCCCATTGCCCCGCAGCGGGCGTTTGCGGCGGCTGTGATCTCATGGAGGCAGGCGACGCCGCAGGCGATCTGAAGCGCCTGATGGTGGAAGATCTCTTTGGGCGCCAATTGGGACGCGAAATGGAATGGCAATGGCTGGAAGCCCCCGCCGAAGCCCTCCGCCACCGCATCCAGCTCCACTGGAGTGGCAAGGAGCTGGGATTCCACGGGCGGAAAAGCCATCGCGTCATTGCGGTGGACGCCTGCCCGGCCGCCGCTCGGCCCATCTCGGACGCCATCCCGCGTTTTCGGGAAGCTCTGCTGGCGCGCATGCTGCCCACCCGAGCCCAGCGCTGGGAGCTGGCCACCGGCACCCCCGCAGGCGAGATCGTCGCCATCGCCGAGGACGGCCGCACCTGGTTCCTGGAACCCGACGGGTGGAAAGCCCGGGAAGGATCTCTGCTCCACGACCACGGCGCCTTCCGTCTGCGCCACGCCCCGGGGGGCTTCTACCAGGTCAGCCCCGCGTGGGCGGCCGAAGCCTTCGGCCGGGTGCTGGGTGCATGGGGCCTGGAAGGCGACACGCTCTTTGATCTGTACGGAGGCGTGGGCTTCTTCTCCGCGCTGCTGGGGCCGCGCTTCCAGAAACGAATCCTGGTGGAGTTCGAAGGACCGGCCGTGGTCTGGGCGGAGCGCAACCTCGAAGCGCTGGGACTCGCTTCCCAGTGCATCGCCGCGGATACAGCCGCGTGGGTGCCCGAAGGCCTGGGTTCATCCTCGGATCTCATCCTGCTGGATCCGCCCCGGGCAGGGCTGGCCCCGGAGCTATGCGAGCGCCTGCAGACCGCCCGCGCAGGACGCCTGGTGCTCGTCGGATGCGATGGCGCAGCGTTCTGCCGCGACATCAAGCGACTGGGCCCCGCCTGGCGCCTGACGCGACTGGCGGCCCTGGATCTCTTTCCCCAGACCCATCATGTGGAATGCCTGGGGCTGCTGGAACCCAGCGACCGCTAGCCGCAGCAGATCACTTAGCGAACCACAAAGCCGGGCTTGGCGTCTTCGGGAGGCGCGATGAGGTAGGGCTTCGACGCATTGTCGCTGGCGCACAGCAGCATGCCGTGGCTCTCGACACCCATCATGGCCCGGGGCGCGAGATTGGCCACCACCACCACGCGGCGACCGATCAGATCCGCCGGCGCATAGGCCTCCTTGATGCCGCCGAGGATCGTGCGCTGCTCAAAGCCGAGATCCACCTTCATCTTGATGAGCTTCTTGCTCTTGGGCATCTCCTCTGCCTCGAGGATCAGGCCCACGCGCAGATCGGTCTTGGCGAAGGTGTCGTAGTCGATGTTCTCTTTCACGGGAGGCACATCCAGGGGCTTGTCCTCCACGGGAGCGGGAGGCATGGCTGCATTGCGGATGGCGTCGATCTCGGTCATGGCTGTTTCCTTTTCAATGCGCGCAAACAAAGGCTTGGGTTCTGAGAGGGGCGCCGGGGCGGGCGCATCGATATCGAAGGCGGCGAAGCGCTGGTCGGCGACACGGCCCGCAAGGCCCAGGCTTTCCCATAGCGTCTGCGAGAGTTCCGGCAGCACGGGCGCCGCAAGGATGGTCGTCGCGCGCAGGGCCCGATAGAGCAGCCAGAGAACCGCGTCCAGCTTGTCCTTGCGGCTTTCGTCTTTGGCCAACTTCCAGGGCTCGACCTTGACGATATAGCCATCCAGAACCCTCAGATAAACCCAAAGGCGCTCCAGAGCCGCGCTGAACTCGTTGCGCTCCGCCAGCGCGAGGTATTCGGAAAAAGCCTTGGCGCCCTGCTCTGCCGTTTCACGGTCCAGCTCATCCAGAACGCTGGGAACGGGCACAACCCCATCCCGGTAGCGCTGGATCATGCTGATGGATCGGCTGGCGAGATTGCCCAGGCCGTTGGCCAGATCCGCGTTCAGCCGGTCGATGAAGGATTCGAACGTGAACGCGCGATCGTACCCGATCTGCATATCACGCAGCAGGAAGAACCGCGCGGCGTCGTTGCCGAAGTGCAGCAGTTCCTCGGGACGAACGATGTTGCCCTTGGACTTGGACATCTTGTCCTCGCCCATCAGCCACCATCCGTGTGCCAGGATCGCCTTGGGCAGCTGATCGATCACGCGCTGGGGAAGCTCGCCGTTCAGATCGTCGCCCGCTTCGCGGAACATCGCCATGAGGAACGCGGGCCAGTAGACGGCGTGAAATCGCAGAATATCCTTGCCGACCAAATGGACATCCGCTGGCCAAAACCCATCCTTGCAAGCCGAAAGATAGTTGAGCAGCGCGTCGAACCAGACATAGACCACATGCTTCTCGTCGTCAGGAACGGGAATGCCCCAGGTGATGGTCGTGCGGCTGATGGAAAGATCTAGCAGTTTCCCCCGCTGTCCGTCGGGGAACACGAACTGCTTAACCTCATTGAAGCGGAAATCCGGCTGCACGAACCCGGGACACCGCTGATAGAGCTGGATCAGCCAGTTCTCGTAGGCAGCCAGGCGGAAGAAGTAGCTCTCCTCTTCCAGCTCGACCAACTGGTGCGCAAGGCCCTGGGCCTGAAGCTCCTTGGCCTGCGTCTCCGTAACATAGGCCTCGTCACTAACGCTGTACAAGCCCTTGTAGGTGGCCTTGTAGATATCGCCTGTCGCCAGCAACTGTCGGAAACGCTCCTGGATCACCGCCTTGTGCTGGGCATGCGTCGTGCGCACGAAGTGATCGTTGGTGATCCCCATGCGCTTCCACAGGTTCTCGAAGTTGGGCTGCACCTCGTCGGCCATCTGCTGCGGCGTGATGCCGCGCGCGGCGGCGGCCTTTTCGATCTTCTGACCGTGCTCGTCGGTCCCGGTCAGGAAGAAGACTTCCTCGCCCATCATTCGGTGGTGCCGCGCCAGCACATCGGCCAGCACTGTCGTGTATGCATGCCCGATATGGGGCTTGTCATTGACGTAGTAGATGGGGGTCGTCAGGTAAAAGCGCTTGGACACAGGTCACTCCGAGCCTTTCAGTCTAGCGCG
Organism: Holophaga sp.; assembly: GCA_035352715.1. Lineage (GTDB taxonomy): Bacteria > Acidobacteriota > Holophagae > Holophagales > Holophagaceae > DAOPYE01. The sequence continues at coordinate 36,990 of DAOPYE010000001.1, read as the reverse complement.
GTACAAGGAAAGGCTGGAGCCGCAGTTCCGACTCCAGCCTTCCGACGCCATGAGAACGGCAAACTAGGCTTCGATAACTTCGGCCTTCAGGATGCGATCACCGCCGCGGATGGACTGAACCACCTTGATGTCCTCTTCGGAGATGCACTTCCCGAAAACGGTATGGACCCCATCCAAATGGGCGACATTGGAGCGATCCCCGTTCACGACGAAGAACTGGCTTCCGCCGGTGTCCTTGCCCGCGTGGGCCATGGAGAGCGCGCCCAGTTCGTGCTTGTGGGGGTTGCCCACAGTCTCGCACTTGATCTTGTATCCGGGCCCGCCGGTGCCGGGAATGCCCTTGGCGCCCTCGCGGGAATTCGGGCAGCCACCCTGGATGACGAAATTGGGAATCACACGGTGGAACGCCAGCCCATCATAGAAGCCTTCGCTCGCGAGCTTCACGAAATTGGCCACGGTACCCGGGGCCTCCTTCGAGAAGAGTTCGACGTTGATGTCGCCTTTTTCCGTGGTGAGCCGGACCTGGGTCATGGATGAGGTCTCCTTTCAAGAAGCCCTTCAGCATAACTGAACCCCGCGGCATGTTGGCGCACTCGTATGGGGGCAGTGGCCAGTCGGGGCCAATGCCGCTAGTCTCAATGATTGTCGGAGGTTCCAATGAGGGCATTCCTGAAACCGGTCGCCGTAGCCTGCACCCTAGTCCTGATGGGATTGGGCTGCAAGAGCGCCAAGCCGGCTCCCCTCAAGCCCCGCAAGCCTCTCACCGCAGGGATGGTGATGTTCCAGTTCACGCGCTCGGTCCGCGGAGATGTCGATCTCTCCATCGACGATGTCCGCATCCCCGTCACGCGAGACAAGAAGGCCGCGAGGGATCTGCTGGTAACCGGCCTGCCCGTCGGCAAGCATCGCTACTTCCTGTCCGGCTCAAAGGAAGCCTTCGGCCCCAGCCAGGGCGAGTTCGAGATGCCCTCGGACAAGGGCGTCTTCATCGTGACCTTCATCCAGCGAATCAACTCGGTGCTCTACGGGCAGGCCAATGCGATGCCGCCCGCTGAAGGCATGCCCGGCGTGAAGGCTGTCCTGGAACACTGAGTCCCGTGAAGGCAAAACGAGTCGCACTTTGCGTTGCTGCATCCGGAGCGTTGGTCCTGATCGGGCTGGGGGTCTTTGTCGGATGCAAGGTGCGCGATGTGGCCCGCGAGCTCACCAACCCGCCCTTCTATCACCCGCAGCCCCTGGATCGCGTGAATGCCACGTACCGCGATCTGGCCCAAGGTGATGCCGATGATCCAGGCGGAACCTGGGAATCCCAGGAGGTCGAGGGCCTGCAGCTGTGGCGCATACGGCGCGCGCGCCCTTCCACCGGCGTCGTGATCCTGCTCCACGGATTCGGCGACGACCGCTGGGGCACCAGTCCCGCCCTGCGTTATTTCCCCGATCTGGATGCGGCCATCTTCACCTATCTCCGCAGGGATGACGCCATGCGGGAAGGTCGGCAGGTGCCCCCGGTCACCTTTGGCGCCAGAGAATCGGAGAATGTGGTCTCCATCGTCCACGCCCTAGAAGCCCAAGGCACACCGCGCGGTCGAATCATCCTGATGGGACGCAGCCTGGGCGCCAGCGTGGGCCTGCTGGCGCTGGCGCGCCTGGAGCGCGAAGGGAAAGGTCCGCTCGCGGGTCTCATCTGGGAAGGCGCGCCCGCCAGCAGCCGGGATTTTTCGAAGAACCTCGTGTGCGGAACCGAGGATCGGTTCTGGCACCCCCTGCTCGCCCCCATCATCGGCGAATGCGGCAGCCGCTGGGCCTCGCATCTGGGTGGATACGACCGCGATGCGACGGATATCCAGAAGAGCCTCGGCGCCCAGCGCATCCAGACGCCAGGCCTGTGCTTTCTCGCCACCCAGGACCGCCTGGCTTCACCCTCGGCCCAACGGGAAGTGGCCCGACATTTCGATCGCATTCAGATAATCGAGGTCCCCACCTGGCACCTGCACTGCGCGGAAATCCTGGGGCCAGCCTACGGGAAAGCGATCCGTCAAGCCGCTGCCGATTGGATGCGGTGAGAAATACAATGCGGGAGAGCCAAAGCCCTCCCGCATCAAAGCCGCTTTGATCCGTTATTCGTCCTCGTTCGCCTTGCCCATGGCACGGACGAATTTGGGGGCCATCTTCTCGACGATGGGCTCGAAGATCTTGTTGACCATTTCTTCGTCGTATTCGATCTCGTTGCCCGTCCCAGCGATCTTCACGCTCGTATCAGAAAGCGAACCCTCATCCTTGGCGGTTTCCAGGATCTCCCCTGTCTCCACTTCGATCAGGCGCACATCCAGACGACCGGTGAAGCTCGCCTTCTTCAAGTGCGAATCACCGGCAACGGCCCCCGCGAGCCCACTGCCCGTGGCCTTGCTCACCAGAACGCCCAGCCCCCAGCCACCGGACAGGCCGCTCTCCTTGTAGGCGAAACGGGTCACCTTGCCAGTCACCATGTATTTCACGCCCAGGAGCTTCCCGATCTTCTGGACGGTGGCGGTATCGACCTCGCCGCTCTGCTGGAACTGTAATTCGTTGCGAATCTCGTTGATGCGCTCGCGCTCGATGACTCGCACCTTCCCCCGGCCTTTCGAGGTGAGTTCCGTGACAAACAGATCGCCCAGAACATCCGCGATGCGGGCCTCCTGATTGCCCCACCCACCGTGGCGCCATCCGTGCCAGCATCCGGGCGCGCAGGGGAACTTGAGGACGGCCACGCGCGGCAGCCCTGATCGTTCTTCTTTGCTCAAGCGCTTCTGAGCCGAGAGCGTCGTTGCAACCATGAGGATGGCTGCAATCGATAAAAATAATTTAGAAAGCCTCATTTTCACCTCCGTAGAGCGAATGATCGCATTCCGATTCTCAGGGTGCAACCTGGCACCAAGTGGAACCGCCGGCTTACGTTCCCGAGGTCAGGCCCCGGCTTCACTCATCGATGAGCTTGCTGCGCAGTTCCTTGCCCAACTTGAAATACACGACACGCTTGGGCGGGACCTTGATGGACTGGCCGCTCCTGGGATTGCGCCCCTGCCGGGCGCTCCGATCCCTCAGGCGGAAACTGCCGAACCCACGGAGCTCCACACCCTCACCTTCGCGCAGCGCATCCACGACACACTTGAGAAAGGTGTTCACCAGGGCATCCGCATCTTTCTTCGCGAATTCCAGTTGTTCCATCAAGTGCTTGGACAGATCCGCCTTCGTGAGGGTATCCATCGGTTCCATGTTCAGCTCCCGGTTTTACGTTTTTTAGCTTGTGAGCATTATCTCATCCCGACCTCGCTTCCAGGTCAAGGGGAGAGATTCAGAAATCCAGCCCACCATGCGATGCTCCATGATTTTTCCCCTTTTCCCCGCAAACGCAGGGAACCCGGCCGGACCAAGGCGGTCCGACCGGGTTCATAAAGAGTCTCCCGGAGCTCACTTGACGCGATCAAGCGCCCACGGGATGGAACGATCAGGAGAGGATCCAGTCCAGAAGCCAGCGGGGGCCTTCACCCGTGGCGCCCTGGGGACGGAAATCGCGATCCGATCCCGACCAGTTCCCGGAGAGATCCACGTGGGCCCAGGAGGCGTGATCCACGAACTCGCTGAGGAAGAGCGCGGCCGTGATCGCACCGCCGGTGCGCTTGCCCGTGACATTCTTCAGATCTGCCACCGAGCTCTTGAGGCCGTCGCGGTATTCCTCCACCAAGGGCAACTGCCAGAGATGTTCGCCTGCGGCCGCACCGGCATCCAGGAGACGTTCCACCAGTTTCTGGTCCGTGCCGAAAATACCGGAGACCGAATCCCCCAGCGCCACGGCGCAGGCGCCCGTCAACGTCGCCAGATCCACGATATGATCCGCGCCCAGACCCGATGCCAGGTGCAGCAGATCCGCCAGAACCAGGCGTCCTTCCGCATCCGTGTTCAGAACTTCGATGGTCTTGCCGCTGCGGCTGCGCAGCACATCGCCGGGCTTGTAGCTGCTGCCGGAGACCATGTTCTCGACCAGGCCGATCAGGCCGGTCACGCGGACAGCCCCCTGCGCCTGGGCCGCGGCGATCACCGTGGCCAGCACGATGGCCGCGCCGGTCATATCGTCCTTCATGTTTTCCATGTTGTGAGCGTCCTTGAGGGAAAGGCCGCCGGAGTCAAAGCAGACGCCCTTGCCCACCAGGACGATGTGCTTCTTGGCCGCTTCCTTGGGGATGTAATCCAGCTTCACCACCTGAGGGGCGCGGACCGAGCCCTGGCCCACGGCCAGCAGCGCGTTGAAGCCGTCTTTTTTCAGCGCATCCACGCCCATGACGTCCACGGCCACCTTGTGATGCTTGGCCAGCTTCTGGGCCAGCTCGGCGAAGGCTTCCGGATAGAGATCCCCGGCGGGCATATTGGCGAGATCCCGCACACGATGGGTGGCCTCGATGCCAGCCTCCACGACGGGAAGGCAACGGCGCGCCTTGCGCGTATCGTCGCCGTTCGTGAAGAGGGCGATGCTTTCAAAGCGCCGGGGCGTGGGCTTGCCCTTGAAGGACGCGAAATCGTAGTTGGCGAGCAGGGCGCCCTCCAGGGCGGCGATCTGAAGCTCGTCCTGCTCCACGGTTGCGGATGCGGGAGAAATGACGGCGATCTTCTTCCAGCCCTTTTTCAGGCAGTGGCGCGCTGCGGCACCGATGGCTTTGCGGACCTTATTGAGGCTCACGCCTTCCTCAACCCCCAGCCCGACCAGCACCATCCAGCGGCAGTCCTTGACGCCATTCGGATGATGAAGGGGCACGATCTCCAGATAATCCGCCTTGAAATCGCCTTCCTCCATCACCTGACGCGCAACCTTGCTGATGGGCAGCGGCAGACGATGACGTTCACGCCCGGAGAACACGGGGACGATGATCGCATCTCCCGTAAAATCCTTCCCATTTTGGGAGTTGATATCAATGGACGTCATATTTTCTCCTTCGTCGCATCCATCGTATACAACATCACCAAAACAAAAGTCATTTTTTTTTCTTTATCCCAGATCCTCACCTACAAATAGCCCAATGATCCGCATGTTTCCAGGCCAAACCCAGGGGCCTACGCGGCAGAGGCATCTTTCAGGATGCGTTCAAAACGCTCGAACAGATGGGCCCGCAATCCCTTGGGGATTCGTTTCAGGCGCATGCCCGCCTGCTCGGGCGTGCGACCGCCCTTCTTTTGATTGCAGGTAAGACAAGCGGCCACCAGATTCTGCCAGGTGCTTCGCCCGCCCTGGCACAGGGGGATGATGTGGTCCACCGTAGTGGCCCGGCTATGGCACGCCTCGTACTGGCATAGCCCCTGATCCCGCTTGAGGACACGGCGCTCGATGCGCCCGGTGAGCAGCCGGGATTCCGAGCACGCCTTCGCCGCAGGGTAGATGATCAGCTGCATGGAACTGAAACCAGACACCCGCCCGAGCGTGGCCGGATCCAGGACATAGGCACGGCCGCTGACCACGGCACGGATGGCCTTGCGATGGGTCACTTCCATCATGGGGACATAGTTCCTATCCACGGCAATGACCGCTGCCCCTGCGTGCTTGTCCAGGTGCAAAGCCATGGGAACCCCCATGGCCTCCATTCTGCATCGTAGGATTTCGCCACGACAGTGAAAAAATCGCCGATCGACCTATAAATCGATTGCAGCGCGGCTATTGGACAGGAAGTGTCCATTCGGCCCGTCGGCCATCGCCCTCGGGCGACAGATTCAGCCGGGCCACCCATTCCGTGGGCCAGGGTCCACCCTCGCCAGCCCATTCCACCACCAGGCAATCCTCTGCCGTCACTTGCTCCTCCAGCCCCAGGGACCAGCTTCCGGCTTCTCCCAAGCGGTATAGATCCAGATGAAAGACGCGTCCCCTGGGGGTCTCGTACCGGTGCAGGACCGCGTAGGTCGGCGACGCGACCTGGTTCGGATCACCCCCAAGCCCCGCCACGAATCCGCGCGTCCAGGTCGTCTTCCCCGCGCCGAGCTCTCCGCGCAACAGCCACGTCCCGCCCTTCGGCGTGCACTGGGCAAGATCCCAACCCAGGGCCTCGGTGGCCTCATCCGTCGGCAGGAATCGTTCACGATCACAGTCGGCCATCGTCTTCCCTCAGCAACCTGGATAGCACAGGTCCCAGGTCCCTCACCAGCAGCGGCCCATGCCCCAGAAGATCTGCCGCCGCGCCGTGCAGCCACACCGCCTCGGCAGCCGCCTCTCTTTGCGCCTCAGGACGGCGGCCCCATCGCGCCGCCACCAGGCCCGCCAGCAGATCACCGGTCCCGCCAGTGGAAAGCCCAGGGTGCCCCGTCAGGTTGACCCAAACAACATCGCTTCCGCCTCCCGCCACGAGCGTCTGGGCGCCCTTCAGCACCAGCACGCCGGGCCCCGTAGCGACGCTGCGCGCCTGCGCGAGCCGATCCCCCACGCCCTGGGGACGTGGCAACTCGAAAAGCCGCGCGAATTCGCCCGGATGGGGCGTGATGATCGTATTGGGCCGGGCCATCCAGCGCCGGCCCTCGCCGGGCTTGAGACTGGACGCATCCAGCACCAGCCGCCCATCCCAGGTGGGAATATCCTCTACGCCGCCGGGCCCCACCAGCAGCACGTCGATGCCATCGGGCACCGATCCCGTCCACGGGCGCACCATGGCCTCGGGCACCTGCACCGCGATCTCGGATCGCACCTCTGGATCCGCCAGCACCGTCACCAGGCCCGCCCCACCACGCAGAGCGCCAATCGCCGCCAGGACGGCCGCGCCACTCATGCTGGAACGCCCGGCGCGAATGGCCACGTGGCCGAATTCCCGCTTGTGGGAATGCCACGGCGATGGAGCAAAGCTGGGCCGCTCCACAAGACCCAGCGCCGCCTCGGCGGGCTTCGGCAGCGGCAGGGGGATCACCGAGATCTCGCCACACGCATCCTTGGCCGGCCGAAGGCCATGGCAGACCTTCAGGTGCCCGAAACAGGCCGTGCGGTGCGCAGGCAGGACCGGGCCTTGTAAATCCGGCCCGCAGGGATCGAGTCCAGATGGGAGATCCAGGGCGAGCACCCGGAAGGCCGCGCCCGCCTCCAGCGCCTGACGGCAGGCGGTGATCCACGCCTTCGCGGGGTCCGGCAGGGGAAGCCGCGATCCCAGACCGAACAGTCCATCCACAAGCCATCCGCGAAGGGCGGGAACCACGTCATCCGGCTGTTCGGCAAAACGGAAGCCCCCACCGAGGCCTTCCCACAGTTTGGCCTGCAGGGCCGCGCCACCCCGCCAGGAGGGCTCGGGGTGTAGCGCGAACACCTCCACAGAGCGCCCTTGGAGCTTGGCCAGACGCGCGAGGGCCAAGGCATCCCCGCCATTGTTGCCGGGGCCCGCCAACACCGTGAGCGGTTCGCCCTCGGGCAGCAGGGCCAGCGCCCCCAGCGCCGCGTGCTCCTGAAGAACCAGGGAGGGAATGCCCCAGCGCTGGATGGCGTCCGCCTCCAGCGATCGCATTTCCGGGGCCGTCAGAAGCGGAATCATGAGGAAGCCTCCTGCATTGGTTCGGCATCCGGACCACAGAACATCGCACACCGCTTCCGCAGGGCAGCCACGACCTGCGGCATCATGCGCTCCACCTCATCCAACATCGGCGCAAGACTTTCGGGCAAGGTCTTGCCAGCGTTCGCCGATTGATGCTCAAGGACTTCTCCGAGTTCGCGCAGGGCCGGAACCCCCAGCGTGGCGCTATTGGATTTCAAGTCGTGGGCTAGCCGCGAGAAGACCGGCCAGTCATTCCAGGCAAGGGCCGCCTTCAGGCGGGAGATGCGATCGGGCAGATCCGTCACATAGATCTCCACCATTTCCGAGACAGCCCCGGGGCCCGTCGTGGCTTCCACGTAAGCCAGGCCTTTCCAAACAGCGTCATCCAGCAGGGAATCAAAGCCCGTCTCGGAATCCCGCGCGCTCATGTCAAACCATCTTTCCGGCCATGGGCGCGCCGCCCAACAGATGGAAATGCAGATGGAAAACGGTCTGGCCTGCGTCGGGACCGCAGTTGGCCACCAGGCGATATCCGCGTTCGGCGATGCCCAGGTCTTTCGCCAGTTTCTGTCCAACCAGTGCGATGTGCCCGACCAGATCCTTGTGTTCGGGGCCGATGGCGTCCAGCCCGGCGACGTGCACCTTGGGAACGATCAGCACATGGGTCGGGACCTGGGGCGAGATATCACGAAAGGCCACCACGAGTTCATCCTCGTGGACAATGGTGGACGGAATCTGCTTTGCGGCAATCTTGCAGAAGATGCAATCGGGATCCGACATGGAGGGCTCCTTGTTTCACGTTATTTTGCACCAGCCTGAAATTCCACAGAACACCGGAAGCATCGGTCGTCTTTGCGTCTGCACCAATGCCAAGTTGCATCTGATTCATCCGCTGGGCTTCGACACCTCGGATTACTACCTGCGCCGCGCGGGACTGGACTACTGGGAAAAGCTGGCCCCCACGCATTACGAGAACTGGGAGGACTTTATATCCCGCAGTCCGGCACGCCGCCTGTGGATGCTGAGCACCAAAGGGCAGCGGGCCTACACCTCGGTGCGCTACGAGGATGGCGACGGGCTGGTGCTGGGCTGCGAGACCAAGGGCCTTCCCGACGCGATTCTCCAGGCCCACACGGACAAATTGATCCAGATCCCCATGCCGGGTGATTTCCACCGCAGCCTGAACCAGGCCCAGGCCGCGGCGGTGGTGCTGTACGAGGCTCTGCGGCAGACGGAAGCCTGGTCATGAGCGCTTTGCCCGTGCGTTTCTGGGTGTGGCTCGCCGCCCTGGCCGCCGTACTCTGGATCTTCCGGCGCGCCCGCGGCTCGTTCTGGGGGCTTTCGCTGCTGGTGCTACCCGGCACGCTGGCGCACGAATGCTGCCATCTGGCGGTGGGATGGGCGATGAATGGCCAGCCCACGCGCTTCACGGTGTTTCCCAAGCGCACGCAGGGCGGCTATGAGCTGGGATCCGTCAGCTTTCGGCACCTGCGCTGGTACAACGCCTTTTTTGCGGGAATGGCTCCCCTGCTGCTGCTGGGAGCGGCGTTCCTCCTAGGCCGATGGCGCCTGAGCGAAGGCCTGGCCTTCAACGCCGCCAATCTGGTCTGGCTCTATCTCCTGGCCAATCTGCTGGCCTCCGCCCTGCCCTCCGGTCCGGATCTGCGCATCGCCGCGCGGTCCCCCATCGGCTGGCTCCTGCTCACCGCCGCGATAGGATGGGCCTGGATGCGGCTTCACAAGGCTCCGACTCGCCCCGGGCCCGCACTCACCCCCGCGATCAGCTCCCCACTCACCAGGGGCAGTCGTTCGTAACCTGCATGCGGAATGCGGCGGGTTCGACGGTCAATTCCGCGCGATCCCTCGCGGCCACGGGCTCGCCATCCATCTGCCAGGGATGGGGCGCGTCCAGATGCACGATGGCCCGACGCAGGCGCCCCTCCTCGCGCAGATGCGTGTGTCCGTGTTCCCGAAACAGTTCGGGGACGCCGAACAGGAAGTGGTGCAGGCGCGGACGGCTCAGACGCACCCACTGAAGCGCGCCGTCCATGGGATCCGCATTCGGCGCGATCCACAGGCCGCTTCCGTACTGGGGCAGATTGGCGAAACACAAACTCCAGGCCCGTTCGGGGAGTTCTGGATCTCGCCCCCTCCACGCCGCCTTCAGGCGAGCCCAGGCATGGTGCGCCGCGGGAGGCCCATCGAGTTCGGCTTCCCACCGCAACGCCAGTTCGGGATGACTGCGCCAAAGCCCCAGGCAAAGGCGCGCGTAGCTTCGGAATCCACGGCCCTTCATCGTGTCGAAGCCATGGGCCACGGCGGCTTCGAAGCCCGTGCCGCACACATTCAGGAAAGGCTCGCCATCCAGCCTGGGCAGATCCATGCGAAGCTCCCGCCCCTGCATCAGCCGCAAGATGGCTCCGGCGGGATCCAGCGGGGTTCTCAATCCACGCACCAGGCCGTTGCCCGATCCACCCGGAATGGCGGCCAGGGGCACGGGACAGCCCGCCTGAACCAGGGCCAGCCCCGCGTGATGGATCGTGCCATCGCCCCCCCAGACGAGGAGCGGTCCCCCGGCGCGTTGCGCCTGTTCGATGAAGGGTGCGAGATCCCAGGGCGGGCCCAAGGGCTGGGGCTCGATCCGGTCCCGAAGCTCGGCGGGCAGGCGCGCCAATAGCGATTCGGCATCCTTGGCGATGGTGCCGGCCTTGACGTTGTATACCAGGGGCAGGCGCGTCACGGCCATTCCGAGGATCGGAACCGCATGGGCTCGGCGATGAACTCGAGCTCCACCTCGGTCACGGGATGGCGCAGGCGCAGCTTCCAGGCGTGCAACCACAGTTGGGCGTCCGGCTGGCCTCCGTATAGACCGTCGCCCATGACGGGCGAGCCGATGGAGGCGAGGTGGACGCGAATCTGGTGCGTGCGCCCCGTCTCGGGCATGGCCACGATCCAGACGCCTTCCACCAAGCCCTGCGTTTCCACGTCCGTCGCAAGCCGAAAGCGCGTAACCGAGGACCTAGCGTCGATCACGTCGCCCTCGCACCCGAAGCGCGCGGGGTGGGATAACCGCAAGCGTCCGATGGGCTTGTCGACACATATTTCAGCCTCAGAAGCATTGAGCGGCGCCGTAATCCGCGCCAAGTAGGTCTTATTGGCGCTGCGCTCCTGAAACGCGGGCCCCAGATTGGCCTTGGGATCCTTCGCGAGTACCAGCACGCCGGAGGTGCCCTGATCCAGGCGATGACACAGGATCGGCTTCAGCTCCGGCCGCTTCCGGGCCACCAGGGCCATCAGATCATGGCGATCCGACGCCTGCGTTCCCTGGGTCGGAAGCCCGGCGGGCTTGTTCAGCACCAGAAGCCATTCGTCCTCGAAGACCACATCGAGATCCATGTCTGGGAGCGGCCCCAGCGCGTCATCCAGGGCCACGCGAATCTCGTGGCCCAGCTTCACCTGCTTGCTGGCCACCCGCACGCGCGAGCGCTCGACCTGGACGCCGCCAAGCTGAAGGATCTGCCGCGCCTTGCGGCGACTGAGCCCCGTGTGCTGGGACACCACTTGATCCAGACGCAACCCCGCGTCCGGAGCCTCTACGACGAACTTCCAGTTCTGAACGGTCATTTTTCCAGACTACGGGGACCAGAGGCCGATCACCAGAGAAAGCGATTACTGCTAGGGTGCTTGCATGTCTCTCCCCGCAACGACTGGCGATTCCCGCGAATCGTCTGCCCTTATGGGCCGTGCTATGTCCGGCGCCGGGTCCTGCGCCGCCCGCGTGGGCGCGCGGACGCGGCGCATCCTGGCGTCGGTGGGCTCTGCCGCCTGGCTGGCTGTTCAGGTGTTCCGGGCCAGCCTTCGGATCCGAACCGATCAGGTAGGCTTGATCTATGCCGTCACGCGCATGCAGGTGCGCTTCACGGCCCTGGACGCACTCGCCCTCACGCTGTTCACTGCCCTTCTGCTGGGAGGCATCACGCTGCTGCAGGTCTTCAGCCAGCTCTCCGGCTTCGGGGCCGAGAACTACCTGAGCCAGCTCATGGCCCGCCTGGTACTGCGCGAACTGGGCCCCCTGCTGGTGGCCATCGTCGTCATCGGACGCAGCGGCACGGCCATCGCAGCCGAACTGGCCAGCATGCGCCTGAACGGCGAGATCGACGCCCTGTGCGCCATGGGCGTGAACCCGCTGCAATTCGTGCTCGCGCCTCGGGTGGTGGGCGGCATGATCTCGATGTTCACGCTGATCATCTGCTTCGACGCCGCCGCGCTCCTGGGAGGCTTCTTCGTGGCCCGGCTGCGCCTGCCGCTATCGCTGTCCTTCTATCTCAACGCCCTTGGCAGTGCCATCGGCGGGAAAGAACTGGCGATCACCCTGCTGAAGGGGCTGGTCTTCGGCGGCACCGTCCCCCTGCTCTGCGCATCCTACGGCCTTCGCGTCCGAACCAGCCCCACCGAGATCCCCCAGGCCGTGACCAAGGCCGTGGTGGCCTCGCTCCTGGCGGTATTCCTGTCCGGCGCGCTTCTTTCGGTGGCGATCTATGGCTGAACTGGCGCGGCTGGAAGACATCCATCTCCGCTCTCTTGAGGGCCGCGCGGTCTTCGACGCGCTGGATTGGTCCATCCCCTTCGGCGCCCGGTACCGCCTGCTCGGCCCATCCGGCAGCGGCGCGCCCGATCTGCTGCGCCTGCTGGCGGGCCTTCTGCATCCAGATCGCGGGCAGGTGATCCTGGATGGCGTGCCAGTGGACGGCCAGGCCCTCTCCCACCCCTTCATCCAGCGCGGCAAGCTGGGATGGGTACCGAGCAACGGAGGCCTGCTGGTCAATCAGACGCTGACGGTCAATCTGGCCCTGCCCCTTGCTTTCGTGCAGGGCGTCCATTCAGCCGAAGCGGAGGCCATGGCCATGGAGGCGATGGAGGCTGCCGGAATCGGCCCATTGGCCCAACTGCGGCCGCATGCCATGGAGTTATCGCAGCGCTGGCTCGCGGGCCTCGTTCGCGCCAGCCTGATGCGCGCCGAGCTGTGGCTGATCGAAGCGCCTCCGGGAGACCTGGACGCCCGCACACGGAAGCGGGCCCGCCGTGTCCTGGATCAGGCCGTGGATGCCAAAGCCGCCCTCATCGTCCTGGGCGAAGGGGCATGGAGCCCGGACACCCTGCAGGCGTGGCAACTGGAAGACGGACGCATCGCACCATGGGAGGAACCATGAGATTCGAGCGGGACGACGCCAAGATCGGGCTGCTGGTCTTTGCGGCCCTGGCCCTGTTCACGGGCCTGATCCTGCATCGCAGCGTCAGCGCGGCGGTCAAGCACGAGAATGTCCTCCGCGTGCGTCTGGATAACGTGGCGGATCTGGCCGTGGGCACGGAAGTCCTGCTTCAGGGCTTGCACGTGGGCCAGGTGGATCGCATCGAGCTGCAACACGAGGGCGTGCGGTACGCCTTCATCGCCACCTGCTCGATCCGACCGGACATCACGCTGTGGAACGGAACTCACGCCGCCGTCAGCTCCAAGGGCATCGGAAGCAGCTTTCTGGAGATCCAACTCCCGCCAGACACCGCCCGAACCCAGATCCTGCCCGCAGGCAGCCTGATTCCAGGCGAACGCGGCGCGTCCATCGGATCCGTCGTGGATGAGGCCCACGCCCTGCTGTGCAATCTGAACCAATCCGTGGACGAGCTGCGCGGCCATCTGCGAACTCAGGGGCTGGGCGTGGTGCTGGACCACCCCCAAATCCACCGCGTGCTGGTGGACCTGGACGAGACGGTGAAGGGTTTCCACCAAGTGGCCTCGGATAGCAGCGCCTTGACGGTGGCCGGGGCCCGTTCGCTGCAAAGCCTGGATCGAAGTCTGGCCAGCCTGGAAAAGACCATGGCCACGCTCCAGACCATCCTGGAAAAACGCACGGATGACGTGAACGCCATCGTACAGAACCTTTCCGGCGTCCTGAAGGAACTCCAAGGATTGAGCGGAGAAATCCGAGGCATCGTCCAAGGCAGCGGCCCCGAGATCGACGCGAACCTGAAGGCCCTGCACCGCAATCTCACAGCCACCGAGACCTTGCTCGAAATCCTGAAGGCCAAGCCCAATCGCATCATCTGGGGCACACCCTCGGCCAAGGAACAGGAAGCGGCTCAGAAAAGGGTCGACCAGAAAGCCCATCCAGACCCCAACAAAAACACACAAATAAAACAAAATTAACATTTAGATTTTTCTTATAAATTTTGTTTAATATTTTGATTGCCCCCCTAAATGCGGGCGTGTAGAACGGTAGGCGTGATGAGAACCCTCGCCCTCCATGTCCCCTGTGCCGACGCCGACGGTTGTCGGCTTTGGACGTCCTTCGGCCGGGTCGGCCATGGATGGATCACCCCCTTCGGCATCCCCTGATTCCGAAACCCGATCCAGACGCGCAACCACCCGCCAGGATCCGGCGGGTTTTCTTTTTTGGACGCGTTTCAAACCCCCATCCCAAAGCCCTTCAAGGGCAGAAAAGGAGAAAGCCATGGGCATCGCGAAATCCATCCTCGACGTGGTCGGCAACACGCCTCTGGTCTACCTCAACCGCCTGACGGAAGGCGCTCACGCCAAGGTGGCGGTAAAGCTCGAAAGCCGAAATCCCCTCGCCAGCGTCAAGGACCGCATCGGCGTGTCCCTGATCGAAACCGCCGAGCGGGAAGGCAAGATCCAGCCGGGCAAGACGGTGCTGATCGAACCCACCAGCGGCAATACAGGCATCGCCCTGGCCTTCGTCGCCGCCGTCAAGGGCTACGATCTGACCATCGTCCTGCCGGAATCCTTCAGCCTCGAGCGCCGCGTCCTGCTGCTCGCCTTCGGCGCGAAGCTGGTGCTGACGCCGGCCGCCAAGGGCATGCCCGGCGCCATCGCCAAGGCCAAGGAGATCCTGGCCAGCACACCCAATGGCTATATCCTTCAGCAGTTCGAGAATCCAGCGAATCCCCAGATTCATTTCGAGACCACGGGCCCCGAGATATGGAACGACACCGAAGGCAAGGTGGACATCCTGGTTTCCGGCACGGGCACGGGCGGCACGCTGACGGGCATCGGCCGCTACATCAAGCCGAGAAAGCCGGAGTTCCGGATTGTCGCGGTGGAGCCCGCGGAAAGCCCCGTCCTGTCCGGCGGAAAGGCTGGCCCCCACAAGATCCAAGGCATCGGCCCCGGCTTTGTGCCCGCCACGCTGGATACCAGCCTGATCGACGAGATCATCCAGGTGCCCAGCGCGGATGCCCTCGAAACCGCACGACAACTGCCCTTGAAGGAAGGCCTGCTGGTGGGCATCTCCTCGGGAGCGGCCGTCCACGCGGCCCTGCAACTGGCGAACCGCCCGGAAAACGCCGGGAAGCTGATCGTCGCCGTGATTCCCAGCTTCGGCGAACGCTACCTCAGCACCGCCCTTTTCGAGCAGCTTCATCAGCAAGCCCTGGCCCTGCCCACCACGCCTCTGGCGGAATAACCTCACTCTCGCCACTCGACAGGCGCCAGGCGCCGCCACATTTTTTTTCCTGGCCCTGAAACATTTTGACCTTTTTTGTCAACTGAGTAAGCATGAAGCCAGGAGGCCCGACGATGCCCATCAACCGCCCCAATCGAGTCAATCACGCCTACGAACTCATCGGTGCCACCCCCGTGGTGCGCCTCAATCGCATCGTGCCCAAGGGCGCCGCCACCGTGTTCGTCAAGCTTGAGAGCGCCAATCCTGGCGGCAGCGTCAAGGATCGCATCGCGCTGAGCATCATCGAGGAGGCCGAGAAATCCGGGGAACTGAAGCCCGGAAGCATCATCGTGGAAGCCACCAGCGGCAACACGGGCGTGGGACTGGCCTTTGTCGCCGCCGCCAAGGGCTACGGCATCACCATCATCATGCCGGACACCATGACCCTGGAGCGGCGCGCGCTGCTGAAGGCCTACGGCGCCGAACTGATCCTCACGCCCGGAGCCGGAGGCATGAAGGCCGCGGTCGAGAAGGCGGAAGAGCTGGCCAAGAGCGATCCCAAGTATTTCCTGGCGCGTCAGTTTGAAAACCCCGCCAACCCCGCGATCCACCGCCGCACCACTGCCCTCGAATTGCTGGAGCAGGTGCCCGAGCTGGATGGCTTCGTGGGCGGCATCGGCACCGGCGGCACGGTGACGGGCGTCGGCGAGGTGCTGGCCGAAAAGAAGCCCGGCGTCATCGTCGTGGCCGTGGAACCCGCCACTTCGCCCCTGCTGACCAAGGGTGTCGCTGGCCCCAATAAGATCCAGGGCATCGGGGCGAATTTCATCCCGCCGGTCCTGAATCCCAAGGCCTACCAGCGCGTCGAGGATGTGAGCTACGAGGACGCCATCGACACGGCGCGCCGCCTGGCCCGCGAAGAAGCCCTGTTCTCGGGCATCTCCACGGGAGCCATCGTCCACGCGGCGATCAAGTTGGCCGTCGAGTTGGGCGCGGGCAAGACCGTGGTGGCCGTGCTCTGCGATAGCGGCGAACGCTATCTCAGCCACCCGCTCTACGCCGAGATCGACGGACCCGTCGCCTGAAGGACCTCAGCTCCAAGAAGGGCCGGAAGTTCCAGCTTCCGGCCCTTCTTGCATCAGATGGAATCCAGATCTTCCTTGCCGATCACGGGCGCCCAGGGCAGCAGTTCGTACTGGGCCACGCCCGCCTTCGTGAAGGGATCGTTGTCGCGGATCTGATCCAGGGCCACATGCACGTCGTGATCCGGCACGCGCAGCAGCAGCGCGCCGCCCCCCCGGGGATCCAGCGGCCCGGATGCGAGCAGCAGTCCCTGCTCTTTCAGCTCTTTCAGGTAGGCGCGGTGGTCGTCCACGTGCTTGAGGACTTCTTCCAGAGGCTTGCGGTAGCGGACGATGGCAAGGGCGTACATGGTTCCTCCGGTCGGCTTGTGCAGGTTGTTCTGTGGGTCGTGCCGAGACGACGATCCGTCTCTATTTTCCATTGTGAATGAAGTGGCACGACGTTTCGAGCCGGACGTGTTTCCTGGCATCTGCTGCCCGCGCGCCTCCGCAGCCGGTGCAGAATGGACAGGCGGAGTCGCAACCTCGCCAACAGGAACCCCCATGCGCATTGAATGCATCGCCATCGGAACGGAACTGCTCACCACCACGCGCGTGGACACCAATTCGGTGTGGCTGGCCCAGCGCCTGGCTGATCTGGGCTTGGCGTTCCATCGCAAGACCGCCGTGGGCGATCACCGCGAGGATCTGCGAGCCCTGTTCCGCGAGGCCTTGGACCGATCAGATCTCATCGTCTGCACCGGCGGGCTTGGCCCCACCTTCGACGATTTCACCAAGGAGGTCCTGGCGGAGATCGTCGGCGCGCCCATGATCGAGAACACCGAGGTCATGCAGGACATCCTCGATTTCCATGCGCGCATCCAGCGCCCCATGCCTGAGACCAACCGCAAGCAGGCCCTGGTGCCCGTCGGAGCCGAGGCCCTGCGTAACCCCGTGGGCACGGCCCCGGGGATCTGGTGGGAAGATCCGCTGGGCCATCCGGGCAAGCGGGTCGCCCTGCTGCCGGGCGTGCCGCGCGAAATGAAATTCCTCTGGGAACACGAGATTGAACCGCGCCTTCGCCCCCTCGCGGGCGCGCCCATCCACACGCTGCGCATGCTGGTGGGCAGCATCGGCGAGAGCGCGCTGGAAATGCGCACCACACCCCTGCGCGAAAAGCACAGCAGCCTGGACTGGACCATCTTGGCGAGCCTGGGCGTGGTGGAATTCGTCGCGCGCAGCGCGGATCCCGCGGCGCTGGAAGCGGCCCGCGTGGACTTTGAGGCGGAACTCGGCGCGGATCGCATCTCCACGGGCGGTGCCACGCTGGAGGAAACCCTACTGAGCATGCTCGCCGCGCGCTTTGAAACCCTGGCCATCGCCGAAAGCATGACCGGAGGCCTGATCGCGTCCCGATTGACGGCCATCCCAGGGGCCAGCCAGAGCCTGATGGGTGCTTCCGTGGTCTATTCCGGACAGGCGAAGGGCCTGCTGGCGGATGTCCCCGCCTCGGTCCTCGAGGCCCACGGAACCGTATCCGAAGCCACTTCCCGGGCCCTGGCCGAAGGCATCCGGAACAAGCTGGATAGCACCTGGGGCCTGGGTCTCACCGGCAACGCCGGACCAACGCAGGACGCGCAGGGCCAGGCGCCGATTGGAACCTGTTGCCTCGCCATCGCAGGCCCGAAGGGCACCCAGAGCTGGGCGCTGAATTTCACCGGCGAGCGGACCACCATCCAGACGCGATCCGCCACCCGGGCGCTGGACGAGCTGCGGCGGACCATCCTCGCAAATCCATGAGGCACAAATCCCGCACTGGGTTCATCCCAGAAGATGACCGCAGCCACTGGGGCTCGCGGGAAAAGGAACATTGACATGGCGAATAACAAGGTGGTCATCATCGGGGCAGGTTCCGTTGGCGCGACGTACGCCTACGCGCTCATGCAGGGCGGTCAGGCGCGGGAAATCGCGCTGGTGGACATGGACCCCGAACGGGCCTTGGGCGAGGTGATGGACCTTCAGCACGGCGTCGCCTTCACGCGGCCCGTGGTCCTGAAGGTGGGAACCTACGCGGACTGCGCGGACGCGGACATCGTGGTGGTCACGGCGGGCGCGAAGCAGCGGGCGGGCGAGACGCGGCTGGACCTCACCAAGCGCAACGCCGGCATCGTCGCCGGCATCACGCGGGAGATCATGGCCAACAAGTTCAACGGCATCCTGCTGATGGTTTCCAACCCGGTGGATCTGCTGACCCAGGTGGCCTGGAAGGTCAGCGGGCTGCCCAGGCGCCAGGTGATCGGCTCGGGAACCGTGCTGGACAGCGCGCGCCTGCGCAGCCTGCTCGCCAAGCAGTGCGGCGTGGATCCCCGCAATGTGCACGCCTACATCATCGGCGAACACGGCGATTCGGAAGTGGCGGCCTGGACCTCGGCCAGCATTGGCGCGGTGCCCCTGCTCGACTACTGCAATCAGTGCGGAGCCTGCGCTTCCAGGCCCAACTACGCCAAGGTGCTGGATCAGGTCAAGAGCGCAGCCTACGAGATCATCACGCGCAAGGGCGCGACGTTCTACGCCGTGGGTCTGGCAATGGTGCAGATCACGGATGCGATCCTGCGCGACGAGCACCGCGTGCTGCCCATCTCCACGGTGATCGAGAACTATCAGGGCATCGGCGGCGTGGCATTGGCGCTGCCGACCATCGTGGGCCGAGGGGGCGCGGAACGCATCCTGGAAATCCCGCTGAACGAGGAGGAACTGGGCGCCCTGCGCCGCTCTGCCGAGACCCTCAAGGAACACATGTCCCAGATCGAATTGCCGGGAGCGTACTAGGTGGAAAAGACCAACGCCCTGCGCATCCTGGATCGCCTGGGCCTTCGCTACGAGACCGCCTCGTACCCGGTGGACGAGGCGGATCTTTCCGCCGGGCATGTGGCCCAAGTGCTTGGGCTTCCTGAGGAGCAGGTCTTCAAGACCTTACTCCTGCGCGGCGACAAGACCGGATGCTTCGTATGCTGCATCCCCGCGCCCTGCGAGATAGACCTGAAGAAAGCGGCGCGCGTCTCGGGCAACAAGAAGGCGGATCTGGTGCCCCTGAAGGAACTGGAGCCCCTCACAGGCTACATTCGCGGCGGCTGCTCGCCCATCGGCATGAAGAAGGCTTTTCCCACGTTCCTGGACGAGACCTGCGGGCTGCACGAACGCATCGCCGTCAGCGCGGGCCGACGGGGACTCCAGGCCCTGATCGCGCCCGGGGATCTCCTGGCGGCCACGGAAGGCGCGCTGGCAGACCTGATCTGACGCGGGCCACCGTGAATGCGTGATGACGCCCCCTTGCGATAAAGTGATGGCATGTCGATGACAACACCTTCCCATTTCGCACTCTGGTCTCTTGCCGCCTATGTTTCCGGCGGAATCCCTTTCGGCCTACTGGTCATGAAGCTCGCCGGGAAAGGCGATGTCCGGAAGTCCGGTTCCGGCAACATCGGCGCGACCAACGTGCTGCGCAGCGGCGGCAAGGGCCTGGGCATCGCCACCCTGCTGCTGGATGTGCTGAAGGGATTCCTGCCCGTGTTCCTGGCCAAGCGCGCCGGGCTGCCGCCCCAGATGCTGGCCTGGGTGGCGCTGGCGGCGGTGGTCGGACACATCTTCACCCCCTGGCTGCGGTTCAAGGGTGGCAAGGGCGTGGCGACGGCCCTGGGCGTGGCCCTGGCCTACCACCCGATGATGGTCGTCCCCAGTTTTGCCACATTCCTGGTGCTGGTGCTGGCGTTCCGATACGTCAGCCTGGGCAGTGTCCTGGCCGCCGTCGTGCTTCCCCTGGCCGCCACGGGACTCCTGGGACGCACCTTCTGCCTGCCGATGCTGCCCTTGCAGGATCCCCGCTGGCTGGTGGTGGCGTGGATCGTCCTCGCGCTGCTGGTCATCCGGGCTCACGCGCCCAATATCCAGCGGCTACTGAGAGGCGAGGAAAACAAGCTGTGGGGCGGCAAGAAGCCCGCGGCACAGGACAAGCAGAACGGGGGCACGTCTCATGAATAGACGGCCTGATCTCGCCGTCTTTGGCAGTGGCGCGTGGGGCACGGCCCTGGCCATCGCCTGGGCCAGGGATGGCGCGAACGTGGCCATCTGGGGCCATCCCGCCGACGCGGTGGAAGCCCTTGCGCGCACCCGGCGGCATCCGCGCCTGCCGGATTCGGAACTGCCGCCTTCCGTGCATCCCATCTCCAGCCCCGACGAAGCGTTCAAGGCGCCGATCTGGATCAGCGCCCTGCCCACCCAGCTGAATCCCAAGGTATGGCCGACGCTGCTGGAACAGGCCAAGGGCGCGCGGCCGGAACTGCTGATTCACGCCTCCAAGGGCATCCTCCAGGAGAGCTACCTGCGCGTCTCCCAGGTGCTGGAACCCATGCTCGGAGTTCCCGTGGGCGCGCTCTCGGGGCCGACCTTCGCTGACGAAGTGGCGCGCAACAATCCTTCCGCCATCGTGCTCGCCCTGCCCGAAAGCATCGACGATGCGCGTGCCCGGGAGCTCCAGGCCCTGCTTGCGACGCAGCGCCTGCGGGTCTACCTGAGCCGCGATGTCGTGGGCGTAGAGCTCTGCGGCGCGCTGAAGAACGTCCTGGCCATCGCCGCAGGTCTGGTGGAAGCCCTGGAATTGGGCCACAACGCCAAGGCGGCCCTCATCACCCGAGGTCTGGCCGAGATGGGCCGGCTGGTGGAGAAACTGGGCGGACATGCCGAGACAGTCACGGGGCTGGCGGGCATGGGCGATCTCTTTCTCACGGCCACGGGTGCCCAAAGCCGCAACCGCAGGTTTGGCGCCATGGTGGGTTCGGGACACAGCCCCAAGGCCGCCAGCGATTCCATGGGCGAACAGGTGGTGGAAGGCGTCTTCACGACGGACGCCGCACTGAGCCTGGCCCGCAGCGTGGGCGTGGAATTGCCCATCACCGAGGAGGTTTCCCGCCTCATCCAGGGCGCAGATCCACTGGAAGCCGTCGCGCGGCTCATGCAGCGCAGCTTGAAGTCCGAATAGGTCAGCACCCCTCGCACTCCAACGATTGGACCAGGTGCGCCTTGCTCCGTTTCCCTGAACACCTTCGTCGGCTCCTGCCGTCCCCCGAGGAACCTCTAGAGGTGAGGTTGTTCCAGCAGATCAGCTTGGCGGGGGGCCTGCTGGCGCTGTTCGTCATCATGCCGGTGAACATCGCCCAGGGGTTTTCGCGCTGGCTCGTGCTGGCGGTCACGGCCCTCAGCCTGCTCGCGATCGAACTCTGGCGCCGCTCCCGCAAGGGACACCATCACCCGGCCCTGCTCATCCTGGGCTACCTGGCCTGCCTGAACATCTGCTGGTTCACCAACAACGGATCCCACGGACCGATCGGGGTGTTCTTCATCTTCGCGGTCATGATGCTGGTCATCTTCCTTCGCGGGCGTGGACGTGTCATTACGCTCCTGATCACCTTCGGCAATATCATCGGCCTCTACCTGATCGAGTATTTCCATCCCAGCTTGGTCTCGGACTACGCCACCCCCGCCAAGCGCATCGTGGACATGCTGGTCAGCAGCATGACCTGCAGCTTTCTCTTTGGGCTCACCTGCTGGATCATCATCGACGACTTCCGGAGGGAGCGCAGGCATCTCCAGCGCGCGATGGAAGAGCTTCGGCGCAGCACCCAGCAGCGCCTGGATTTCGAGGCCGCCAAGCGAGGACTGGAGCAGCAGGTGGAACATCTCCAGGGCATCGAAAGCCTGGGGCGGCTTGCAGGCGGCGTGGCGCACGACATGAACAACATCCTGGCCGCCATCACGTCTGCGGGCGAAGCCCTGCAACTGCAGATCCACTCGGACTCGAAGCTGGAAGCCTCCGTCCACCACATCCTCCGGGCCAGCACCCGGGGCAGGCATCTGGTGGCGGGACTGCTGAATTTCGCGCGGAAGGACATGGAAGCGCGCAGCGCGGCGGATCTGAACCAGATTCTCCGCCAGGAAGCCGAGCTGCTGGGCAGCACCACGCTTCAGCGCATCCACGTGGAACTAGACCTCCAGGAGGGCCTGCCGCCCATCCTGGCCGACGCCAACGCCATCTCGAACGCCATCATGAATCTGTGCATCAACGCTGCGGACGCCATGCCCAATGGCGGCACCATCACGATCCAGAGCCGGTGCTCGGATGGCACCTGCCGGGTCAGCATCCGCGATACGGGCGTGGGCATGGGCCCGGACATCATCCGACGCATCCGAGAGCCATTCTTCACGACGAAGCCCCAGGGCAAGGGCACGGGTCTGGGCCTATCCATTGTGCTGGGCATCGTGGAAAGCCACGGCGGGACTCTGGACATCGAGAGCAAGCCGGGGCACGGCACCTGCGCCACGCTGCGTTTCCCGGTCCCGGCGCAGGTCGAGCCGGCGTCGCCTCGCACGGGGTTTGCGGACCTGGAATATCCGCCGCGCCGCATCCTTCTGGTGGATGACGACGATATCGTGCGCGAGACCGCGCAGGAGATGCTCCTGCTCGCAGGCCACACAGTGACCGCTTGCGTTGGCGGCCAGAGCGCCTTGGCCCAACTGGCCCATGGACTCGAGGTGGATCTGGTCATCCTGGATATGAACATGCCGCAGATGAGCGGCGAGGAGACGCTGCGCCGGCTCCGAACCTTGCGTCCCCAACTGGAAGTCATCATCGCCACCGGTTACACGAACGCGGATATGAAAGGCATGATGGCCTCAGATCCGCATCTGCACATGATCGCCAAACCCTATTCGATCCACGAATGCCAGCGCCTCATGGGCAGTCTCACCGGGTCCAGTTCCGCTACCAAGGCCGGCTGACCTGACTATTTCTGAGCCGCCTGGATCGCGGCCTCGGCCAGGGGAGCCATGAGCTTGTAGCCATCGGCGTTGGGATGCAGGCCATCCTCCGCCAGCTCGCGCTTGAAGTGGCCTTTCCCATCCAACATCGGCGTGCAGTAGTCCAGGTAGACATGGCCCTGGGCGGCGCAATAGTCCTTGAGCCAGCGGTTCAACTCCAGGATCTTGGCCATGGGACGTCCCGCAAAGAAATCCAACGCCTTCTCGGTGTAGGCATGGACGGGCAGGATCGAGGAAAAGACCACCTTGATGCCATGGGACGTGGCGAGTTCCGCCAGTGAAGCGAAATTGCCCTCGGTCTCCTCCAGGGACATCGGGCCGGTGTTCCCCGCGAGATCATTGGTGCCCGCCAGGATGACGACCACCTTCGGATACAAGGCGATCACATCTGCGCGGAAGCGAACGAGCATCTGCGATGTCGTCTGGCCACTGATGCCTCGATTGACGTAGGGCCGACCGGGAAAGGATGCGTCCAGACGCCAGAAATCCGTGATCGAATCGCCAAAGAACACGACCCGGGCCTCTCCGGGGGCCGCGGGTCGCAGTTGCGCGTTGGCCGAGCGGTAGCGCGAAAGCTGGCCCCAGTCGTCCCGAAGGATCGGCTGCATGGTGTCTCGGCGATCCTGCTGGAGCTTCTGGTAGCGGGCGATCTGTTCCCCGGTAAGGTTCACGGGTTCCTGGGCACAGATCGCCACGGCCGCCAGAGCGGAAAGCGCCGCCAAGCGCACATCAGGCCTCGGTTTCGACAACCTTTTCCAGCGCCTTGTGCTCTTCCACAAAGAAGTCGATGGCTTTGCGCAGGGATTCCTTCATGCCGACCTTGGGATCGAAGGCGAAGGTTTCCTGCATGCGCTTGATGCTGGGCGTGCGGCGCATGACGTCCTGGTAGCCCTTGCCGTAGTAGGTGCCGCTGGAGATCTCCTCCAGGGATCCTTCGACGATGCCGCGCTCCTTGCGGAAGGGATGATCCTTCCAGATGTCGATCATCATCTCGGCGATCTCGCGGACGCTGTAGTCGTTCTTGGTGTTGCCGATGTTGAAGATCTTGCCATCGGCCTTGCCGCCCTCGTTCTTCAGGATGGCCATCAGGCCGTCCATGGCGTCTTCCACATCGCAGAAGCAGCGGCGGGCAACGCCACCATCCACCAGATGCAGAGGCTCGCCGTTGAAGAGGTTCCAGGTGAACTGTGTGACGAGACGGCTGCTGCCTTCCTTGGCCGTGTTCAGGCTATCGAGCTTGGGGCCCATCCAGTTGAAGGGGCGGAACAACGTGAACTGGAGATCCTGCTGGAACCCGTACGCCCAGATCACGCGGTCCAGCAGCTGCTTGCTGGTGCTGTAGATCCAGCGGTTCATGGGGATGGGGCCGGTAACCAGCGGCGAGTTCTCCTCGTCGAACTCCTCGTCGGGGCACATGCCGTAGACCTCGGAAGTACTGGGGAATACGACGCGCTTCTTGTACTTGACCGCATAGCGGACGATGCGCAGGTTCTCCTCGAAATCCAGTTCAAAGACGCGCAGGGGATTCGTCACGTAGACCTTGGGGGTGGCGATAGCGACCAACGGCAACACCACGTCGCACTTCTTCACGTGGTATTCGATCCACTCCTTGCTGATGGAGATATCGCCCTCGACGAAGTGGAAGCGCGGGTTGTCCAGGTACTCGGCGATCTTGTTCGAGCCCAGGTCCATACCGTAGATTTCCCAGTTTGTATCCTTCAGGATGCGCCCGGTGAGATGAGATCCAACAAAGCCATTGACGCCGAGAATGAGAATTTTCACGCTGATCTCCCAAAAAAGCAGATGTATAGCCTAGCAGGCCTTCATCCCGCGAACGCCTGGGCAAGCACCCGCGCCAGTTCACGAGTCTGGTAGGGCTTCTGCAGGAAGCCCAGGGCTCCTTGTTCCAGGATGGTCTGGGCATCGCCGCTCAGGCTGTACCCCGAGGACAGCACGATCTTCACGTCGGGCTGGATGGCCCTCAGGG
This sequence comes from Holophaga sp., assembly GCA_035352715.1. Classification (GTDB taxonomy): domain Bacteria; phylum Acidobacteriota; class Holophagae; order Holophagales; family Holophagaceae; genus DAOPYE01. Next base: position 12,092 of record DAOPYE010000001.1, on the reverse strand, counting down.
CATGGAACGCATCCCGGCCGCTCATCTGCGGCATGACCATATCGAGGATGACCAGATCGATGTGATGGGAGGCCTCACGGAAGAAGTCCACGGCCGCCAGCCCGTCGCAGGCCAGGAGGGTCTTGAAGCCCATGTCTTCGAGCTGGGCCACCAGCACCTGGGCCACCAGGTCTTCATCCTCCACCACCAGCACGCACTTGGACGGGGGATCCACATCCAGGATCTGCGCCTCGGGAAGATCCCGCGTATCCCATCCCGGGCCCGAGGAGGCGGCGTTCGCCAGAGGCAGGTAGATCTTGAAACAACTGCCCTCGCCCGGTTCGCTATTGACCAGAATGGTCCCGTGGTGGCTCTTCACCGTGCCATAGACCGAGGCGAGGCCGAGCCCCGTACCCTTGCCCCGCTCCTTGGTCGTGAAGAAGGGCTCGAAGATGTGCAACTGCAGTTCCTTGTCCATCCCGATGCCCGTATCGGTCACGCTCACCTGCAGGTAGGGGCCGGGCCGCACATCGTAGGGAAGCTCCTTGCAGTAGTCCTCCTCCAACTCGCGCGCCTCAGTCGCAAAGGTCAGCGTCCCGCCTTCCGGCATCGCATCGCGGGCGTTGATCGCCAGGTTCAGGAGCGCGTTCTGCAGCAGGCTGGGATCGCCCAGGACCACCGCCGACTGCCCGTCGCTGACGCGCTTCACCAGAATGCGCCGGTCGATGCTGTGGCGCAGGATCTGGATGACCTCCTCGATGATCTCCTGGAGATCCACGGGAACCGTCAGGTACTTGCCCTTGCGGGCGAAGGCCAGCAGCTGCTGGGTCAATTCCGAGGAGCGCCGGCAGGACGTGATGATATTGGTGGCGTAGCGATGCAGTTCCGGATGTTCGGCCTCCAGGCGATCCCGGAGCAGCCCCGCGAAGCCCATGATCGCCGCCAGATGATTGTTGAAATCGTGGGCGATGCCCCCGGCCAACTGGCCCACGGCTTCCATTTTTTCGGAACGATGGATGCGTTCCTGGAACCACTTGCGGTCCTCTTCGTCCTTGCGCCGGACCGTGACGTCCTGGATGGCTCCCAGCAGCCGCTCCGGCCAGCCGCTGGCGCTCGTCGCCAGCCGCGCCAACATCACCAGATGGCGCACGCTGCCGTCTTCGATCTCTAATTTAAATTCGGACCGGAGCAGACCTTTCCCATGCACCCGGCGGGTGCAGGCCAGGGTCCAGTGGTCCCGATCGCCCGGAGGCAGCATCGCCAGGAAGCTGTCCAGATCCATGGGCCCCTTCTTGGGATCCAAGTGCAGCAGACGATACATGCCTTCGGACCAGGTATGGCTACCAGCCCGCAGATCCTGCTCAAAGCTGCCCAGCCCCGCGAGGCGCTGGGCCTCGATCAACAGGGCCTCGCTGCGCTGCAGGCGTTCCTGCACGTGCTTCAGTTCCTTGAATTCCCGGGCATTGAGACAGACGTGTTCCTCGTTTTCCCGCAGCCCCGTGACCTCCTGGAAGACCACGAGCACCCGCCGCGGCCCGCCCGTATGGGCCGACTGGATTCGCGAGCGTTTGAGACGGAACCAGCGCCAATCCCCGTTCCGATGGCGGACCCGCAGCTCGGCGTCCCGGCGCGGAAGGCCCGAATCCTCGGGGTGCAGCAATCCCAGCAGGAAGTCGGCTCCCCCCTGCTTGATCTCCTCGACGCTGTAGCCCAGCTGCCGCTCGACGTTGTCATCCGCGAACAGACAATCGCCCGTAGCGGGATCCAGCAGCAGGGCACCTGAGCCCGCGACCCCATGGATCGCCTCTAGAAAGCTGAGACGGTCTGGCAAATCGTCACCTGGAAGTGGAAGAACAGAGTTCTCGGAAACCATGTTGTGGGCGCCGTTCGGAAAAACGTGCTGATCCATCTCCACTTTAGTCTGTCCTCAAGCGATGGGAAAAATATTATTCCCCCTATCGTTTTACAATCACATTTTTTCAGTCTTTTTCTGTGCATGAGTGCCCCGGATCGCCCATGCACGGCGCGTCTGATATGTTTCGGGAACGGGGATGCTCGATGTCACGATTCCAAGCCTGGCTGGACCGCACGCCTTCCAAGCGATGCGACTGGATCGATCAACTGCGCGGATGGGCGGTGATCGTGATGATCGAGGTCCATTGCGTCAACGTATGGCTGCCCGCGGCACAGCGTCCCGAATGGCTGAACTACCTGAATGGCCTAGTCGCGCCCAGCTTCCTGCTGGCCGCGGGCTTCAGCCTGACGCTCTCCACCTTCCGGCCTGACGGCACTCTTCGCCCCTTCTGGCCAGGGACCGCCAAGCGCCTGGGCTTCATCCTGGCCTGCGCCTACGCATTGCACACGCCGGGTTTCACGCTGGCGGAATGGACCCTGCTGACCACCCCGCAACGCTTGCGCGAGCTCTTCAAGATCGACGTGCTGCAGTGCATCGCCTACTCGCTGCTGATCCTCCATCTGCTGGCGAGAGTCCTCCGTCGGCCACGGGTATTCACCTTCGCTGCTCTGGCGCTGGCCCTCTGGATATCGCTGGTGTCGCCCTTCCTGTGGGCCGAGGGCGTAGGCGATGGTCTGTGGCTGCCCATCCGCGGACTGTTCAACGGGAACCCGGACCGGGGCGTCCAGGCACTCTTTCCCCTGTTCCCCTGGTTCGCCTTCCCAGCCTTCGGTGCCTTCCTGGGCGGCATGTACCGCTGGCTGCGAGTGGAAACCGCCCCGGATACCCGCGCCCGCACCACCGAATATGCCTGGCTCGCCGGTCTGGCCGCGGCGGGGCTTTGCATGATGCTCTGGGGCGCCCACGCCCGGAAACCCTGGCTATGGAACGGGGTCTGGGTGCAGGAAGGCACGGTCTGGCGCCTGCATGGGGCCTGGGGCGAATGGACCTGGAACGAGCTGCTGCGCATCCAGAACGCCACCCTGCCCAGCATCCTGAACCGCCTGGGCTGGGTCTGCATGGCGGGCGCGGCCATGGGATTCATCGAGAAACTGCGGCCGCGCTGGAAGGGTCCGAATCCCGTGCTGGCCGCCAGCCACGAATCCCTTCTGCTCTACATGCTGCACCTCAATCTGATCTTCGGCTTCATGCTCACCCCCTCCTTTATCGCCCGCACCGGCTGGGGCTGGGAGACCCAGGGTCGCCTGGGGACGATGCTGATCACGGCCACCGTCATCGCCATCAATCTGGGCGCGGGCCTGCTCTGGCAGAAGATCCGCGCGACGCCGGAACGGATGCGCGCCCTTCAACGCGGCGCGCTGGCGGCGCTGGTCCTGTGGTTCTTTGTGGGCGGATGGCCCACGTACCGGTTCTTCCTGCATAGCCCGGAACTGGCGCGGGAACCCTATCCATTCCTGAACGCGGCGCGGGCTCGCAAGGGCCTGCCCCCCACGCCGGACGGTCTCTGCCGCGATCCAGAGGAATACTTCCGCGCCGCCCGCTACTGGAAGATGCCTATGGACACCGGCGAACAGGCCCGCGCGCGAAAGCTCATAGAAGCGCGTCACACCGAAGACACGCGGCGTTGATAGAATGCCTCGTGGCTGACCCCGACCTGAACTCCTGGACCCTGACCCATCCCTGGCTCATCCTGGCGGGCATTGGCGTGCTGGCCTATCGCGCCTTGATGGCCTCGCTGCTGGAAGCCTTTCACACGCTGCCCAGTATTCAGCGACGGCGCATGCTGGAGGAGGATTCCATCCAGAATCCGCTGCTGGCCAAGCTGCTGGAGCGCCCCCACGCCATGGGACTGGGTCTCACACTTTTCAATCAGGCGCTGCTGGTGATCCTGCTGGGCCTCATGTGGCCCATCCTGGGAAGCCTGGTCGCCCGCGTTCCCGGCGGCGCGTGGGGCGTGGTGCTGCTAACGCTCGGCTATGTCTGGCTGATGGATCTGGCGATTCCCACTTTCATCACGGCGGGTTCTCCCGCCAGATGGATCCTATGGTTATTCCCCTTCTACGCGCCCGCTCATCGCCTCATCGCGCCGCTGATCGCCCCCTTGGCAAGGCACATCAAGCGCCAGCTCGAAGCCGTCGAGAAGGCCCGCGACGCTGAAGAAGAGCCGGTCAGCGAAGACGCCGTGACCGCCCTGCTGGAAGAAGGCGAAGCCGAGGGCATCCTGGAGGAAGACGACCGGGAGCTGATCCGCAACGTCGTGGGCTTTGGCGACACCGTGGTGCGCGAGGTGATGACGCCCCGCACCCAGATCCAGGGCATCTCCATCGACGCGGGCGCCGAGGAGATGTGGGCGGCCTTTCGCGAAAGCCGCCACAGCCGTCTGCCTGTCTTCGAGGCCACCATCGACACGATCAAGGGCGTGCTGCTGCTGAAGGATCTCATGCAGCACGATCCCGATGAGGCGCTGAATGTCCGGGCGCTGATGAAGTCCACGCTCTTCGTGCCCGAGAGCAAGCACGTGATGGATCTCCTGCGCCAGCTCCAGCGCGCGCGCACGCAGATGGCCGTGGTCGTGGACGAGTTCGGCAGCGTCTCCGGCGTCGTCAGCATGGAGGATCTGCTGGAGGAGATCTTCGGCGAGATCCGCGAGGAACACGAAGACCATCCCGAGATCCAGGCCCTGGAGGATGGCTCGCTGCTGGTCTCGGGCCATGTCCACATCGAAGACCTGGAGGCGCGCCTGGGCCTGAGCTGGGAGCGGAGCGGCTTCGACACTGTGGCGGGCCTCGTCATGGCGCGCCTGGGCCATGTCCCCCAGATCCACGAAGCCCTGGAGGCGGAAGGCACCCGCTTCGTCGTCACGCAGATGGAAGGCCCGCGCATCCTCCAGGTGCGCGTAAAACCCCTGGGCTGAGACGGGCTCAGGCGAGCAGGCGCTGGATCTTCTCGCGCAGCTCGGGGAAATCGATGGGCTTGAGGACGAAATCGGAGCAGCCGGCGGCATAGGCGCGCTCGCGATCCTCGTCCAAGGAATGTGCCGTCAGGGCGATCACGGGAAGGCAACGCCCTTCGGCTTCAGCCTTGATGCGCCGCGTGGCCTCCAGACCGTCGATGCCTGGAAGGGCGATATCCATCAGCACCAGATCCGGTTTTTCCGACAGGGCCTTGTCCACGCCCTCGGCCCCATCCAGGGCGCACAGCGAAGCGAAGCCCCACCGATCCAACATCTTGACCAGCACGTCCCGGTTCAACGCATTGTCTTCAACCAGCAAGATCTTCTTCATGACTTTGAAAGCATAGATGGCAGCACATAAAAAACCAGCACATTTAACAATCATATTCTTTTTTGTATCACCTCTCAGTCCCGTTGCCCCAACCGTTCGAAGCGAGGATTCGACACCATGGATGGATCCAGGCGGCCTCCATCCGGATAATGAGATCCATCGGGGTGTTCATGATCCGCAAGGCGCTCGCAATCCTGGCATTGCTGGCTTTTCCATTGATGCTGCTGGGCGTCCGGCATTACCGGAAGTCCCTGTTGACGCCGATGCCTCGGGGCATGGTCCTGGGGCTGTACGCGACCTCTCCCGACTACGATTACGGGTTCGAGATCGGCCGTATCGCCGCCACGGGGGCGCAGTGCATGACGATCCAGCCCCTGTACCGCATGGAGCGGTTCGATAGCAACGACGTGGTTTGCAATCCCATCGCCAGCCCCACGGACGAAACACTGCGACGCACGTTCCGGCAAGCGCGCGCCCACGGCCTGCGCGTGATGTTCTTTCCCACAATCAACATCCGCGGCGAAGCGCAGGACCCCACCTGGTGGCGCGGCAACATCGAACCCTCCGACTGGGAGGCCTGGTGGCGCAACTACACGGCGTTCAACGTGCATCTCGCGCGCCTGGCCCAGGAGGGCGGCGTCGAGTGGTACAGCCTGGGCACCGAAATGACGTCCACCCACCGGTTCCCGGATCAGTGGCGCGCCCTCGCCGCTGCTGTGCGGCAGGTCTTCCACGGCAAGCTCACCTACAGCATCAACTTCGACGCCCACGACAGCTTCACCTTTGGCGATTGCCTGGACGTGGTCGGGATGAACACCTACGACCCCATCGCCAAGCACGACGAATACCCCAGCGAGGCCCAGATCCGCGATGCCTGGTGGTGGATCATCTACAAGGCCCGCACCCTGGAAGCGCGCTTCCAGAAGCCCGTGATGATCACAGAGATCGGATACCCCAGCGTCGCCCACGCGCATGTGGGCCCATGGGATTTCCGCACGGACAAACCCGCAGATCCGACCCTCCAGAACCAACTGGTCGGAGGCGCCCTGGCCGTGGCCAGGAACTGGACCGAAGGGGCCGCCATCTTCTACTACCTCTATGGCGAAGTGCTGAAGCCCGGCGTTCTGCCCGGCGGCCCGGACGACCGGACGTACGCGCCCTGGAACAAGCCCGTGGAGCGCACGCTGCGCTGGTTCTACGCGGAACCGATGTTCGAGAACCGCATCCCCGCGACGGTCGAGAACCTGCAGGAAGCCATGATCCAGAGCCTCGCGGCGGCCCAACGCCGGAGCCGGGACTATGAAGACGCCCCCCTGCCCCCCTGGATCCTTCAGTGGCGTCGCCAACATCCCGATGACTGGGACAGAGCAGGTAAAATCCTCGTGAGCGAACCAACGCCTTCCGCCAAAATCCCAAAGGGATTCGAACGCTGATGACGCCCAACCCATCCACCAACCCCTATGCCTGGCGCCCCCCGGACCCCGCCGAGGCCAGCCGTTCGCTGCTGCTGGTCGAGGACGAGGCCGCAACGCTGCGCTTCTATCAGACCGGCTTGAAGGGCTTGCAGGGATGGCAGACCCTCACGGCCACCGATGGCCGGGCCGCCCTGGACATCCTGCGGCAGCGTTTCGTGGATGTTCTGGTAACGGATCTGAACATGCCCATCATGGACGGCTACCGCCTGATCGCCGCGGTCCACGGCCTGTATCCCTCCCTGCCCGTGATCGTCCTGACCAGCCTTCCGCCCGGCGATCCCCAGGACCGGGCCAAGCAACTGGGGGCCATGCGGGTGATCTCGAAACCGGTGCGCCTGTCCCAGCTCATGGAAGAGATCAAGCTCATCAGGAGCAGGGAAGCGCCCGGCCAGGTGAAGGGCATCGGCCTGGGCAGCCTGCTTCAGCTCATGACCTGGGAATCCAAGACCTGCACCATGACCGTCCGCAGCGGCGAGCGCATCGGCCATCTCTACGTCGAGGGGGGGCGACTCGTCCACGCCATCAGCGCCAGCGAAGAAGGGCTCATGGCCGCCTATATCGTCCTGAGCTGGGAAAACACCCTGATCGAGTTCGTGGAGACCTGCCGCGTTCAGCCCAGCATCGACATCAGCACGGAAGAGTTGTTGATGAACCTGGCGGTATTCCGGGATCACCAGGCCAAGGCCACGATGATCCGCAAGCCCATGGACCCCTGGGAAGGCCGTCCCGAAAAATAGCCCGAGGGGACAAAATACCGTTCAGCGCCCTCACGGCACTCCCATCATTCCGCCCTACAGCGGACAATGATGCTTCACCACCTCGTTCCACAGGAAGGGACCATGTCGCAGATCAAACCATTCAGAGCCTATCGCCCCAAATCGGATCTGGCCGCCCAGGTGGCCTCCGTTCCCTACGACGTCATCAACAGCGAGGAGGCGCGCAAGCTGGCTGAGGGGCACCCGAATTCCTTCCTACACGTCTGCAGGCCCGAAATCGACCTGCCCGAAGGCATCGATGAGCACGATGACCGCGTCTACGCCACCGGGGCCGCGAACCTGAAGAAGTTCATCAAGGAGGGCGTGCTGCTCCAGGAGCACAGCCCCAGCCTGTACGTCTACCAGCAGCAGATGGGACGCCACATCCAGGCTGGCCTCGTGGCGCTGACCTCGGTGAAGGAATACGAAGAGAACCTCATCAAGAAGCACGAACTGACCCGCAAGGACAAGGAGGACGACCGCGCGCGCCATGTGGCCGAACAGGCGGCCAACGCCGAGCCGGTGTTCCTGGCCTACCGGGCCGTGCCCTACATCGACGGCGTCGTGGACAAGGTGCGCGCCACGAAGCCCATCTATGACGTCGTGACATCCGACGGCATCGTACACACGGTATGGAAGATCGAAGATATCTCCGTCATCTACGCGATTGCCCATCTCTTCGACGGCGTGGAAGCCATGTACATCGCTGACGGGCACCATCGCACCGCCTCGGCTGTGCGCTACGGCCAGGCGCGCCGCGCCGCGAACCCGAACGCCACGGGCGAAGAGGACTACGAATACTTCATGGCCGTTCTATTCCCCCATGACCAATTGCGCATCATGGACTACAACCGCGTGGTGAAGGATCTCAACGGCCTCACGCCCCAGCAGTTCCTGGACAAGCTGAGTTCGACATTCGATATCCAGCCAACCACCGAGCGCCAGCCCGCCGAGGCGGCTTCGTTTGGAATGTACCTGGACGGATCCTGGTACCGCCTCACAGCCAAGCCCAGCAGCTTCCCGGCCGATGACCCCGTCAAGAGCCTGGATGTCAGCATCCTGCAGGACAACCTGCTGGCCCCAGTCCTCGGCATCCAGGACCCGCGCACGGACAAGCGCATCGATTTCGTGGGCGGCATCCGGGGCATGGACGAGCTGGAGCGTCGCGTAAAGGAAGGCTGCGCCGTGGCCTTCTCCATGTTCCCGACCTCCATGGAACAGCTCATGGCCGTCTCGGACGCTGGCCACATCATGCCCCCCAAGTCCACGTGGTTTGAACCCAAGCTTCGTTCTGGCCTGCTGGTGCGGGTCTACGAGGACTAAACCCTGGAGCCGACCGTGAAGATCCTCATCGCCGATGCCTTCGATGCATCCCTGCCCCAGCGGCTTGCGATCTTTGGCGAAGTGATGAGCGATCTCTCACGGATTCAGGAAGCTCAGGTCCTGGTGGTCCGCTCCAAGACCCACGTAAATCCGCCGCTACTGGACCAGGCCCCCGCGCTTCGCCTCGTCATCCGGGGCGGCGTGGGCCTGGACAACGTGGATCTGCAAGCCTGCCGGACCCGCGGCATCCAGGTGCTGAACACCCCTCGGGCCTCCAGCGTCTCGGTCGCCGAAATGACCATGGCCTTCCTGATCGCCATTCCATCGCGGCTCATCGAAGCCCACATCGCCATGAGCGCCGGACACTTCCCCAAGAACGAATACCCGCGCAGCGAACTGTATCAAAAGACGCTCGGCCTCATCGGCGCGGGGGCTATCGCCACGGAAGTCGCCAGGCGCGCCCAGGCCTTTGGCATGCGGATCATCGCCTTTGATCCTTACATCACCGCGCATCCCATTGCCCAGATGAAAGGCACCCTGGATGAAGTGCTGGCTGCAGCTGATTTCATCAGCCTGCACACGCCCTTGACCGAACAGACCCGGAGATTCATCAACCGTGAGCGCATCCAGCGGATGAAACGCGGCGTCATCCTCATCAATACGGCGCGCGCCGCTTGCGTGGTGGAGCAGGATCTCGCGGAAGCCCTGGCATCCGGCCAAATACAGGCCTACGGCTGCGATGTCTGGAACGAGGATCCGCCCGCCAGTGACTGTCCATTATTGGCGCTGCCCAACGTGTTCAAGACACCACACATGGGAGGCAGCAGCCTGGAGAACCTGGGCCGCATCGACGACGAGATCGTCGGCATCCTGTCAGGCTTCAGTCTCTAGACGCGCCGTTCTTCATCCCTGTTCAAGGAATTTCATGGAAATCTTCGTCCCGTCCCTGCTGCGCATCAAACCCAACGCCATGCACAAGCTTGGCAAGTATCTCCGGAGCGAGGGCTTCGGCAGAATCGCCCTCTTCTACGGCGAGGGTCTGAAACCCCTGTTCCACCCCGTCGTCGAAGTCTCGCTGGCTTCCTCCGAGATCCGGGTGGCCTATGAAGGCACAGCGACCTCGAACGATATCGAGGCCATCTTCCAGGAAAGCCTCCTGCTGCCCCAAAAGTTGGACGCCATCGTGGCGATCGGCGGCGGCAAGGTGATCGACTGCTGCAAGTATCTGGCGCACATCCGCCAGACGCCGCTGGTCTCGGTGCCGACGCTCATTTCCAACGATGGGTTCGCTTCGCCGTTCTCGTCACTGGTTGTCAAAGGCGCGCGCCGGACCGTGAAGACGCTGATCCCCCACGCCGTCATCCTGGATACGGACATCGTGCGCAAGGCGCCAGAGGCGTTCCACTACTCGGGCATCGGCGATCTCTTCTGCAAGTTCACCTCCGTTTTCGACTGGAAGCTGGCCTTCAAGAAGCGTGGCGAGCCGGTCAACGATTTCGCCTCGACCATCTGCCGCAACGCCGCCGACACCTTCTACTACTATCCGGACAAGAACCCTCAGAACCTGGACTTCCAGCGCGTGGTGGCCAGCTCCCTGCTCATGGCGGGCATCGCCATGGAGATCGCGGGCAGCAGCCGACCCGCCAGCGGCAGCGAGCATCTGATCAGCCACGCCTACGACAAGCTGGCCGCCAAACCCAGCCTGCACGGACTTCAGGTCGGCGTCGCCTCGTACGCCGTCAGCCATGTGCAGGGCGAGACATTCGAGCCCGTCCGCCGCTCCATCGAGGACAGCGGGTTTCTCGCGTTCCTGGAACAGCATCCCCTGTGCCGCGCGGAATTCGTGGAAGCCATCAAGTTCGCGCCCAATGTGAAGGAGGACTTCTACACCATCCTCTCGGAACGCGGCGCCATGGAAAAGCTGCTGGCCTTCGTCGACGAAGATCCTTGGATGAAGCGGATGCTGGCGTGATCCATCCCATCTCCCCGCAGGCATCCTCTCTTTCGCGGGTTCGCACCACGGGCGAGGACCGGGATTTCCAGGATCTGGTGCGCCAGCTCGACGCCGATCTGAATCAGCGGTACGCCGCGCTCCAGAAGTCCTACGACGCCCACAATGCGAGCCGCGACCTCGCGCACGTCGTCCTTCTGTACGAGAACCAGACGCCCATCGGCTGCGGCGCCTTCAAAGCCTTGGCGACGGCCTCAGCCGAGATCAAGCGTATGTTCGTGAAACCCGAAGCGCGTGGTCGCGGCATGGCCTCCATGATCCTCGCGGAACTGGAAGCCTGGGCGCGGGAAGAGCAGATGACCTCCCTGGTGCTTGAGACAGGGCAGAAGCAGCCCGAGGCCATCGCGCTGTATCTCAAGCTCGGATACCAGCCCATAGAGAACTACGGGCCCTACGTGGGCCATCAGAACAGCCGCTGTTTCAGGAAGGCGCTGCTCGGCAATCAGCGATAGGGCGGGAAACGGTACCCCACCTTCACGCCCACCGTACCGAAATCCTGTCCCTTGGCCAGGGGCCCCAGCGCGTAGGCGCCCACGAGGATGTGTGCCCCCAGCGTGAGATCCGCCTGAGCGAACAGCCCGACCCCGTTGACGCGATGATCGCGGGACTTATCAGGATCCGATACAAGACTGAAGCCGGCCGAGAAATGAAAGGACTCGAAATCGCCCCAGCGATCCCCCATGCCGCAACCGAGATCGACTCGCATGCCCGTATTGGGCCCGGAGATGGGCGATTCGCGCAACTTATAGACCGAGACCCCACCGTGGACCAGATAGGTAAAGGAAGCCTCGATGCCCGTGCTGCGGGTGTCTGCCGTCGCACTGGCCTCGATGAGCGGCTTCCCGAAATTGAAATACGCCTGCGCGCAGGCCGGAGGGGCCAGCACACCGAACAGCAGAAGGGGAGAGAGGCATCGACGTAGGTTCATGGGCACATCCTACGGGGTTCCATCGCACCGGCGAGCGTTCATCGGCGAGCGTCACACATGAAAACGCAGCAACTGCTACACTGGGTCATCGCACTTGGAAGGCGCCCGCCGGTCTGCGCCTCTTGGGATTCCCGGTTCGAACCACTTGCCCGACCGGGTGCCCCACTGACAACGATGTCAAGCGAGCTGGCCATTCCAGGAGAAAGTATGTCTTTTGAAGCCCTCGGCCTTATGCCCGAGCTGCTGCGTGCTGTGCGCGAGCAGGGATACGAAACCCCCACACCTGTGCAGGAACAGGCCATTCCCATCATTCTGAAAGGGCGCGACCTCATGGCTGGCGCCCAGACGGGCACGGGCAAGACGGCAGCCTTCACGCTGCCCATCCTCCAGTTGCTGGCACCCGCCGCCAATAGCAGCGCGTC